>JAZRGM010000043.1:0-60683 GCA_045644205.1 Clostridia bacterium | reverse complement strand
TAAGCAAATCTCACCACTCGCAGTACTTTTGTACAGCGTCGGGCTATCGCTCAAAGCAAGAAATAATCTTGCTTTGAGTTCGATTTACTCATTCCGAATCATTTTTTCCTAATCCCCAAAAAGGGACTGTAAAAAAACAATAGTTTTTTTACAGTCCCTTTTTCGTAATTAATATAATTTTGTAAATTCAAAATCTTCTTCTATTCCAAGGTTTCTCATAGCTTCCTTCTTTCGCTCATCAATCTGCTTATCAAGCTTATCAAAATAATTATTGCCATTGCAGTCGATATCCACAATAAACGGGCCTAAATCATTAAGCTTAAAAAACCACGCAGCTTCTATTCTTCCGAGCTCATCATAGAGATATACATCCTGAATTTCAATGGAATCTATCCATAGATTAGGACTTACAGACCTCGGAGACACATGGACACATTTTTTCTCCTTCATCATCTGAGCTGTTTTTTCACCCATAGTTGTTTTTCCTACTATCATTTTTAAATTCCACTGGTCAACACTTTTTGCTCCCCATTTTTCAAAACGAATGCTTGATGTGGGCATAAATGAAACAAGGCGCCATTTTCCATTTTCTTTAACAACAATGGGACCGTTATGTATTAAAATATTTCTTTCCTTTGTGTCAAAGGGTAACACATTTTTTTCATCAAATATATATTTTTGCAGTCTTGAACGACAGGTGAAGCACTCACCGCTTATATATACTGTGTCGCCCAATTTCAGCTTTTGGACATCTTCATCTTTTAAAGGTGATGTTAAATGATATTCTGCCATATATATCTCCTATCTGTCGCCAAACCAATTGGGACTTATCATTTTTTCTGTTTTACCATCTGCATAAATTCTTGTTGAAGCACGACGGGCAACCATACAGTTGGTGCTTGTGGCACAAGCTATTCCGGCAATGTGGGTATAGGCGTATTCCACATTTACCGCAAGAACGGATGTGTTTCCGCCGGCACCGAGTATGCCTATTCCAAGGCTATTGAGAGCTTCATATAAATCTTCTTCGATTTTTGCAAACATGGGGTCAGGATGCTTAGAGCCAACAGTTCTTAGGCATGCCGCTTCTTTTGCAAGATTAGCTGCAACATTTGCTGTGCCGCCAATGCCGATACCTAAAACAGATGGCGGACAAACTGCACCTGCTCTTGCAGATGCCACAAAGCTCTCTATAACAAATTTTTCTATTCCTTTTATTCCGTCGGCAAAAGCAACGATACGGTGACGCGTTCCACCAAAACACTCACTTCCGCCGCCCTTTGCGGCATATGACATTTCTATAGAATCACCGTCTACAAACTGATAGGTGAAATCGGGGATATTCATACCTATGTTGTTTCCCGGGTCAAAGCCTGTTAGGGGGTGCTTCATAGTGGCTCTTAAATAGCCAAGCTCTGTTGCTTTTGCAACAGCTCTTCTGGCTGCATTTTCAAGCTCCACAAAGCCGCCTTCTAATTCACACTTATTACCAACTTTAAAATAAAATATTGGCCAGCCTGTGTCAACGCAAAGAGGATTTTCTCTTATTTTTGACATTTCCATGCTTTTAAGAGTTGCCTCCAGTCCTTTTTTTGCGTCGGGGTTTTCTTCTCTTTTGATAGCCTTTTCAAAAGCAGTTTTTACATCGGGTGATATTTCTGTGGCACCGCGTTTGATTGTTTCAAAAAGAGCCTGTTCGTATATTTCTGTTTTAATCATTTCTTCCTCCAAGTAGTTTTGTTACTTTTAAATAAAATTTGCTTCTTCCAATGGAAGTATTGGATGTTCTACATTTTTATATTGATTTAGTTTTAGATTTATTGGACATTGTCCCGGAGGGTCTGCAGTAACAATTACATCAGCACGGCTCCCGAAATAACCTCTAAAATGATTCATTGATTTAAGCCCAAGTATCTTATACTGTGACATATCACAGCCCGTCATAATAAACGGGCGATCGTCGTAGGTTTGAAATCTTTCCGACACAATAATAACTTCCACATTTCCTTGCCTTAGTCTTACTGTATTCCCATAGTCCATAGGCGCCCCAAAATTTATTGGTGCTGCAGAGATAAGCTTTCCGTTTGAAAAATTAATTATTTCTGCATTATTCAGTCTCATTGGTTCTCCGTTACCTGCAGATGATTTGCCCCCAACCTCAATATCAACCACATCTCCTATCTTGTGGTTGTTAAACAAATATTTTACAGCAACACTATCCGTCAGCGGACCCATAATAGTTCCCGGGATATTTCTTTTAATCATTTCCCGAAGCAAATGAGTCCCATCTCCGGCAGCCCCACCACCGGGATTATCAGAAGCTTCGTTTATTACCACATATCCATCTTTTACATTTGAAATAGCAATATCCATAGCTTCCTCAACCGACAAAGATGGTTCTGAAAAGTCATATCTTCTCTGCCAAACAAACTCCGCAATCTCTTCTGCTTCTTTTATTGGAGCATAACCATCTGCAACCACCAGCACAGAGCACGAAGAGCAAGGACAGTCGGCGGCAGAAAAACCAAAAAAGAAGGTGGCATCTATAAGATTATTCTTTCTTACGCACTCAGCAGTAAACTCCATTATTTCCCTGCCCGGACCACTTACAGTTCGTCCGGTTGTCGCCGGAATTAACAGAGGTATTCTTTTTAAATACATCTTGGGATTTAATTCTCCGCGAATATGACGAATTAAGTTTTTGGCAGCCTTGTATCCGGCTTCTTCGCAGTCGATATGAGGAATAGTCTTTATCCCGTAAAGCCCATCCGACAGTTCAAGCATATCCTGACTCAAATTAGCATGAGCATCTAATGATGATACCATCGGAATAACACCGATAACATCTCTCATCCTCTTAAAACTGTATCGCTCTAAATCCAAATCTATTTCCGAGCAGCCCGCTCCATGAACTGCAAAAAACACACCATCAAAGTCCCCCATATGTTTTTTTACATCTTTTGTTATGTGGTCCATAACATAAGAAGCACACGCCTCGGACATAATCGGTCCTGCGCCAAAATTTCCACCACGAGTTGCTAAATCAACAGGTAGCGGTTCTGCGCCTTCCTCTTCAATTGCTCTCAAAGCTCCACCTAAATATGTTGCTGTTCCTTTAAACTGACTAATGACATCTTCAGCTTTAACCCATCCGTTTGGGACTAATGTTTCAAAAGTGGTCTTTCCGCTAGCAAAGCTATTTGTTTCATTTCCAAATTGCGTTAAAAGTATTTTCATTGTATTTCTCCCCTGACACGATTTATATTGCCAAACACAAACTGAATACAAATATGTAAATCATCTTCGTCTGTAAAAACACATTGTTGCACACAAGCTTTACATAAGCTTTTTCTCTCTTTCATCAGATGCTTCGATTTTTTCTGTATCGATGCCATTCATATTATCAAGCACGAACTGAACGCATGTATCAGTGCCCACCTCAAATGCATCTTCATCAATCAAAAAGTCATTATTGTGAGGAAGTGTTACGCATCCTTTTTCTTCGTTTCTTGTGCCAAGGCGGATGAATACACCCGGCTTTTTGGTGAGATACTGGGAAAAATCTTCGCTGCTAAGTTTTTCAGGCATTTTCTGAATTCCGCCTGCAACCTTTTTTGCACTTTCTAAAACAAGCTCTGAAATATAGGGATTATTATACACCACATATGCTTTAAGCGATGTATCTAAGCTTACCTCCACGCCTGTTTCGCCTGCTGTATTTTTAGCAATTTCTTCAATTCTTTTTATAAGGAAGCTATCCAGCTCCATATCGAAGGTTCGGATTGTGCCAAGCATAAATGCGTGGTCGGCAATTACATTCTGGGTTGTGCCGCCTTCAAGCTTTCCAATAGAGCACACATATTTACTGAAGGGATTTATTTCTCTACAAAGCATATACTGAATGTTATTGTATGTGCGGATTGCAGCAGCCAAGGCATCAGCGCCCGATTGGGGAAGGGTGGCATGGGCTGTTCTGCCATAGAAATCCAGGCGGAAATTGCGGCTTGATGCCATGGAACTTCCGACACACACACCTATCTTTCCGCTATCTAACCAGTTTTCAATGTGCATACCGATAATAACATCTATTTCATCCATCAATCCGCCATTTACAAGCTCCTGCGCTCCGCTTCTTATTCCCTCTTCGCTTGGCTGAAACACAAGCATAACTCTGCAGGATATTTTATCTTCCATTTTCTTTAAAGCTTTAGCTGTTCCAAGGAGCATGGCTGTGTGGGCATCGTGGCCACAGGCGTGCATCTGACCTTTTATTTTTGATTTAAAGGGAATATCAATTTTTTCTTCTATTAAAAGTGCATCCATATCGGCGCGGATGCCGATTGTGAAATGTTTCTTTTCAGGGTTTATAACTCCAACCACACTAGACTCACCATATTTTTCGGTATATTCAATACCAAGCTTTTCAAGCTCCCTTTTAACCACAGAAATGGTTTTTGGAAGTTCAAAGCCTATTTCGGGATATTCGTGAATCTCCCGTCTTATTGAAATTATATAATCTTTATCTGCATACATAATAAATCTTCTCCTCAGATTTCAATATTTCCTAAAGCTATATGCTGCTGGCAGCCATAAACATCATCATCATAAACACTACCGCTTATATGCTTTCTTGGGAATGTTATTTTTATTGAATTAACAATTTCATAGGGTATTATTGTTATTTCGCTAAGCTCCACATTATAAGCCTTTGCTATCTGTTCTTTTTTCAATCTGTTTAAAACCATCTGCATTTTTTCTTTTTCATCAAACATTAAATCAAAGGTTATATAAAGCGGGCCTGCATTTTTGCTGCGGAGTATATTTGCAATATCTATAAGCTTCATTTTGACACCTCCATAATTTCAATCCTTGAGGTTTCTTCAAGCCAATCAACCTTAGCCAGATGGAAAATGCTGAATTCATACACAGGACCAACATGAATATCTGACGGAGAGAATGGGAAAGCCACATTCCCTGCACTTGACTTTCTGCCTTTGTAATCACAATGAAGCATTCGTGAACGGGCAAGGGAGCAGATTGTGTCGGCGATTTCCTGAGTTTTGCCAACCGCATCTATAACAACACAAAAGCTGGATTCCTCACCGCCATACTTTCGGAAATTCAACACATAATCACTTTGGGGGATGGGTGAATTTTCTTTTATGAAATTTGTTACGGTTTCTTCGATATAGTTGAAGTTTTTAATTGTGAGACTATCATATATACCGCCTACGCATATGGTGCGATAGCCTGTGCATTTTACGCCTTCAAGCTTTAATGTTTTTTCTTTTGCAGGAGTAAATTTTGCACCGGAAATTCTGACTGTTCTTTCATCTGCCTGAATATAGGTTGATTTTTCAAGATTGATTTCACCATCGGGCTCATATATCATAAAGGGGTTGGTCTGCTCATACATTGTGTGAGCTGCGGCTCTTTCGGCACTACATCGTCTTATGGGATTTGCAGGACGAAGCTCAAAATAATCATCATACATATATCCCTGCATAACATCTGCCGCTGCAACAGGCTCAGCACACATCGCTCCGCACTCCATTATTTTTGCCATATGAAAGCATAAGCCTTCATCATAGCCTTCATATATGCAGGGGGCGGCGTAGATTGCTGTGTCGCAGGCTCTGCCACACACTATGATATCGACTTTCTCTCTTAAAAGCTTTATTACAGGAGCAATCCCTATCTGACTTACTATGCTTTCTGAAGATGCTATGTCTTTTTCTGAAAGAGAAAAACCGGGACTCATGGGAATTATTTTTCCGGAATTAAGTTTTTCAATAACATATTCTTTTTCAACATCACTATAGACAACACCCATTTTAAAGGATAAGCTTTTTTCTGAAGCTATTTCCTTTATTATGTCTATAAGCCAGTCGGTATGTGCTTTAGCTCCGGCACCGCCTGCAGTTCCGATTATTAAAGGAGCCTTATGCTCAAGGGCCTTTGGCATTGCAAGGCCAAGGTCTCTTTTGACAGCATTTCTGTCGGTAAAGGATTTGCCGCTTCCAAGATAATATGGACCGGGGTCGGTTGAGCCGGCATCAACTCCAACATAGTCTACCTTTTCTTCAAATGCAATATTAAGAGCTTCTTCACTATAACCATAGCCAAGAAGTCCGCAAAGAGATACAATCTTCATATGGTTACCTCCATTTTGTTTTATATGAAAATTTTAGCATACAAGATTACAAAATATATTGCATTTTGAAATAATTTATTTGCATTTTGTTTAAACAAATGGTAAAATAGAGCAAAAGGGAGGCTCACAATGGATATTAAAAACTTCATACTTTCATATTATAAAAATTCTCAGGAGAATTTTCACATACACAAAGTGGAAAACCCACTTGAAGCAAGGAAGCCCCATACCCACGATTATTTCCAGATTTATTACATTACCAAGGGGAGACTGGTTCATTTTTTGGAAAATGAATCATCGAATCTTTCTCGCGGAGATATGTTTATTATTCCACCGGGAGTAATGCATCATATTATGCCTGATAAAAACGCTGTTTTCTATTCCTTTTCATTTATGCCGGGTTTTATTGAACAAGACAGCAGACAAAATAAGCTTGCCACCGGCTTTCTCAGAAGTCTGCAAGCCAAAGAACCGGACAAAAGAATAAGGCCAAAGCTTAATGTGGCTGAATCGGAATTATTATATATAGAAAATATAATGGAACATATACTTTCTGAATTTAACCAAAAGCCTCTGGGATATGACGAAACAATTTATGCGTATACGGTTTTGCTGCTTAATCATATAGCAAGGAACTATTTTGAAAAATCAAAAGAGGATTTTTCAAAGCATTTCGTTGACAGCAGGCAATTTGTTTTATACTGCGTGGAATACATTAAAAATAATTTCAGCGAAGATATTTCCCTTGAGGAAATTTCAAAAAGAAGCAATATGTCGAAAACAAGCTTCTGCACACTTTTCAGAAAGATTACAGGTCATAGCTTTAATTCGTATCTGAATTTATGCAGGATAAAAAAAGCGACAGAGCTTATTAAAAAAGGTTATAAAATAACTGCTATCTACGGGCTTTGCGGATATAATGATTTTTCAACATTTTATAGAAATTTCAAAAGGATTATGGGTGTGTCGCCGGATATATATAAAAAATCACAAAAAAATAAGAGTTCACAATGAACTCTTATTTTTTATTTTAATATTATTCTTCGCAATCTGTGCATCCTTCACAGTTACCGTCACACTGGATTTCGATATCGAATTCCTCGCCACATTCAGGGCAGGTAACGGGGCCTTCTGTGTCGAAAAAGTCTTCGTCTAAGCACACTATAGCACCGCACTTGGGGCAATCTATTTCGTAGTATTCAAAATCATCGAAATCGTCTTCATCGTCCTCTTCGTCATACACAAGCTCGTCCTCAATTGTTGCAAGGTCTTCGTCGATTAAATCAACCTGATCTGCAATTTCGTCCTGAAGCTGAGCTAATTCATCAACTGAATCGTTGATTTCATCAAGAACATTGATGATGCCTTCAAAGATTGCACCGTAGTCTGATTCGGGATCAACCTTTAAACCGTCTATAAGACCTTTAAGGTAAGAAAGCTGATTAGAAATGTTTTCCATTATATTACACTCCTTTTAAATTTGCAGAAGCAAATTAAACTCTTTCCATATATTCGCCGGTTCTGGTGTCTACTCTGATGAAATCGTTCTGATTTACAAAAAGAGGAACCATAATGGTTGCGCCTGTTTCTAAGGTTGCGGGCTTTGTGGCACCGGTGGATGTGTCTCCTTTGAAGCCGGGTTCGGTTTCGGTTACTTCGAGTTCAACAAATGTTGGGGGTTCGATGCCGAACACGCTGCCTTTATAGGAAAGAACTTTAACTACCATATTTTCTTTAACAAATTTTAATGAATCGCCAAGCTGATCACCGTTAAGAGGCATCTGCTCGTAGGTTTCCTGATCCATGAAATAGAAGAGGTCGCCATCGCTGTAGAGATATTCGTAGTCCTTTCTTTCTATATGAGCCTTAGGCATTTTTTCTGTTGGTCTGAATGTTTTTTCAACAACGCCGCCTGTGATAACATTTTTTAATTTTGTTCTTACAAAAGCAGCACCTTTACCGGGTTTTACATGCTGGAATTCAACAATCTGGAATACATTGCCATCCAGTTCAAATGTTACACCGTTTCTGAATTCACCTGCTGATATCATAATTATACCTCCATATTTTTCAATACTTGACATTATTATACCTTATAACACCAAATAATGCAAGCCTTTTTTTATAATATTATAAGTTCCTTGGGAGAATGGGAAAGAATCTCACAACTATTCTTTTTTACAACGGTGAGATCCTCTATTCTGACTCCTGTGTTTGCTTCAAGATAAACTCCGGGTTCTACGGTGATTACCGTGTTTTCTTTAAGGAGATTTTTATTTTTTGGCGAAAGGTTGGGAGCTTCGTGGATATAAAGTCCTACGCTATGGCCAAGAGAATGGGCAAATGCACCCTTATAATACTTATCAAGGTAGTCTCTTGCCACTTTGTCAACATATTCTCCGCTTACACCGGCTTTGAGGCTATCTAAAGCCATAAGCTGTGCTTCCAGAACTCTATTATATATTTCTCTTTTTTCACCGGATACCTCGCCCACAGCCACGGTTCGCGTCATATCGCTGCAATATCCGCTTACTGTGCATCCATAATCAAGGACTATAAAATCACCTTTTTTAACCTTTTCGTCTGTGGGAACTGCATGCGGAAGGCTTGCCCTTGTGCCTGACGCGGCAATGGTGGAAAAAGCAATATCGTCGGCACCGTTTTTCTTCATAAAGGAATCTATTTCGGCGGCAATCTGCTTTTCTGTTATGCCTTCGCGGATATAGGAGCAGATGTGGTCAAAAGCCATATCTGTGATGTGGGCAGCTTTTTTTATATATTCTATTTCGGCATCATCTTTTATTTCTCTTAATGAATCGGTCATATTTCCTATGGGGACAAGATTTTTAATCTGAGATGAAAGCTCACTATATTTCTTATAGGAAATGCTTCCGTCTTCAAAACCGCAAATCTCCCCTTCTTTAACAAAGTCGGAGGGTTTGACCGAGGCAATGTTTTTAACTTCAAATCCTGTGCACACCATTGAGGCATACTCTGTGTAGCGGGAATCGGTTACAACAATAAGCTTATCTTTGCCTACAACAAGATAGCCTTCGCCTTTATAAAATCCGCTATAGTAGTAAAGATTTTTTTCATCGGTTATAAAGACTGTGTCTATTTTGCTCTCAGTCATTTTTTCAAGAAGCTTTTTTATTCTTATATTCAATATTCTCACCTTAAACAAACTTTTTTACATTCTTTTTAGGGCAAAGCTCTGCTATAGGGCAGGTGGTGCAGGAGGGCTTTGCAGCATTGCAGACTGCTCTTCCGTGATAAACTAGCTGATGGCAGAAACGGGTTTTATAATCATCGGGAACAATCTTTTTAAGAGCAAATTCAATTTTTACAGGGTCTTTTTCATTTACAAGACCTATGCGATTGGTAAGCCTTATGGCATGGGTATCAACAACAAGACCTGGAACTCCATATACATCACCCAGAATAAGATTGGCAGTTTTTCTGCCTACCCCGGCAAGAGATAGAAGGTCATCCATATTATCAGGAACCTTTCCATCAAAATCGGATATAATCTTTTTGGATGATGCTATAATATTCTTTCCTTTTGTTCTGTAGAACCCACAGGGCTTTATTATGGCACAAAGCTCTTCCTCGTCGGCTCCGGCAAAATCCTCCACGGATTTATATTTTTTAAAAAGGTCTTTTGTTACGATATTTACCCTTGCGTCTGTGCACTGAGCAGAGAGCTGAACAGCCACCAAAAGCTCATGAGGTGTGGTAAAATCGAGAGAGCATTTTGCATCGGCATAAGCTTTATCAAAAATTTCTTTTATTTTTAGTATCTTTTCTTTTTTGGTCATATATACATCCTTAAAGCTTTGACATTGGCATATTATTTTTCTTACAGATTCCGGCAAGAGTAACTGCCATAACAAGACCATCACTTGCTGAGCTATGGTTTTCATAGCATATTCCGCAAAGCTCATAAATCTTTTTTGAATCTACCGGATTTCCCTTTTCATCGCAGGCAAGGAGATGGTCTCCGTCGCCATCCATTGCAATTCCGAAGCTGCATTTATGGGCTGTGACAAATTTCATAAGGCCTTCCATATGAGCTGAACCGCAGTTATCGTTGATATTTATTCCATTTGGAACATTATTGAGCATTTCAACATCGGCTCCAAGCTCTTTGAAGCATAATTTTGCACACTCATACGCTGCTCCGTTTGCACAATCAATGGCTATTTTCATGCCGGATAAATCAGAGCCGACACTAAGCTTCACAAGGTCCACATAGTCTCTTAGTGCTGTGTGGGGACGGGTGATTTTGCCAAGCTCTGCCCCTGTTTTAAAGGGAGGCATATCTATTTTTCCGCTGACATATGCCCCTATGCGGTCTTCCGCATCAGAGGTGAGCTTATAGCCTTCGGAATCAAAAAACTTAATTCCGTTATATTCCATAGGCTTATGGGAAGCAGATATTGAAACACCTGCTGTCATTTTATACTTTTTAACAAGAAATGCCACAGCCGGCGATGGAATAACGCCCACACTTTCTACCTTTGCTCCCATAGAGCAAAGGCCTGCCATAAGGGCAGATTCAAGCATATGGCCTGAGATGCGGGTATCTCTGCCAACAAGTATTTTAGGTGTGTCACCCGATTTTTCTTTCAAAAATGCCACGAGCGCACATCCCAGCTTAAAGCTAAGCTCAGGTGTGAGGTCAACACTGGCAATACCTTTTACACCATCTGAACCAAATAATCTGGTCATATATTATCAATCCTTTAATTTTTATCTTCTACTGTTGCCTTTACCTTTACCTGAGGAACATCAACATACCACACGCTATTGGAAAGCTCAGCTGCCTTTACCTTTTCAAAGGTTTTGTTCTGATAGATAGCTGAAACATCTATATCCTCAGTATATACAATTCTTTTTGAATCGGAATATTTTTCAAGTGCGGATGCTGTGCCTTTTAATTTTACCTTCATTTCAAGACCACCGTCTTTGGTTGTTGTTCCATCACCGGACACAGAAAGCTTTACGCTTTTTCCGTAGTGATTTTTATTTATTTCATCTGCATATTTTGGCATAAGGACAACGCTTACTTCTTTTGTGGTATAGAGATTAAAGCTGATTTTTGATTTTTCCACAGTCTTTTTAAATTCTGAACCGTCTATTAAATTGGAATTTTTATCATAGAATTTTATCTCAAAGGTTTTCTGGTCGTCCTTTGCATTTATCTGACTATAGTCAAACACAACCTCAGCTCTGTCTACCCTTTTTACAACAGAAGCGGCACCTGTTATTTTAACAGTTTTATTATGGTTTTTCATATCTTCCATGGTAAATCCATCGGGAAGCTTGCCTATTGTTTTTACGCTTACATCAATATCGCGCTGTTCAATACTTTCTGCCACAACTTTTATTTTATAGGGTTCAAACTTTACAACCTCAACCCCTGAAACATCACAATCTATGCTGGGTTTTATGCTATAGGAGCCGGGCTTTTTAACGCTACCCATATCAAGGGTGCAGGTGATATTTTTATCTTTGACATGACAAACTGTGCCTCTTTTACCTTTGAATCTCACCTGGAGAGTGGTTCCGTCTTTTAAAAGATTTGCGTTTTCTCCTGTGAGAACAAGGCTGCCATCGTCGAAAAGCTCACTCACATTAGTGCATCTGACAACAACATCGGAAACGGTGATTTCGTGCATAGGGCTTACATCATAGGCAACAAAAACCCACAAAAGTACAGCTATAACAAACGAAACCGCAACAAAGAAAGCATCTGTTTTATAAAACTTCTTCATTTTTTCTTCACCGCCTTGGTAATGATGTTTTTAGCCTTTATTTTCTTGAGATTATCGGAGGGTTTATCGCTCTCTAAAATTTCATTTATTTTCTTTTTAAGGGTGGCATATGTATAGTCACGGGTTATTTCACCATTTAATGCCAGAGAGATTTTGCCGGTTTCCTCAGACACAACTATCGCAATGCAGTCCGCCTGCTCGGAAATACCTATTGCTGCTCTGTGGCGTGTTCCGAGTTCTTTACTGAAGCTATTGTTCTGGGTTAGAGGAAGAACGCAGGCAGCTGCCTTTATGCGCCCGTCACCAATTATAACTGCACCATCGTGGAGAGGGGTGTTGGGAACAAAAATATTTTCTATAAGGCCTTCGGAAATAATGGAATCAATAAGAGTTCCGCTGGACATTACATCGCCTAATTTTGTCTGACGCTCAATAAGAATAAGGGCGCCGGTTTTTGAATAGGCAAGCTTTCTTACAGCAGTGCATATTTCTTCAACACTATTATTTTCGCTCTGTTCTTCGTTTATTTTTATAAGGCGGTTAAAGGTTGAGGAACCAACCTTTTCAAGAGTTCTTCTTAATTCCGGCTGAAAAACTATTAAAAGAGCAATAAGACCGAGCTGGAGGGTGTTCTCCAGAATGTAGTTTACCGATTTAAGCTTCATTATGCCTGAAATCTGAGCAAATATAACAAGAGCTATTATACCCTTTATAAGCTGAGAAGCTCTTGTTTCCTTTATTAGTTTTATACCGTGGTAAATAACAAACGCAACTATAATAATGTCTATATAGTCTGTTATCTGCACAATTTTTATGTGGTCGAATAATCTACCGAAAAATTCAGCCATTATTTTCACCTCTCTGCATTTTTTCAAGCATTATTTCATAGAGCATTACTGCACAGGCTGTGGCAACATTAAGTGACTCAGTGTTTCCAAGCATGGGGATTTTAACTTCCGTTGTGCAATAGGATTCTATTTTTTCAGATATGCCATTTGCTTCATTTCCCATTATGAGAACGGTTTTGGAGTTGTATTTATGCTGTGATGAAAGCTTCCCGGCTCTTGGAAATGTCCCCACAATGTCGAATCCTGAGCTTTTTAGCTTTTCAAAGAAAAGGTCGCTATTTTTATCAAGATAAATGGGAACATTTAAAAGACTTGCCATTGATGAACGGACAACCTTTGGATTAAAAACATCCACACACCCCGACGACAAAACTATTGCCTCAACACCAAATGCATCGGCGCTTCTGAGAATTGTCCCCATATTTCCCGGGTCTGTTACCGAATCAAGATAGAGAATGGTGTTTGCTTTATCAAAATTAATCTGTGTTGACTCTTTGAGATTATAGTTTATTACAGCAAGTATCCCCTGGGAATTAACCGTTAGTTTGGCATCTTCAAAAAGCTTTCGGGATAACTCATACACCTTAAAGCCGGAAAGGTCGGATTCGGGGGCGTAGCCTTCGCATATAACGATTGAAGCTATGTCGGCATTATTTTTTATGGCGTCATAGACAGCGCGGCTTCCCTCTGCAAGATACTGACAGCTTTTCTCACGCTCGCGGCGAGTCTGGAGTTTTTTTAAATGACGATAAAACTCATTTGATGGGCTTTCTATTTTATTAAACATTAAAAATTCACCTGTCTGAAATTAGTTACACTACACGAATATACAATATATCATAGTAATTATACTACAAACCTTTTCTTAAAACAAGAGTATTTTTTGATATTTAAAAGCCTCCCGGGAAATAATATCCGGGAGGTGAATAATATGGGATATATATATGCAATTATTGCAGGGGCGTGCATGAGTATTCAGGGGGTTATGAATACCCGTCTCAGCGAAAAAACAGGACTCTTTCTAGCAAACAGCTATGTTCAGGGGACTGCCTTTTTACTTTCCCTGCTTGCTCTTTTATTTGCTAAAGACAGTTTTTTTAAAGGCTTTACTGAGGTTAATAAATTTTATCTTTTGGGCGGTGCTTTTGGTATTGCAATAACTCTGACAGTTATGATGTCGGTTAAAGGAACATCGCCTGCTATTGCGGTTTCAACAATACTTATTTCTCAGCTTATCTGCGCGGCAATTATTGATGCCTTTGGAATTATGGGCACAGAAAAGCTTGCCTTTGGATGGAATAAGTATCTGGGAGCGGCAATTATGATTGCAGGAGTTATTCTTTTTAAGATGAAATCATAAAACAATTTGATTTTTGGAATTTTAACAGGGACTGAAAAACAATTGTTTTTCAGTCCCTTTCACTATGCTATTTTTTAAGATACAGTTTTGCCTTTAATATTCCGGCAATGGTTTTGCCATCTTTTATTTCATTTTTCATTATCATTTCGCAAAGCTCGTCAATATGGATTTTTTCTATTTCCACAAATTCATCCTCATCGGGGTGAGACTTTCCCTGCTTTAAACCAAGAGCAAGATAGATATATATTACCTCGTCAACATAGCCGGGGGTGGGATAGAATTTTCCAAGGTCGATATAGTTTTGAGCTTCAAGGCCTGTTTCTTCGGAAAGCTCTCTTTTTGCTCCAACTAAAACATCTTCTCCCCTGTCTCTTTTGCCGGCAGGGATTTCCAGGACAAATTCCTCATAGGGTTTTCTGAACTGACGGACAAGATACACAAAGCCTTCATCATCAACAGGCACAACTGCCACACCGCCGGGATGACCAATAAGCTCTCTTGTGGCAAGATTGCCACCGGGAAGCTCTACTGTGTCTACCCTAAGATTTATTACCTTACCATCAAATATTTTTTCTGAAGAAACTGTTTTTTCACTATATAGCATTATTGTTCATACCTTTTCTCTAATTTTCTTACTAATTTTACCACGCCAAGCCCCGATATGGCGCCAAGGATAATTATAAAGAGAACAAGCTTCCACTTACTCTTAAAGCCAAGGGAATTTTCATTATATCGTTCAACGGGGGCTGTGGGGTTTTCTGTATGGTCGCCGTATTCGTCAATATATACAATACCATTTACAGCTTCCACCTTCTTTGCTTCCCCGTTTGCATCCTTGCCATATATTCCGTCGTTTTTAATGGTGAGGCTGTTTATTGCACCATTTGAATTAACAAAAATATAGAGAGCATTTATTTCAAGGGCTTCCTGAGTTCCATTAAACACATCGGGCATCTTAAACTTTAACTGCTCATAGCTTGTGGAATCAACAAGATACGCTCCGTTTTTAACACTATAGCGTCCCAAGCGATAATCAAGAGAAAGAAGAACATTATCTCCCTTCTGAGGGCGGTAGTCGGTGTCGTCATAATACATATATCCGCTAAAGCCGGAAACATATATCCTTTCATCCTTTATTGAAGGCAGCTTATTTTCTTCATCGTCTTTATTGCCGATTTCTTCGAAAACCTGAACCTCATAGTCGGATGTGCCTTTTTCAATAATGTTTACAAGAACAAGATAATCCTGCTTGCCATCTATTATATTTTCTATTTTTTGCTTTGTTGAATTGTCGGCACTTATTGTCAAAGGAAACATAGCCATAATAAAAACAAGGCTCAATAAAAGAAAAGACATTATTCTTTTTTGCATATTATCACTTCCAAAAAATTTAATATCACGATTTAAAAATCAGCTTATTTAACAAACTTAGTCTGTTACAAAAAGCTGCTGCAAAATTTTTCTGCAGCAGCTTTAAAATTTTTATTCCTCTGTTGTTTCTGCAGCTTCCTGAGCTACGGGAGCTTCCTCTGCAGGAGCTTCCTCAGCAGGAATTTCCTCAGCAGGAATTTCCTCAGCAGGAGCTTCCTCTACTACAGGAGCTTCGGGTTCAAGAAGAGCTCTTATGCTAAGACCGATTTTCTTATCTTCAAGATTGATTTCAACAACCTTTGCCTGAACATGCTGACCGATAGTTAATTCATCTTCAACCTTTGCAATTCTCTTGTTTGCAACCTGAGAAATGTGAATAAGAGCATCAACACCGGGATAGATTTCAGCAAAAGCACCGAAGGGAACGATTCTTACGATTTTACAATCAACCACATCGTCTACCTTGAGTTCGTTTTCAACCTTTTTCCATGGATTGTCTTCAGCTTTTTTGAAACCGAGAGAAATCTTGCCGCTTTCTTTATCAAAGCTTATGATATAAACTTCAACTTCGTCGCCAACATTAACAACCTCGGAAGGATGTTTGATTTTTGACCATGAAAGCTCGGAAATATGGATAAGACCGTCAACACCGCCAATGTCTGCAAATGCGCCGAATTTGGTGAGGGATTTAACAATACCTTTATAGGTTTTGCCTTCACGGATTTCTGCCCAGAAGCTTTCTGCAAGGGCAGCTTTCTGCTCATTTAAAACATTCTTAACAGAACCAACGATTTTGTTTCTGCCACGCATTTTCTTGATGTCGATAATTCTTAAGTTTACTTCTGTTCCAACAAGAACTGTTAAATCCTGAAGGAATCTGTCGCTTGCCTGAGAAGCGGGAACAAACACTCTTACACCCTTACAGCTTACGATTACACCGCCATTTACAGCCTGGATAACTTTACCTGTGAGGATTTCTTTTGTTTCAAAAGCTTCTTCAACTTCTTTAGCGCCTTTGATCATTTCGAGTTTTTTCATAGAAAGAGTAACTTCTCCATCAACATCATTTACTCTGACAACAAAAGCTTCAACTTCGTCGCCTTCTGAATACATTTTTGTGATGTCGGCAGAGGGATCATCTGTTACTTCAGATGCAGGAACAAATCCGTCGGATTTATATCCAAGGTTAACGCTGAGACCTTTCTCGCTAACCCCGATAACTGTTCCCTTAACTACATCCCTTGTATTTAAAGTAATCAGAGATTTTTCGTACTCCTCAAATTCTTGTGCGAAGCTTTCAGCTCCATTTTGATTTTCAATCATCTTGTTTATGACCTCCTTAATTATACACGACGGTGTTGAAGCACCTGCCGTTATACCAATTTTCTTTGGTATATCTATATTCTGAGGAAGATCCTCAAAATTTTCGATTTGGTAAGTATTGCTGCAATACTTTGAGCAGATTGATGTGAGCTTATTGGTGTTTGAGCTGTGCTTATCACCTATAACTATCATCATTTCTGCTTCTTTTGCGATTTGAGCAGCTTCTTTTTGTCTTTCATTTGTGGCGCTGCATATGGTGTCAAAAATAACAGGATCACCCACGCAGGATTTAACATAGTCCGAAATATTTTCAAAGCTTAGCCTGTCCATCGTTGTCTGACAAACAAGACAAATTTTATCGCCACTATTTATTTTACCATTTATATCGGATATGTCAAGAGCAATTATTGCATTATTTTCACACCAACCATTAATTCCCTGAACTTCGGGGTGGTTTTTATTGCCTACTATGACGATTTTGTAGCCTTCCTTATGATGATTATAAACAATTTCGTGAATTCTTTTAACAAAGGGACAGGTTAAGTCAATATATGCTATGCCCTTTTTTTCAGCTTCGTCGATAAGAGCCTTCTGAACACCATGGGTTCTTATTGCAAGAGTATATCCTTTTGGAACATCACAAAGCCCCCCTGCAACATCTATGCCCTTTTTCTTTAATGAATCTACCACAGTCGTATTGTGGATTATGGGGCCTAAAGTCATTATTTTATCTTCGAAGGTTTTGGTTTCTAAGGTATTTACTGCGCGGGCAACTCCAAAACAAAAGCCCGCAGTCTTGGCAAGTCTGATTTCCATTGATTAAGCCAGATCCTTTATTCTTTGATAGATTTGCTTTGCAAAGTCTTCTGCCATTTCGGCATTTATTTTTTCACCGTCGGCAGGGGCAAAAACCTCACACTTGCCTATATTTACAACAACCTTTGAAAAAGGCTTGAAACTTGCTGAGATATGTATGGGAATTATGGGAGCTTTTGTTTTGCCGGCAATAAGACCAACTCCTGCTTTTACCTCTCCCTCACCCTTTACCTTTTCGCGCTGACCTGTGGGAAATATACCAAGGATTTCGCCACCGTTTACGGTTTTGAATGCGTGCTTTATTGCTGTGAGGTCGGAGCCTGAGCGTTTAACAGGGATGGCACCGATTTTTTTCATTATCCAGCCAATAAAGAACACATGAAACAATTCTTCTTTTGACATAAAATAGATATGGCGCTTAATAAGAATCTGCAAAAGAACAGGATCCCAGTTGCTTATGTGGTTGGCACAGATGATTGCGCCGCCCTCCGCGGGGATATTGTCTCTCCCATTTACTTCTATTCTGAATAAAATACGCACAAATGCGCCTACTATATTACACAAAAATCTATACATTATTTATTCTCCGTCTTGATTATATCAAGAATCAGCTCAACTGATTCATCGAAGCTTTTATCTGAGGTGTCGGCCAGGATAGCATCATCGGCCTTTTTTAATGGGGCGACTTCACGCTCGCTGTCTTGCTTATCGCGATATTTCATTTCTGCAAGAACTTCATCAAAGGAAACATCTATGCCCTTTTCTTTTAGCTCTTTAAGACGACGCTCTGCTCTTACCTCGGCAGATGCTGTGAGAAAAATTTTGACATCGGCATCGGGAAGAACATGGGTTCCGATGTCTCTGCCATCCATAATGCAATTGTTTTTCTTTGCCAGAGAGCGTTCAAGGTCTAAAAGCCAGGCTCTTATAAAATCTATAACAGCAATATCTGATGCAGCCTTTGAAACCTTAGGAGTGCGGATTTTATCTGTTATATCGCAATCGTCAAGAATCATATGCTGGATACCGTCTATGCGTTCTATGCTAAGCGTAGTCTCAGAAAGCATTTTATTTAGAGCATCATGCTCATTGGGAATATCAATCCCAAGAGAAAGAGCTTTATATGCCAAAGAGCGAAACATTGCCCCTGTGTCGATATAGAGATAGCCGAGCTTTGCCGAAACAGCTTTTGCAATTGAACTTTTGCCGGCTCCGGAGGGGCCGTCGATTGCAATATTAATCATATGACACAAACTCCTTTTCAAAGACTAAACTTAAGGTACATTATACCTCAAAACCAGAAAATACACAATAGTTTTTTTGATTTTTTAATTTAAAAATTAAGTTTTTTGTTAATTTTTCAGGCATTTTTTCCTGCAAGATAGGCTGTGGAAAAAGCAATTTGCAGATTAAATCCGCCTGTGTAGGCGTCAACATCTATTACCTCTCCTGCAAAATAGAGTCCCGGAACAAGCTTTGACTGCATTGTGGAGGAATCTATTTCCTTAACATTTATTCCGCCGGATGTGATGATAGCCTCTGAAACAGGGCGTTTTGCCTGAATGGTAAATTCAAGATTTTTCAAAAGATTTACAAGGCCATGGCGTTTTTCCCTTGTTATTGAATTGACCTTTTGCCTTTCGTCTATTCCCGAAAGCTTAACTATGAGGGGAATGAGCTTTTTTGGGAGAAGGGCATCTAAAGAATTTATAAAATCTTTGTTTTTTTCAAGCTCGAAATCTCTTAAGATGCGATTGTCTAAAGTTTTAAAATCAAGCGCAGGCTTAAGGTCGATGGATATTTTATACTCAGAATCATCTCTTATATGAGATGATGCGCTTAAAATAACAGGGCCGGAAAGTCCAAAATGGGTAAAGAGCATTTCACCAAAATCGGAATAAATTTCTTTATTATTTTTTTTAAGGCTGACAGCTATATTCTTTAATGAAAGCCCCATTACTTCAGACACATATTTTTCCTTTGTCACAAGAGGAACAAGCGATGCCTTTGGCTCAATTATGCTGTGGCCGAATTCTTTGGCAAATTTATATCCGTCACCTGTGGAGCCTGTTAAGGGATAGCTTACGCCGCCTGTGGCGATTATGACAGAAGATGAGGTGATTAAATCTTTGTTTGTTTTTATTATAAATTTATCATTTTCTTTTGTTATGCTTTTAACCTCTCCGAAGATTAAATCTGTTCCGCTTTTTTTTGAAAGCTTCCAGAGAGTATCTCTGACATCGGCAGCCCTATCACTCTGAGGAAAAACCCTTCCTCCCCTTTCGGTTTTAAGCTTTAGTCCTGCATTTTCAAGCATCCCCATAAGGTCGGTATTGGTGAAGGAATAAAATGCACTATAGAGAAAACTGGCATTTACCGCGGTGTTGGCAATAAAATCTCCGATATCTGCCGAATTGGTTACATTGCATCTTCCTTTGCCTGTTATGAGTATCTTTTTTCCAAGCTGAGAATTTTTTTCTATTAAGCACACCTTTTTGCCGGATTCCGAGGCGATATATGATGCCATAAGACCTGCAGCACCACCGCCTACAACAGCTACCTGATATTCCATATATATTTTCCTCTATTCTGTTTCCTGAATTGGTTTTTCATATACCTGATATTCATCCCAGATATTTTCAAGAGCTGTGAATTTTTTTGCAATTTCTTCTTCGTTTCTCATTACAAGAGCAACAATTATTGCATTTATAATGCTAAGTGGTGCCACAAGAGAATCAACAAAATTTGACATATCAGAGGTGGCAATTATCTTATGGTCGGCATAGGGGTATATGGGGGAAAGCTCACTATCGGTTATGGCGATAATCTTGGAGCCTCTGTCGTGGGCATATTTAACAGCATTAAGGGTTCTTCTTGAATATCTGGGATAGCTTATAGCTATTATGGCATCTTCACCCGATGCATCAAAAATCTGCTCAAAGGTTTCGCTGGCGGAGTTGGTGGTTATAAGTCTTACATCATAGGATAATAAGTTTAAATAAAAGCCTAAAAAATTTGCAATTGAAAAGCAGGTTCTTGCACCGAGAATATAGATGCGTTTTGAATTGGCTATTGTGTTTACAGCATCTGTAAAATCAGAAACACTTACACCGTCCATAGTCTGACGGAGTTTTTCTATATCAGATGAAATAACTGTTTTTAATATATCTTTTTCAGCAAATTTTGAGGAGGTTATTTCCATTCTCTGAACTGCTGTTAATTTATTTTTAATTATTTCTCTTAAAACATGCTGAAATTCGGGATAACCTTCAAAGCCCATAAGAGAAGCAAAACGCACAACGGTTGACTCACTGACCTGAACCTCTTCGCCAAGCTTTGCCGCTGTCATAAATGCGGCTTTATCATAATGCTCACAAATAAAATCTGCTATTTTTTTATGGCTTTTGCTCATGGATGCACGCATTTGTTTTATTGAGGAAATAATATTATTTTTATCCTGCATAATTATTTCTCCTTCAAAGGAATTAATTATAGTTCAAACCCCCACCGCAAAACGGTGGGGGTTGGTAAGCAATCGAAAATATATATTTTAATTTATATAACGGATTACTGAGCCTTAACTACATTTGCAGCCTGAGGACCTTTAGCACCGTCAATAACTTCGAATTCTACACTTTCGCCTTCCTGGAGGGATTTGTAACCTTCCATATTGATTGCTGAAAAATGAACGAAAACATCTGTGCCGTCTTCACATTCGATGAAGCCATAGCCTTTTTCAGCATTGAACCATTTTACTGTACCTTTTTGCATTATTGTGCCTCCTAAAAATCGAGCATTCTGCTCTTGTTACTTTATGCGGACGAAGATTTGTCCGATAAATGTATGTTATCACAAATAGAATATATTGTCAATAAAAAATTTGCGTTTACGCCCTGCTTTGACTAATATTTTTTAACAACCAAAAATATTCGCTCACTTGTTGACACGGGATCAGAAAAGGATAATTCATCATACACTCCCTCAAGAGAAAGGCCCGAATCTTTAATAACTGACAAAATTTCTTTGAAGGTATGGCATCTTTGGGTGTGTTCTTCGGTGAAGCGGCTGTAGGAGCCTTCTTTTTCAACAAAAAAATCAATCAGAAAATCACAATATTCTCCGTCAAAATAATTCTGCCACACATAAAATATTCCGTCTTCATCGTGAACGAAGGTGTTGTCGGAAAGAATATGTTCATACTTATAGGGTGTGTTTATGTCGAAAACAAATATTCCGCCCGGATTAAGATAGTTTTTAACAAGGGAGAAAACCTTTGAAAGTTCATCAAGGCTTGTTATGTAGTTTAAGCTATCGAGCATACTAAGAAACACATCAACTGTGCCGTAAAGCTCAAATTCTGTCATGTCCTGATTAAGATAGAGTATCTTTTCGCTTCCTTCTTTTTTTATCGCCTCGGAAAGCATCATATCGGAAGAGTCTATGCCTATCATATCATAGCCTCTTTTAGACATCTCGGAGCATACGGTTCCTGTTCCGCAGCCTAAATCTGCTATGAGCTCTGCCCTTTTGGAAAGGTGCTTTTCAAAAATTTTTTCAAGGTAGTCACAGCGGTTTGAATATTCAACATCATTGGTGAGTGCATCATATATAAAGGCAAAATTTCCGTAGCTTATATTTTCTGACATAAATCATGTTCCTTTCCGGATGTTCTTAAAGTTTTGTAAGCTTGGCAAAGGATGCCATCAGGGAGCGTGTGCCAACATTGTCAAAGGAGATTTCATACAGACGGTCTCCCGAAACCTCGGAAACCGACAAAACAAGACCTTCGCCGAATTTTTTGTGGCATACTCTGTCGCCTTTTTTGATGTTGTCTCCTGAGGGTGCTGATTTTAAGTCTGCCCCTCTCATAACCCCGGGAACTGACGAGGCGGGCTTTGAGGATGAACTGAAGCTAAAGCCCGGAAGCTTGGTTGTTTTGGGGGTGGTTGATACTGTGTAGACAGAATTGAAGCCCGAATGACGCTTAACCTCTACATCAAGATACTCTGCAGAAACTTCGTCAACAAAAGGAGAACGCATTCTTGCTTCTGTTTTTCCATAGAGAGTTCTTTGCTTGGCATATGTAAAATACAATTTCTTTCTTGCTCTTGTTATTCCCACATAGCAAAGGCGGCGTTCTTCTTCGATGCCCCCCTCTTCCATTTCGCTCATAAAGCTTGGGAATAAACCGTTTTCCATGCCGCACATAAACACAACAGGGAACTCAAGACCTTTGGCACTATGGAGAGTCATCAGCACAACAGCATTCTGATTTTCATCATAATTATCAACATCGGAAACAAGGGAAATATTATCAAGAAAGCCTTCAAAGCTGGGGTTTTCAACCTTCTCTTCATATTCTCTTGCTTTTGATTTGAATTCTTCAACATTTTCTATTCTTGAAAGTGCTTCATCGGGCGGACTTTCAAGAAGGAGTCTGGAAACATAGCCGGTGGAGGTGAGAAGCTCTTCAATAAGCTCTGTTACGCTTACTTTATCTACCTTTTCTATAAGAGCGGTGATAAGGTCGGCAAATTCTGAAATTTTGGTGTTGGTTCTGCCGAGAATCTCAGCATATGAGCCATCCTTTATGACGGAATATATGCTTTTTCCAACTGTGGAAGCATAGCTCTGAAGCTTGGCAACCGTTGAATCACCTATGCTTCTTTTGGGAACATTTATTATTCTTGTGAGATTATGGTCATCATTGGGATTGAATAATACCCTCAGATAAGCAAGAATATCTTTTATTTCCTTTCTGTCGTAGAATCTGAGCCCTGCCAAAATGCGATAGGGGCAGGTGAGATTTTCTTCAAAGGAACGGGTCTGGGCGTTGGTTCTGTAGAGTATGGCAAAATCTGAATACTTATAGCCCTGCTTTGAAACAAGCTGTTCTATCTGATTATTAACATAAACAGCTTCGCTGACCTGGTCGTTTAAAGCTCTTAAAACAATTTTTTCTCCGTCGCCTTCATTTGTCCAAAGGGATTTTGCCTTTCTCATGCGGTTGTTGGCAATAACATTATTGGCGGCGGTTAAAATATTCTGAGTTGAGCGATAGTTTTGCTCAAGCTTTACAACCTTAGCCTCTGTGAAGAACTTTTCAAAATCAAGAATATTTGAAATATCGGCTCCGCGGAACTTATAGTTACTCTGGTCATCATCACCCACAACACAAAGATTGCGATGGGCTCTTGCAAGCATTTCCACAAGCTTATACTGGCAGGAGTTGGTGTCCTGATATTCGTCAACAAGGATATAGCGGAATTTATTCTGATAATATTCCAAAACATCGGGGCAGGTTTTGAAAAGAAGAACTGTTTTTAAAATAAGGTCATCAAAATCAAGAGCATTATTTCTTTTTAATCTTTTTTCATATTCTTCATAAAGACGGGCAAGCTGTCTTTCACGATAGCTGCCTGAATTCTGAGAAAGAAATTCTTGGGGAGAAATGTCTTTATTCTTGCAGTCGCTGATTAAGGAAATAACCGATTTTACGGGATAGTTATCTTCATTTAATCCACATTCCTTGATGCAATCCTTAACAATTCTTTTCTGGTCATTGGAATCATAAATATTAAAAGATGACTCATAGCCTATGGCAGAAATATCCCTTCTTAATATTCTCACACAGCAGGAATGAAAGGTTCTTACCCAGATGTCATCTGATTCGGGCACCATTTTTGCAATTCTTTCCTTCATTTCGGCTGCTGCTTTATTGGTGAAGGTTATGGCAAGAATCTGCCAGGGCTTTGCAAGCCCTTTTTCAAGAATATAGGCAATACGGCGGGTTAAAACAGTTGTTTTTCCGCTTCCTGCTCCGGCAAGCACCAGTAGTGGACCTTCTGTGCTGATTACTGCTTCTTTTTGTCTGTCATTTAAACCATTTAATATATCACTCATTGGTTTCTCCCCCGTTTTCAAGTACAATTTCATTAACATAGCTCCAGAATTCCTCGCAGCCTGTTCCCTTTACCGAAGAAAATGGTATGATAATATCGTCATTTTTCAGTTCGAGAGTGTCGATAATAAGCTTTAAGGATGCTTCCTTCTGAGAAGGCTTTAGCTTGTCAAATTTTGTGGCAACAACTACTGCCCTTGGGCAAACTGAGCGGATAAAGGAAAGCATCAGGCAATCATCGGCGGTGGGCTTATGGCGGCTATCAACAAGCAGAACAACCTGGCTTAGCTGAGGGCGGGATTTAAGATAGGTTTCTATCATATTGCCCCAGCGGCGTTTTTCTTCTTTTGAAACCTGGGCGAAGCCATAGCCGGGAAGGTCAACAAAATTAAGGGTGTTGTCGATATTATAGAAATTTATGGTTGCTGTTTTGCCCGGCTTCTGACTTACTCTGGCAAGACTTTTTCTGTTTAAAAGCTTATTTATAAGAGAGGATTTTCCAACATTTGACCTGCCGGCAAAGGCAAGGTCGGGAAAATCTGTTTTGGGATATTGGGCGGGTTTAACAGCGGATATGGTAAGTTCCACATTATGAATATTCATATTAAAAACCTCATACTAACGCAGTTTCTAAAACCTTTGTCATTTCCTTTACGGGGACAAAGTTTATTTTTTCTCTTACCTCGGGTGGCACATCCTCAACATCGCAAAGATTAGCCTCAGGGATAAGAACTGTTTCTATACCCATGCGATATGCGGCAAGGGATTTTTCTTTAAGGCCGCCTATGGCAAGGATTCTTCCGGTTATTGTTATTTCTCCTGTCATGGCAACTTTTTTACTGATTTTTCTTCCGGAAAGAGCAGAAACAAGAGCTGTTGCCATTGTTATTCCGGCTGAGGGACCGTCTTTTGGAACTGCACCCTCCGGAACATGGATATGGATGTCATATTTTTTATGGAAATCTGCTTCAATGCCAAATTTTGATGAATTTGAACGGATAAAGCTTATAGCTGCCTTTGCCGATTCCTTCATAACATCGCCAAGCTGACCTGTTAAATCAATATTGCCGCTTCCTTCCATAAGATTAACCTCTATTGAAAGGGTATCGCCGCCAAACATTGTCCAGGCAAGACCTGTTGCAACGCCAACTTCGTCTTTTTTATCCATTACGCTGTCTCTGAAGATTTTTTTGCCAAGGAGTTTTTCAAGCTTTGTTTTTCCAACGGAGATTTTTTTCTTACTGTCGGAAAGAACCTCACAGGCTGCTTTTCGCATTATTTCGCCTATTTTGCGCTCTAACTGTCTGACACCGGATTCTCTTGTATAGCTATTTATTATTTCTTTAACTGCATCATCACTTATTTTGATATTGGACTTTTTAAGACCATGCTCTTTTATCTGCTTTGGAATAATATATTCCTTTGCAATTGCCAGCTTTTCGGTATCGGTGTAGCCGGAAAGCTCGATTACCTCCATTCTGTCGAGAAGGGGGCGGTCTATGGTATCTAAGGTATTGGCTGTGGTGATGAAAAGAACATCTGAAAGATCATATTCCAGTTCAATATAGTGGTCACGGAAGGAGAAATTCTGCTCACTGTCGAGAACCTCTAAAAGGGCTGCAGATGTGCTTCCGCGATGATCGGCACCCAATTTATCTATTTCATCAAGAAGGATAACGGGGTTTTTTGTTCCTGCCTGTTTCATTGCAGAAATAATTCTGCCGGGCATAGCGCCGATATAGGTCTTTCTGTGGCCTCTTATTTCGGCTTCATCCTTTACTCCGCCCAAAGACATACGGACATATTTTCTGCCCATTGCCCTTGCAATTGATTTTGCAACTGATGTTTTTCCAACTCCCGGAGGTCCTGAAAGACAGATGATGGGAGATTTTTTTCCGCCGGAAAGCATGCGGACAGCTAAAAACTCAACTATTCTTTCCTTAACCTTCTGGAGTCCATAGTGATCCTGATTTAAGATTTCTTTTGCTTCTGAAAGGTCGGTGTTTTCCGGAGTTTTATTGCTCCATGGAATAGCACAAAGCCAGTCGATATAGCCTCTTATAACAGATGCATCGGGGTTACCGGGCTGCATTCTTCTGAGGCGAGCCAGCTCTTTTGAAGCTTTTTCAAGAACATAATCGGGAGCTCCGATTTCTGAAAGCTTTTCCATGTATTCTTCGCTTTCTTTTTCGCTGACTTCTCCTTCACCCAGCTCATCCTGAATAACCTTTATCTGTTCTCTTAAATAGTATTCCTTCTGACTATGGTCTATTTTTTCCTTTACCTTACTGCTTATCTGCTTTTCTATTTTAAGGATTTCGGTTTCCGAATGAAGAACAGAAAGGATTTTTTCCATTCTTTTTATGATGTCAAATTCTTCAAGGATTTGCTGCTTGACTTCAATACTCACATTAAGAGCCGCAGACACAGCATCGGCAAAATGCTCCGATTCTTTTATATTTGAAATTGGCACCATTGCATCGCGCTCAAATTTTCCCTGAAGTCCGAAATACAATGCACATCTCTTGGAAATTTCGCGGATATAGGCATCTTCTGTTATGAGCTGTTCTTCTGTTTTTTCATTTGGAGGGTCGTATTCTTCTACCTCACATTCGAAAAATGGTGAGGTGGAGGTAAATTTTTTAAGGCTTGCTCTTGATATTCCCTCAACGAGAACTCTTACATCATTTTCGGAAATCTTTAAAATCTGCTTTATCTTGGCAATTGTTCCCACTGTATAGAGGTCGTCGGGAGTTATCCTTTCAAGCTCGGGATTTTTCTGAGCAAGAAGAAACAAAAGCTGATTTTCCACCATAGATTCTTCAATTGCACTAACAGATTTATCCCTGCCAACATCAAAGTGAATTATCATATAGGGAAAAACAGGCAGTCCTCTTATTGGAAGCACGGGGAGAGTGCGTATTTTTACTATGTTTGTTTCCTGTGACATTTATATTATTCCTTTCCGGTTTCTTTTGTTTTATTTATAATAGCGGCGTATGTTAATAAGCCGAAGCAGAATTTTCAATTGAATAAAACTACACCAAAATATATTATACATAATTTATCAAGGCTTTTCAAGAGGTATTTTTAAGTATAATTCATATAAATAAAATAAAAAACATAATTATAACATAGACGGGCAGGAAGGGGGCGTTTTGAAATAAGACCGAAATATCGACGCAGAAGGAAAATGTATGGCTTTGTGATTAAAAAAAGAAAGCTTATAAGCTTTTTTGTCTACATAGTTTTTGCAATAGTAATATTTGGGGTGATAATAAATTTTACATCGGAGAAATTAGAAGAAAAGCAAAAAAGCAAATCTGTTTTTCTGAATTTAGGTGGATATAACCCGCAAAAAATAATGAGCTATGCTTCTCCCCTTTTTACAAAAGCTGAAGAAAAAAAAGAAAAGCAAAGTAAGATGCAAAAAACAGAAACAAAAAAATTCAAAATCGGAGAAAAAAACATAGCTTCAACCAATCTTGAAATTAAAAATGAGACCGGATATTCTATTGACGCCCTATCCCTTTCAAATGAAAAAAGGATATATGATATTTCAGGAAAAGATGCAAAAATACTTATTATCCATACTCATGCCTGCGAAACATATTCGGATAAATCAGGCAACGGAATAGGAACAAACAAAAGCTACAGAACAACCGACACCACAAAAAACATGGTGAGCATCGGTGAGAGAATGGCAGAAATTTTTGAAGAAAATAATATTGCGGTTATCCTCGATAAAACCCTTTGCGACTATCCTGCCTACAATTCGTCGTATGTGAAATCTTTAGGGGTTATAGAATGGTATCTTGAAAGATACCCGGAGATTGATTTTGTTTTTGACATTCACAGGGATGCTATAGAGGATAAGGATGGTTGTGCTGTAAAGCTTATAACGGATATTAACGGAAAGCAAACTGCTCAGGCAATGATAGTTTGCGGAACAGATGCTATGGGGCTAAGCAATCCCTTTTGGAAAGACAACCTGATTTTTGCACTTAAAATTCAGAAAACCCTGGAGGAAATGCATCCGGGATTTATGAGACCTTTAAATCTTAGAAAAGAAAGATTTAATATGCACAAAACAAAAGGCTCCCTCCTTTTTGAAATCGGAACCCACGGAAACACTCAGCTTGAAGCTCTGAGGTCTGCTGAAATTTTAGCAGAGGGAATTGCAAAAACCCTGAGGGATAACAGCTGACTTTCAGATTAATAGTTTATAGAATTATGGCACAAACAAAAATGGAATGTAAAAATCATTTGGATTTTTACATTCCATTTATTTTTATAATATTTTTTATAGTAATTTATCCAGTCTTATTGCAATCTCTTTGAGGAAGGTTTCTGTGTCGACTTTTTTCTTTTCGGCAAGATTTGAAAGGAGATATAAATCCCCTGTCATAACGCCTTCTTCTATTGTCTGGATTGTTGCCTTTTCAAGCTTATCGGCAAAATCGGAAAGCTCTTTTAATCCATCAAGCTCGCCTCTTTTTCTAAGGGCGCCTGTCCAGGCAAAAAGGGTTGCAACGCTGTTTGTGGAGGTCTGCTCACCTTTAAGATGCTTATAGTAATGACGCTGAACTGTTCCATGAGCTGCTTCATATTCATACACGCCTTCGGGAGAAACCAGAACAGATGTCATCATCGCAAGGCTTCCATAGGCTGTGGCAACCATATCACTCATTACATCGCCATCATAGTTTTTGCAAGCCCAGATATAGCCGCCTTCAGAACGGATAACTCTTGCAACTGCATCGTCGATGAGGGTATAGAAATATTCTATGCCTGCATTTTCAAATTTTTCTTTATATTCTGCTTCGAAAATTTCGCTGAATATATCCTTAAAGCGATGGTCATATTTTTTGCTGATGGTGTCTTTAGTTGCAAACCACAAATCCTGTTTCATATCAAGGGCATAGTTAAAGCAGCTTCTTGCAAAGCTTTTAATGGATTTATCTGTGTTGTGAAGGCCCTGGATAATGCCCGGTGTGCCATCGAAATTATGGATAAGCTGTCTTTGCTCGTTGCCATCTTTATCGGTGCAAACAATTTCACATTTTGCTCCTTCGGGAACCTGCATCTCTGTGTTTTTATATACATCACCGTAGGCATGACGGGCAATTGTTATGGGTTTGGTCCATGTGGGAATAAAGGGTGTCACACCTTTAACTATGATGGGTGTGCGGAAAACTGTGCCATCTAAAATAGCTCTTATGGTTCCATTTGGTGATTTCCACATTTCCTTAAGATTATATTCTGTCATACGGGCAGCATTTGGGGTGATTGTGGCACATTTAACTGCAACACCGTATTTTTTTGTTGCTTCTGCACTATCAACGGTTACCTGGTCGTTGGTTTCGTTTCTATGCTCCAGTCCTAAATCATAATACTCTGTTTTTAAATCTACATATGGATTAATAAGATAATCTTTTATCATCTGCCAGATAACTCTGGTCATTTCGTCGCCATCCATCTCAACGAGAGGGGTTTTCATCTGAATTTTTGTCATTTTCTTCATTCCTTTATTTTAAAATTACATCTGCTCTTTTGTGTAGCTTAAAAGTCCGCCGGCAAGAATGATTTTCTTTGCACGCTCTGAAAGCTCACATTCACATTCGATTTCTTTTGATTTTGTTTTATTTGTTATGATGATATTCTTTCCTTCTTCAATGGCTTCCTTGAGGTTTTCTATGATGAGTTCATCATTTAAGTCAATAAAATCATAGTCTGCTTCATTTTTGAAGGTGAGAGGAAGAATTCCGGCATTAACAAGATTTGCACGGTGAATTCTTGCAAAGGATTTGGTGAGAACTGCTTTAACTCCAAGATATAAGGGAGCTAATGCCGCATGCTCACGGGATGACCCCTGACCATAGTTTGCTCCTCCAACTATTATGCTCCTTACCATTTCTTTAGCTCTTGATGGGAAGTTTTCATCGCATACTGTGAAGCAATGGTTTGAAATAGCAGGGATATTTGAACGAAGGGGAAGAATTTTTGCACCTGCGGGCATGATATGGTCGGTGGTGATATTGTCTCCAACCTTTAATGAGCATTTACATTCGATAGTGTCACAAAGGGGTTCTGTTTTGGGGAAGGGTTTTATGTTTGGTCCACGGAGAATTTCAACACTATCCATATCCTTTTCATCTGCAGGAATTACTATCATATTATCGTTTATGATAAATTCTTCGGGCATTTTAAATTCGGGCATATCGCCTAAATCTCTGGGGTCGGTAAGGTAGCCTGATATGGCTGATGCTGCTGCGACCTCAGGAGATACAAGATAAACCTGAGCATCCTTTGTGCCTGAGCGGCCTTCAAAATTACGGTTGAAGGTTCTTAAGGATATTCCCTTGGAATTTGGTGACTGTCCCATTCCTATGCAGGGACCGCAGGCACTTTCCAAAATTCTTGCACCGGCATCTATCATAATGGAAAGAGCTCCGTTTTGTGCCAGCATATTAAGAACCTGTTTTGAACCGGGAGCTATTGAAAGAGATACATCGGGGTTTACGGTTTTTCCTTTTAATATGTGGGCAACTTTCATCATATCCTGAAGGGAGCTATTGGTGCAAGAGCCTATGCACACCTGGTCTATTTTCATTTTGCCGATTTCTTTTAATGTTTTAACATTATCGGGCATATGAGGACAAGCTGCCATCGGGGTTATATCTGAAAGGTTGATATCTATTATTTCATCATATATAGCATCTTCATCAGCACAAAGAGGAACATAAACCTCTTCTCTTTTCTGAGCTTTTAAAAATTCTCTTGTTATTTCATCAGAAGGAAAAATTGAGGTTGTGGCACCAAGCTCAGCACCCATGTTGGTGATGGTGGCTCTTTCGGGAACGGAAAGGGTTTTAACACCTTCGCCGCAGTATTCTATAACCTTTCCTACTCCGCCTTTAACAGACATCCTGCGAAGAACCTCCAGGATAACATCCTTTGCGGCAACCCAGGGAGAAAGCTTTCCTGTCAGGTTTATTTTAACGATTTTCGGATAGGTTATATAATATGCTCCGCCTCCCATTGCAACTGCAACATCAAGACCGCCGGCACCAATAGCTATCATACCTATGCCGCCGCCTCTGGGGGTGTGGCTATCGGAGCCGATAAGGGTTTTTCCGGGAATACCAAAACGCTCTAAGTGAACCTGGTGGCATATTCCGTTGCCGGGGCGAGAAAAATAGATACCGTGCTTTTTGGCAATTGAACCTATGAAGCGATGGTCATCGGCATTTTCAAAACCGGACTGGAGGGTGTTGTGGTCTATGTAGGCAACAGAGCGCTCTGTTTTTACTCTTGGAATTCCAATTGCTTCAAATTCAAGATAAGCCATTGTTCCTGTGGCATCCTGAGTTAAGGTCTGGTCTATTTTAATTCCTATTTCCTGACCTTTTTTAAACTCTCCGTCAACAAGGTGAGCCTTGAGAATTTTTTCTGTTAGTGTTAAACCCATTTATTTTACATCCTTTCTGAATGTTATATTTTTTACTTACAGGAAATGCGTCTGTCTTTATGCCAATGGTGAAAGAGCAAAAATCCCTGCATACTTAAAAATTATCGCATTATAATAATATCATAAATTTTCTTATCGTGTCAAACTTGCAAAATACATTTTTCTATATTTCACAATAAAAAAAGTCCGTCAAACACCAAAATATATAGTTTGACGGAAGATTATCACCATTAATTATGGGCGCATAAATAAAAGTTATGACCCGGGCTTATTTGACTTTTAACATTGCTTATGATAAAATCATACATAATTCATTGAAGGTGGTATTTATATGACCGAGCTATCAGAAATAATTGAAAAAGAAATAAAAAAACAGTTTAAAAGCACAAGAAAATTTGCCGAAGAAATCGGCGTTGCCCAGACAACTGTTGTGAGTGCTATAAAATCAGGTCTTAAGGGAACTGCATATGAGACGGTTGTGAAGATGTGTGAAAAACTGGGAATTGAGCTTATAAACTATCATTCCCACATTGTTATGACGGATGATGTTATAAATCTTATAAATATGTATAACGCATTGGACGAAAAGGGAGCCCATGCTGTTATGGCATTTGCATCTATGGAATTTAACCGTTCAAGGGGAAATGACGATTATATTGAAAGAGCTGTCTCAAAGTCAAATGAAATTGCCGGAAGAAAAGCAGCAGAGGCTCAGATTCCTTCTTCTGTGCCTGATATGACAGGGCTTATCTAATTTAACTCCGGAAAAATATTTGTGCTGCGGTTTATGATGCCATTCATATAGGCAATGGCAACTCCATAATTGCAAAACGGAGTGCCGGAGGTAAGAGATAGATTCATCCTGCTCTGAACCTCTCGTTCATTTAGCATACAGCCGCCGCAATGGATAACAAGCTTATATTTCTTAAGCTCAGTTGGGAATTCTGTTCCCTGAGTAAATTCAAACACGGGATTTATGCCCGTGTATTTTTTTATGAGATTAGGAAGCTTGACGGTTCCTATGTCGCCGCATTGACGATGATGAGAGCAGCCTTCGCTTATAAGGATTTTGTCGCCTTCCTTTATATCATCCAGAACCTTTGCACTCTCATAGGCTTCTTTGAGATAGCCTTTAAAGCGGGCCATAAGAATTGAGAATGATGTGAGCAAAATATCAGGGGGAGTCAGCTTATTTACCATAGCAAACACCTGGGAGTCGCATATAGCAAGCTTTACTCTGTCACCTAAGATTTCAAGAGTTTTTTCATAGGTGTTTTCCTTGGTTACAACGCAGATTGCATCGGAATCAAGAATGTCGCGGATTGTCTGGACCTGAGGAAGAATCATTCTGCCCTTGGGGGCCGATTCGTCGATGGGTGTTATAAGAACTACAACATCCTCAGAGCTTAAAAGATCGCCAAGAAGCTTTTTATCGGGCTGCGGCTTTGAATATGATGCAAGAAGATTTTTAAGATTATCTATATTGATTTTTTGTGTTGCAGAGGTATAGATAACATTGGCATCTGTTTTGTTATGAGCTTTCCCCAAATCGCATTTGTTAAAAACCACAACATATGGAATGTTCTTTTTCTTAAAGGTTTCAATAAGCTCCTGCTCAGTTTTTAACATTTCCCTTGTGGCATCGCTGACTAAAACCGCTATGTCGGTTTTATCAAGCACCTGCATTGTTTTAACAACTCTTTTTTTTCCAAGCTCACCCTCGTCATCGAAGCCGGGGGTGTCGGTTATAAGAACAGGGCCAAGGGGCAGAAGCTCCATTGACTTTTTAACAGGGTCGGTAGTTGTGCCCTTTATATCCGACACAACTGCTATTTCCTGATTTGTGACTGCATTTACAAGACTTGATTTTCCGGCATTTCTGAGACCGAAAAAAGATATATGAACTCTTTGTGCATTAACTACGCTATTTAATCCCAAGTTTATCACTCACTTTTGTTTTATTCTTCTGTTATTACATTTGAATATACAGTTTTTGCGCTTACTCCATCAATCTTGCCTATTTTTCCTGAAAGGGCGCTTATTATATCCTGAGGAGCATCAATGGCAATGCTTATGATGTTTATATGCTTTTCTCTATAGGGAAGGCCCATTCTTCCGATAATATAGGTTCCATAGTCATGGAGAACCGCATTTAAGGTGTCTACAGAATCATAATCCTCTACTATTATTGCAATTATTGCAACTCTTGTTTGCATAAAACTACCTCCGTTAAACTTTTTTTAATGCTTTTGAAAGCTGGTCAGGGCAGGATGTGTTTTTAAAGCCGCATTTTATTCCATCTAAAAGCTCTACAATTTCATCCACTTTTCTTCCTTCACATAGTTTTGCTATGCCTTGGGTGTTGCCGGAGCAGCCTCCTGTGAAAACAACATTTTTAACAATTCCGTCTTCCACTTCAAAGCTTATATTTCTTGAGCATACTCCGCTCGGTTTATAATTATACTGCATTTTTTCCTCCGTTTTTATTTTACACATTATTTTTAAAAATATAATTTAATTTAAAAAATCATACTCTTTTATTAATTATCCCCCGACATATGCCGGGGGATAATTAATATATTCTAGTCAGATATCAATACTACTGTCCAATAAGTTCCATTCGTTCCGCCTGCATAATAGCCAACTCCGATTTTGGTAAATTCTGCATTTAAGATATTTGCACTATGCTTTGGGGAATTGAGCCAGCTATCCAAAACCTTCTCGGCTGTGGCAAAGCCGGATGCAATATTTTCTGCAGCGGCAACATAGCTTACAGACGCTTTATCAATGCGGTCAAATGGTCCTACCCCATCGGGGTCGGTATGGTCGATATAGTCTCTTTTTGCCATATCTGTGCTATGAGAAAGGGCAATATCTGAAAGAGTCTCGTCCATAATAAGCTCAGCAATACCCAGCTTCTTTCTTTCGGCATTTATGATTTCAAAAAGATCTTTATCAAATTCCATATCCTTTTTAACATAAGCAGGATCACCGCCTATTGTTTCATTATAGGACGGTTCGGAATAGTTTTTGGTTTTGACTATGACTGTACGGGACTGGGCATCCCAGTCTACTTTGCAGCTTAAAGCTTCACACACAGCCCTCACAGGAACAAGAACCCTGTCGTTCATAATAAAGGGAGAAGCTTCAAGGGTTATGATTTTATCATTTACTATCATTTTTTCCGAATCAACGGTTAAAATAACTGTAACATCGTCGGCTGTGGCATACACTTTGCGAAGCGCTGCACTCCAATTGACTGTGATTCCCAGAGCTTCAAAAATTGCACGGAACGGAACCATTGTGCGGTCATTGACTATGACCGGTGGAACATCTGTTTTGAGAACAATTCCGTCTAATTTAAGAGTAAGGTCAGAATCTGCAAAGCAAACAAAGGATGAAAATACAAGAATCAATGATAAAATAATGCTTACTGTTTTTTTCATAGCCATCAGCTCCTTTGACTTTTATATTTCTATCATATCACAAATAAAAAACTTTGTCTATAAAAATTATCAGTTATTTTGTTCATCAGAAACGGGTTTGCACTTTAACTCCATTTCATGCTGGGATGGGTATTTGCTTGAAAAGATAAGAGAGCAAATGAGAAACACCACATCTAAAGCCAGCCAGATTGTGGGCTTAACTGATATTATTCCGCCAAGGGATGAGGCAGAAACTATGTTTATTAAAAGCACCGCTATAAGAGCTACACTTGTGAATGCAACTGCCACAATCTGCGACATTACAACAAGACGGGATTTATAGGGCTTTATAAGGCATCTTACCCCACCCCATATTCCCATTGCGGCAGAAGCAAGACACATAAATTCAACCATGCCGCCTGCTATAAGAATTACAATTGCCACGGTTTTGCCGCCAAGCTGAGTGAGAAAATCCGCTCCGCTTGCGAGCATTTTGGGGATGGTAATAAACGAATGAGCTTCGTTTGTGCCCATTGCAGCTATGGTGAACCAATCAAAAACCATAAAAACCGAAACTGCAAAACTGGATAGTGCGGTCAGATATTTATATTTATTATTTTTCATATGTACCTCCATGGAATACACATTATTTAAAAGAAGGAAACCTGACTTGATTCTCTCATTCCCTTCAATACTCCTGCATTACGCAGAACCTCTATAACGGTTTTGGTGGATTTTGATCTTTGCTGAAGATCATCTATCGACCAGAACTCACCGTCTTCTCTTGCCTTGGTTATGGCATTTGCAGCGTTTGTTCCAAGACCGGGCAGAGCATTAAGAGGAGGAAGGAGACCTTCGGGAGTGGGAATAAATCTTGTTGCATGAGATTTATAAAGGTCAACGGGCAAAAAGCTCAGACCCCTTGCATACATTTCGTTGCAGACCTCCATAATGGTGATAACATTTTTCTCTTTATCACTCATTTCGTTTCCTTTTACTTCTATAAGCTGTTTGTTCTTCAAAAGAGATTCTTTTCCGTGGCCCATGAGAATATAGTCAAAGTCATCGGCTCTTACGGTGAAATAGGTTGCATAAAATTCCTTTGGATAATGAACCTTACAATAGGCTATGCGATATGCCATCGTTACATAGGCAACAGCATGAGCCTTAGGGAACATATATTTTATCTTTTTGCAGGAATCAACATACCACTTAGGGATATTATATTCCTTCATCAAATCTTCCATCTCATCTGTGAGGCCCTTACCTTTTCGCACGCTCTCCATTATTTTGAAGGACTTGCCATTTGGAAGACCATGGTTAATAAGATAAACCATAATGTCATCACGGGTACAGATTGCCTGACTCAGAGTTGCTATTCCCTTCTGGATTATCTCCTGGGCATTATTTAGCCAAACATCAGTTCCATGGGAAAGACCTGAAATTCTCACAAGCTCCGAGAAGGTTTTGGGCTTGGTGTCAACAAGCATCTGTCTTACGAATTTTGTGCCGAATTCGGGAACAGCAAAGGTTCCCACAACGCTGTCTATATCCTCAGGAGCCACACCAAGAGCATCGGTATTTAAAAACAGGCTCATTGTTTCGGGATCGCCCATGGGAATTTCTCTGGCATTTATGCCTGTTAAATCCTCAAGCATTCTTATAACTGTGGGATCGTCGTGGCCGAGAATATCGAGCTTTAAAAGGTTCTGGTCGATGGAATGGTAATCAAAGTGGAGAGTGATGATGTCACTTGAGGTGTCATCGGCAGGATGCTGAATGGGAGAAAATTCGTGAACATCACGCTCTGTGGGAACAACGATGATTCCGCCGGGGTGCTGACCTGTGGTTCTTTTAACACCTGTGCATCCTCTTACAAGGCGCTCAATCTGCGCGTTTGACACATACTGCCCCTTTTCATCAAAATATTTTTTAACATAACCATAGGCTGTTTTGGAAGCTATGGTGCCTATTGTTCCTGCTCTGAAAACATGGCCTGTGCCAAAAAGCTCTTCAACATATTTATGGGCAACCGGCTGATAATCACCTGAGAAATTGAGGTCGATATCAGGCTCTTTATCACCGGAGAAGCCAAGGAAGGTTTCAAAGGGGATGTCGTGACCGTCGCCGATGAGAGGTGTGCCACATTCGGGGCAGTTTTTGGGCGGAAGGTCGAATCCACAGCCCAATTCATCGGTAGACTGGAAAAATTCGCTGAATTTACACTTGGGGCAGACATAATGCGGCGGCAAAGAATTAACCTCTGTGATACCACTTAAATATGCCACAAGAGACGAACCAACCGAACCTCGGGAGCCAACAAGATAGCCGTCGGAAAGAGATTTTGAAACAAGCTTCTGAGCTATTATATAGAGAACAGAATAGCCATTATTTATTATGGAGTTTAATTCAACATCTATTCTGTCGCGGACATTTTGCGGCATATTTTCTCCATATATGCTTATGGCTTTGTCATAGGTGAGCTTTCTTAAAAGCTCATCGGAGCCTTCAATAACAGGAGGTGCCTTATCGGGAGGAACGGGGTCTATTTTTTCCGTCATATCTGCTATGAGGTTTGTATTTGTTACAACAACCTCATAGGCTAAATCCTTGCCAAGATATGAGAATTCTTCAAGCATTTCTTCTGTTGTGCGAAGGTAAAGCGGTGCCTGATTGTCGGCATCCTTATAGCCCTGACCTGCCATAAGAATTCTGCGATACACCTCATCCTCGGCATTTATAAAGTGAACATCACAGGTAGCAACTGTGAGCTTATTATATTTTTTGCCAAGGTCTACTATCAGCTTATTTATATAAATAAGGTCTTCTCTTGAAGAAAGACTGCCATTTTCAAGAAGGAAAGCATTGTTTCCAAGAGGCTGAATTTCCAGATAATCATAAAAGCTTACTATTTTTTCAAGATTATCCATATCGGGATTATATGGATTTTCAAGAATTGCTCTGTATAATTCACCCGCTTCACAAGCAGAACCAATAATAAGGCCTTCTCTTTTTTGTTCTAAAAGGCTCTTTGGAACAAGGGGCTTTTTATAGAAATACTCAAGAGATGATTTTGAAACAAGCTCATAGAGATTTCTTAAACCAACAAGATTTTTAACAAGGATTATGCAGTGGAAATATTTTAACGCCTTATAGTCGGCACAGCCCGCAAGAGATGAGTTGATAGAGGATACTTCTTCTATCCCCTTTTCTTTAAGCATTTCAAAGAGCTTAATTAAAATTTCTCCCGTTGCCGCAGCATCATCACACGCGCGGTGATGATTTTCAAGACTTATTTTAAAATAGGCGGCAAGAGTGTTTAATTTATAGTTTTTAACATCCAGAGAAAGCGCACGGGCAAGCTCAACGGTGTCTATGCTGGAATAATCATAATTAAGACCGTTTCTTGACATTGCGTTTCTTAAAAACGAGGTATCGAATTTTGCATTATGAGCAACAAGGTCGGCATCTCCGATAAACCGGCAGAACTCCTTCACAACGATGTCTATTGTATCGGCATCTTTAACCATGTCGTCATCAATTCCGGTCAGCTCTGTTATTCTTTCGGGAATATGCCTTCCGGGGTTTACAAAGGCAGAAAAGCTTTCGGTTATTTTCATATCCTTAACCTTTACTGCACCTATTTCTATGATGCTGTCGGATTCTGCGCTAAAGCCCGTTGTTTCCACATCAAAAACAACAAATTCGGAATTTATATTTTTATTGGATTTTCCCCTTACAATAGATGGCATATCATCTATTAAATAACATTCCATTCCGTAAATAACCTTAAGGTCGCTTTTTTCAGCAGCATGCATTGCATCAGGGAAAGCCTGAACATTTCCGTGGTCAGTTATTGCAATTGCCTTATGTCCCCATTTTATTGCCTGCTTAACAAGAGTTTTGGCATCGGTCATAGCATCCATCTGGCTCATTTTGGTGTGCATATGGAGTTCTACTCTTTTTTCCTTGGCATTATCCTTGCGTGAGGGCATAGAATCCTCGGAGATGTCATTTACCATTATGGTGTTTTCTTTTTTATAGTTATCGTATTGGATTTTACCTTTTATTTTAACGCAGACACCATCTTTAATTCTGCCTTTTATGGCTTTATGCTGTTTTTCAGTAAGAAAGCATTTGGCTGAAAAGGCTGATTTATTGTCGGCAATAAAAAATGTCAGAAGAAACTTTTTATCCTTGAGTTCTCTGAATTCGGAGTTCATTATTTCGCCCTTTACAACAACTATTCCCGCTTCAAGAGTTTCGATAGACTGTATTTCAACAGCATCTTCCTTTATTTCCTTTCCATATATAACAGGTCCGGGATCGTCTTCCTTCTTTTCTTCCACAGGCTCTGGGGGAAGCTCAATTTTTTCAAACTGCTCCATTGCTGCTTTTTTAAGCTGGTTTATGGCTTCTGTGTCGAGATCATTCACAAATTCAAATTCCATGGCACACCCAAGCTGTGATGCCACAATTCTCTGCATAAAATCTGCACATTTTGTGTTTTTGACAAGCTCTGTTCCATATTTGAGGGAAATGGTATATTTTCCTGATGAATACTTTGCTGTGCTGTCTGTGAAAGCATGACGCACACCGGGAATAAGCTCATTAACATAAAACACAAGATTCTTATAATACAAATCATAATCGAATTTATCAAAATCTACATTGGAATATTTCACTCTCAAAACAAATTTACCAAGATTAAATCTTTCCACAACAAGTCTTTTAAAATCTTCTATGATTGCATAGGGAATTATTCTCTCTGTTGACAGAGTTATTTCCATAGAGCGATTCTGGGAATCGGCATCGGTTTTAAGTATGTAGTTTTCATTTAATTCTTCCGGTATTTCAATTCCGGTAAAAATATCGGAAAGCTTTACATTAGTTGGTGACATTTCGTTACCTTCCTCGCATTTTTTCTATTTCACATCTTAGTTCTTCAAAGAGGTCTTCCTCTCTGACCTTTTTTATAACTTCGCCCTTTTTAAATATGAGGCCTTCGCCATTTCCGCCGGCAATTCCTATATCCGCTTCTCTGGCTTCGCCCGGCCCGTTTACCACACAACCCATAACTGCAACGGTTATAGGTTCTTCTATATCTGAAATATATTCATCAACCCTTTTTGCAAGAGAAATAAGGTCAAGCTTTGTTCTTGCACAGGTGGGACACGAAACAAGCCTTGCCCCTTCCTTTCTTAAATCAAGAGCTTTTAAGATCTCCTTTGCCACCTTTATTTCTTCTTTTGGTTCATCTGTCAGCGATACTCTTATCGTGTCGCCTATGCCATCATTTAAAAGAGTACCTATTCCTATTGCTGATTTAACTGTGCCTCCAAGAAAGGTTCCGGCTTCGGTAACACCAAGATGAAGAGGATAATTAAAACGCTCACTCATAAGGCGGTAGGAATCAATTGTCATAGAAACGCTGCTGGCTTTAAGAGAAACAACAATATCGTCAAAATCATAGCGGTTCAAAATGTCGATATGCTTTTTAGCGCTTTCAACCATCCCTTCTGCTGTGGGATGACCATATTTTAAAAGAATATCTTTTTCAACAGAGCCGCTGTTGACTCCTATTCTTATGGGAATATTCTTTTTCTTTGCACATTCTACAAGCTTTTTAATGCCTTCCTCGCTCCCGATGTTGCCGGGGTTGATTCTGACTTTATCTACCCCTCTTTCCATTGCCATTATTGCAAGCTTATAGTCGAAATGAATATCGGCAACAAGGGGAATATGAATATTTTCTTTTATTTTTTCTATCGAAAGAGCCGACTTTTCATCAGGAACTGCTACTCTTATGATTTCACAGCCTGCTTTTTCAAGGTCTAATATCTGCTCTGTTGTTTTTTTTATGTCGGAGGTCAGGGTGTTGCACATTGACTGTATTTTAACACTTTCTCCCCCGCCTATTAAAAGATTTCCTATCTTAATCCTTTTTGTTTGCATTATTAATCACATCCATAATATTCTATTATAAATTATACTAAAAACACAGGCTTGTGTCAAATAAAAATCGGATTATCTGAAACAATTTATACCTATATTATTACACTTGCAAAAGAGAGGAAATTATGATAAAATATATTCCAAAGAAGATTAATTTAACAAACGAAAGGAAAAACCCCTTATGGCACTTGATATAAAGAAAAATTTCAGAAAATTCAAAAAGAAAAACCTTAAAAAATTAAAGAAGATAAAAAAGCCTGTTTGGTATACAATATTTACAGTAGTTATGGTTGTTTTTGTTTTTATAATTGCAGCAGCTCTTATCTACAGCACATTTTTTGAAAGCAATATAAACAAAGAAAAGAATAAAAAATATGCTGAAGAGTATATGTCGGAAAAGCTTGAAAGTAATTCCAAGGAAGCAAAGATATATCGCCAGGAAAATGAAGCTTTAATTAAAAAATATGACCTTGATATATTCGGCAGATATACCTGCACCTTCAATGAGCTTGAAAAGAGCGAAGACGGACAGGCAGAAAGCTCATATACAACCGAAGTTACAAGGGTTATGGAAATTAAGGAAGATTCAACAGCAATCTTTGACGATGGCACAAAGGGATGGTGGATGCTCAAGGAAACCGATGGCGGAATAGTGCATATGGGTCTTGTTCTTCCAGAAGAAAAGAATCCTCAGATATTTTTAGTATGCAAGGATAAGCTCATTGATGAAACAAAGGCTTGTTTTCTAGGTGAGGTGCCTGACCAAAAAAGATTTAACGCCAGCTTTACAGCAGGAAACCTTACTCTTGAGTTTTCTGCAGACGGTTCAATAGACGGGGAATATACAGAAATTATAAAGGAAGACGGAGTCGAATACCCAAGAACTGAGGCATATTCCGGTTCTTATGAAAGAGACGGAGATTATCTTAATATCGTTTTAAACGGTGCTGACGCCAAATACCTTATATTTGAAACAGAAATAGAAAAATCTGAAATACAGGTTAAGGGCTTTGCATCAAGATATTACCAAAGAATCGGAAAGGATAAATAAAAATGAAGCTTATAAGAGGATTATTTATTTTTATCATCTGCGTTATGATGAGTGTGCCATGCCTGGCAGAGGTTTTTACAGTTGAAGAATTTGGTATTAAAAACATTGAAATTCCCGAAGGATATATGGTTTGCACACAGCAAGAGTGTGATGAAGACTTCAAAACAATTCTCACAGCTAACGGATATGGTTTTTCTTCATGGGTAAATGATGTTATGAAGCCAAACGGTTACCATATATACGCTATGACAAGAAGTAACAAATGTATTTATGTTGCCGCTCAGAAAAATGAACTTCAGGAAATAAGAACCGAGAAAGACGGTTCGAAAACACATCCTCTTATGAGCGACTACAATATGCTTCATTCGGCTGATGACAAAGCAGAAATCCTTAATAGTATCAAGGATGGTCTGGTTTTACAGGGGGTTTCTGCAGAAGATATATCCATTCTTGATTGGTCCGGGGTAAATGACGAAACCGTAACGCCTTATCTGGAATACATATGCAGTATAAACGGACAGTATATTCATTCATTTGAAACAATCTACAACGCTTCGAAGATATCATTCCAGTTTACCTCAACAAAGGAATTTAGCGAAAAAGAAAAACAAGAGCATGCACAGCTTGTTACAAATGCTGACCTTGGTAAGAAAATTGATTATACCCAGGCTCAGAACATGGCTTATGATAACCTTCAGAATAAGCTTGCCGAAGAAACAAACAGCGGTGAAAACACAAAAATTTTAAGATATATTCTTTCGGCATTTATTGCAATAATTATTGTATTTGCAATTTTCTTATCTGTTAAAACACAGTCAAAAAAGAGAAAGAAAACCATCACTATCGATGATGAAGAAAATCAAGATAGTTAAAACTGATTTATACAAAAGAAAGGTTGAGAAAAATGGCTGTTATTAAATGTTCCAACTGCGAAAATGATATACTTGATTCTGAAATTGTTTGCCCATATTGTGACTGCCCTATAAGTGAAACTCTCAGAAAACTTAAAAATGGCGTTCTGCCGGATTATACAGACATAACAGATGCAGACCTTACGATGAAGGTGCCATCTGTAGAATCATTTAAAACAGATGGTGCAATCTCTGATTTTGAAGAGAAAAAAGCACAGATATTAAAGGATTTAAACATAAACCCTGAAAAATTATCGGATAGTGATGATTTAAAAGATGAAAGCGATGATACAGCATTTGATGAAACTCAGCCTGAAATAGGAGCTATAGTATCACCGGACAACGATACTGCAGATATTTCTTCGAAAGCAGAGGAGCTGCCTCCCACACATAATACTTTGGATGATAATGACGACAAAACAGATGAAGAAGCCCCTGAAAGCTTCCATACTGCAGCTATTCCTGCCGGAAATGTGACAGAGGGTGAAACTGTTAAAATATCCAGAGAGGAACTTTCAAAGACTGCGGAATTTGATGACAACAACAATAAAAAGCAGGATAAAACCTCAAAAGCAAACAAGGTAATTCTTGGAGTAACTATTGCAGGTATTGTGGTTATTATTGTCCTGGTGTGCAGTCTTATCGGTCTTATTTTCGGGAATAATGACGACAAAGACAAGGAAAAGCAAGAGGTTCCCGCAGTAGTAACAAAGGAAATTGAAACAGACGAAGAAAAAGGCTTTAGCTTTGATGCCGGAACTCTTACAATACTTGAAAATTCCGCTATGGAAGATTATGCATCACCAAATGATACACCATGGTATAAATATCAAAACAGAATAAAGCATGTTGTATTTAAAGATGGTGTTGAAAAAATCGGAGCACATGCCTTTGAGGGATTTGAAAAGATTGTGGATATAACAATTCCCGACAGCGTTAAAAAGATTGGCGAATCAGCATTTTGCAACTGTTCTGCCTTAAAAGAAATTAAAACTATGTCAAAAGCTATTGAAGAAATTGACGATTATGCATTTACAGGTTGTAAAAAGCTTGAAAAAATTCCAGGTTTTACCGAAGAAGCAGGTTTTGAACCCGGTATAAAACGAATTGGTATTGAAGCATTCAAAAGCTGCAAGAGCTTTAAAGAATTTAAGCTCCCTGATTATACTGAAATAGGCAGAGATGCCTTCTATGGTTATGGCGAAAATTTTGCTATTGTTTGTAAAACCTCAAGCGAAGCCTACGACTATGCTATAGAAAAGGGAATTCCAACAAAGCTTGGGTTTGGTGATGATGAAAGCAACAACGAAGAGGAAAATCCTGATGAAAACAAGGAGCCTCCTAAAGCTCCTACTCAGGAACCAAAGCCAAGCCAGAATAAAGAACCACAGGAAGAACCCCCAAAAAAGGAACCTCAGAATAACGATACACCTTCAAAGCCTCAGCAAAACCCTCAGAAAACTCTTCCCGAATTAATGAAAGAATTGGAAAGCGCTTCATCTCAGGAAGAAAAAGACAGAATCTTAGGTGAAATTGATAAAATTACACAGTAAATAGGCAAGGTTGCAAAAGAGATATTTGTTTCTTTTGCAACCTATTTTTTTGCCTTGCAATTATTAAACACTTTACTTTTTACTACAAATACCTAATTACCTTTTGTAATAATAGCCGCTTGCCAGGCGTTCCCTTCTTTCAGGAAGAGATATCCCTCTTATAACATCGTAAGTTAGACGGGTATTATCTATAGGTTTCGGACTTTCATCTGCCACCATGGTTTCAAGAACTCTTTTTACTGCACAGTAAAGTGAAATAAAGAAAAATATTGTGAGTATTTTCATAACTTACATCTCCTTTTGTGTTTGTTTATAATATAATTATAAAAGAAGATGTGTACTATAAAACGGACAATAAAAACTAAGTTTTAAGCCTTAATTGTAAAACTAAACGCCAGAAATTGTTGGCTTTTACCACTGAAAACTTATAGGTATATACAAAAAAGAGGCTATCTCACATTAAGAAAACCTCTTTAATTTAGCTTATATCCATTTTGCACTACCTGACATCAAGGTGACTACATCTGCTGAAACACTTAAAAGTCCTCTTTCAACCTCAAAGGCTTTCCTTGTTCCATCAACCAGCTCCATATTGCACTTACATGGCTTTACCGAAGTTACAAGGGGTGTGTGGTTTGCCATAATGGCAATATCACCTTCTGAAGCACGAAGGGATATTTTCACAATATTTCCTTCGTAGAGATTACCGTCAGGTGTTGAAATAACAAATCTAAATTCTTTCATCATACCACCTTTTTCGCCTTTTCAACAGCTTCGTCGATTGTGCCAACAAAAAGGAAGGCAGATTCGGGAAGAGCATCATGTTTGCCTTCGATAATTTCTTTGAAGCCTCTTATGGTTTCTGAAAGCGGAACATACACACCGGGAATACCAATAAACTTTTCAGACACATGGAATGGCTGCGATAAAAATCTCTGAATTTTTCTTGCTCTGGATACAAGAAGCTTATCTTCGTCGGACAGCTCGTCCATACCCATTATTGCTATAATATCCATAAGCTCCTGATATCTCTGGAGAATTCTCTGAACCTCGCGCGCAACTGTGTAGTGTTCTTCGCCAAGAACCTCTGCAGAAAGAATACGGCTTGTTGATTCAAGGGGGTCAACTGCAGGATAAATACCCTGAGATGCTATGTTTCTTGCGAGAACCGTGGTGGCATCAAGATGGGCAAAGGTTGTGGCAGGGGCGGGGTCTGTGAGGTCATCGGCAGGAACATAAACCGCCTGAATTGATGTTATGGAGCCTTTTTTGGTTGAGGTTATTCTTTCTTGAAGCATACCCATTTCATTTGCAAGGGTAGGCTGTTAACCAACAGCTGAAGGCATTCTTCCTAAAAGGGCTGAAACCTCAGAACCTGCCTGAGTGAATCGGAAAATATTATCTATAAAGAGAAGCACATCCTGTCCTTCTTCTTCACGGAAATATTCCGCCATGGTAAGACCTGAAAGCCCTACCCTCATTCTGGCGCCGGGAGGCTCATTCATCTGTCCATACACAAGGGTGGTATTGGATAAAACTCCTGATTCCATCATTTCGTTATAGAGGTCATTTCCTTCTCTTGTTCTCTCTCCAACACCTGTGAACACAGAAAGACCACCGTGTTCTTTTGCGATATTATTGATAAGCTCCATAATAAGTACGGTTTTTCCAACTCCTGCTCCGCCGAAAAGACCTATCTTTCCACCCTTTGAATAGGGGCAGATAAGGTCGATAACTTTAATACCTGTCTCCAGGATTTCGGTTGAGGTGGATAGCTCAGAATATTCGGGAGCACTGCGGTGAATATCCCATTTGGGAGCATCCTCTGGTGCCGGCTTATTATCTACCGGATCGCCCAAAACATTAAAGATTCTTCCCAGGGTTTCCCTTCCAACAGGCACACTTATGGGTTTGCCTGTGTCGGTAACGGGGGTGCCGCGTGTTAAACCATCGGTAGATGCCATAGCAATGCACCTTACTGTGTTATCACCTATATGCTGAGCAACCTCTACCGTTAGAGTTTTTTCTCCTATATTCATAGTTAGAGCGTTATATATTGCAGGGATTTCTCCCTTGTCAAAACAAATGTCTACAACAGGTCCTACAACCTGAACAACACTGCCTTTATTTAATTCTGACATATTCGCTTCTCCTTACATGCCGCTTCCGGCAACAATTTCTGTTATTTCCTGAGTGATGGCGCCTTGTCTTGCACGGTTATACTCAAGCTTCAGGCTCTCTATCATTTCGCCTGCATTCTTACCGGCATTATCCATAGCAAACCGTCTTGCAACCACTTCGCAGGTAAAGCTCATTTTTACCGCCGAAACAATTTTGCCGGCAATGTATTCTTCAATAACTGCCTCAAGAACTGTTCTCTCATCGGGTTCATAGATGATATCCGCCTTGGTTTTTTTCTCTGTTTTAGAGATTGGAAGTATCCATTCCAGGCACGCCTCCTGCGTCATCATTGAAATATACTTTGTGGAAACTATTCCAATCTTTTCATACTTGCCTTCTTTAAATTCCCTGCAAAGCTCTTTTGCAAGAATTATGGCTTTCTCGTAGCTATAGGTTTCAACCTTTATCTGCTCAGAACCGAATCTATCGCAGGAGCGCTTTCCTATAGGGACAATCCTTTGTGCTTCCTGACTCTGGGTGAGCTTAAATATATTGGAATTATATCCACCTGCAAGGCCTCTGTCGCCCGCTATAACGATAAGGCATATTCTGCCCTTTTCGCCGGATTTCATATATTCGCTTTTCTCACAGGACTTAGCTGATGCCAGCATGGAAACTGTGTTTTCAAGAGCATCGGAATACTTTTTGGCTTTTCCCATGTTGACCATGGCACCACGGATTTTAGCAGATGCCACAAGCCCCATGGCTTTTGTGAGATGCAGGGTGGAATCCACACTTTTTATTCTGTTTTTTAAGCTTTTTGTATCTACGCCCATATACTATCCCTTCATCTCATCAAGTGCTTTTTTAAGCATAGCTATATCTTCATCATCACAGAAATTATGTTCAAATCTTTCAAGCAGATTTTTATAGTCAGCTTCAAGAAGCTCAAAAAGTCTCTGCTCATAATCTGACACTTTTGAAGTGGGGATATCATTCAGATAACCATTTATAACTGCATATACAATAGCCACCTGACATCCGACACGAACAGGTGCATTTCTTTTTTGCTTTAATACCTCAACTATTCTTTCACCAAGAGCAAGGCGGGTTTTGGTGTCTTCATCAAGGTCACTTCCAAACTGAGAAAATGCCTGAAGCTCTCTATACTGAGCATATAAAAGCTTTAATTCACCCGATACCTTTTTCATGGCTTTAAGCTGAGCCGAACCACCAACTCGGCTTACAGAAATACCGGGGTTTATCGCCGGCATTATGCCTGCATGGAAGAGCTCAGTTTCAAGAAATATCTGTCCGTCAGTTATGGAGATAACATTTGTGGGGATATAGGCTGAAACATCGCCCGCCTGAGTTTCGATGATGGGAAGAGCTGTTATTGAGCCTCCGCCATATTCAGGAGCAACACAGGCAGCTCTTTCAAGAAGTCTTGAATGGAGGTAGAATACATCTCCGGGATATGCCTCACGACCGGGAGGACGACGGATAAGGAGCGAAAGCGCTCTATAGGCAATGGCATGCTTTGACAAGTCGTCGTAGATGATAAGGACATCTTTTCCTTTCGACATAAAATATTCTGCCATTGCACAGCCTGAATACGGAGCCACATACTGAAGGGGAGCTGTTTCGGATGCTGATGCGGAAACTATGATTGAATATTCCATGGCACCTGCCTTCTGAAGCTCATTTGCAAGCTGCACTACCGCTGTATTCTTCTGCCCTATTGCAACATAGATACAGATTACACCTGTGTTTTTCTGATTGATTATGGTGTCGATTGCTATTTCGGTTTTACCGGTTTGTCTGTCGCCTATTATAAGCTCTCTTTGGCCTCTTCCTATCGGAATCATACTATCAATTGCTTTAATACCTGTCTGCAATGGAACAGATACGCTCTTTCTTTCAATTATTCCGGGGGCTTCCGATTCTATTGGTCTTGTCTGGTTTGTTAAAATCGGACCTTTGCCATCTATGGGATTACCCAGAGCATCAACAACCCTTCCAAGAAGCTCATCACCAACAGGCACAGAAACAACCTTTCCTGTGCGGCGTACTGTTGAGCCTTCGTGGATATTATTTTTATTTGACAAAAGAGCAACAGACACACTTTCATTTTCAAGGTTCTGAGCCATACCCATGCTACCGTCTTCAAATTCCAAAAGCTCACTTGCCATACATGACCTTAAGCCATAAACTCTGGCTATTCCATCACCAACAAGGATAACTGTGCCGGTTTCCTGCATTTCTATTTTAGACTCATAGTTTTTTATCTGCTCTTTAATTATCTGACTTATTTCATCTGTTTTTGTGCTCATTTATTTATCACATCCTTCATATCTTTAAGATGTTTTTTAACGCTTGAATCAATTATTTTGCCATCTGCTTCAACAATCAAACCGCCAAGTATTTCTTTATCCACGGTATATTCAATTTGAGCATCTGTGCCATTTAATTTTTCAAGCTTTTCTTTAAGCTGAGCTTTTTCATTTTCGGAAAGCTCTACAGCACTTGTAACCTTTACCTTTGAAATCTTATCCATCTGATTGCAGAGTGCATAATAATACTTTGCACATTCTTTAAATTCACGGATATGCTTTTTTTCACAAAGTATTTTTAAAAAAGACAAAACATCCCTCGGAACATATGCCGAAAATGCTTTTTCAAGAGCATCAAGTCTTTCTTCCATGGGAATTGAAAAGGTATAGAGAAAATCCACATACGCAGGATTTTCGCTAAAAACCGCTTCTATTTTTTCAAGAGCTGCTTTATATTCATTTGTGGACTCTTTTTCGCATGAGAGCATAAACAATGCCTTTGCGTATTCATTACTTATTTCACTCATTCTTCGTCACCTATTTTCTCAATGAATGAATCAATAAAGCTTTTGTGGTCATCGGCATTTATTTCGCGCTCCAGAAGCTTATTGGCAAGAGCTGTGGAAACCTCAACAATTTCCTTTTTAATTTCGTCTTCAGCTTTTTTCATTTCGAGCTGAGCCTGATTTTCAGCCTGACGAACAATAGACTCTGCCTGTTCTTTAGCTTTTGAAACAATGGCTTCGCCTTGTCTTTTGGCGCTGTTTTGTGCCTTCTTTATCATTTCATCTGTTTCATTTTTAACTGAGCCTATTTTTTCATCCCACATAAGCTGATTTTCTTTCGCTATGCGTTTTGCTTCATCGGCCTCTTCATATTTTGAGTCTATTTCACTCTGGCGCTTTGCAAGCATATTATTAACAGGCTTAAAAAGAAACTTTTTGAACATAAGAAAAAGAATTAAGAGGTTGAGAAGAGAAATAAGTATCTGCCATAAATTGACAGAAATAACTTCCAATGATTGCATAATTCTTTCCTCTCTGTATTAACCGAGTGTTTTTATGAGTATGTCAATAAACATATTTGGTGTTACAAACAAAAGAAGAATCGCTATAACTAAGGCATAGAGACCTGTTGTTTCAGCAATGGCACAACCCATAAGCATTGTGGTGGTTACATCACCTTTACATTCGGGCTGTCTGCCAATAGCTTCACAAGCTTTTGCAACAGCGTTGCCTTCACCGATACCGGGGCCTATACCTGCTATCATAGCAAGACCTGCACCAACTGCACAACATCCTAAAATAATACTGATTGCGATTTCCATAAAAAATACCTCCATTTAGTTTTTGCACTTTTGTGCTTTTTTCTTTTTTCGTTCTTCATATAATTCAAGAGGAAATCCTCCTGCAATATACAGCATAGTCAGCATAGCAAAGATGAATGCCTGAAGACATCCGCTGAATATATCAAAATAGATTGACAGAATTGCCGGAAGGCCTATCTGTAAAAACGGGAACTGCCCCAAAAAACCGGGAAGCACTCCGAATATCATATTGGAAAGCCCCTGAAGACCTGCAGCAACAAGCACCGATATAACCGAGCCTGATAAAACATTGCCATAGTGACGAAATGCCATAGATATGGGGGTGGCAATTTCGCTGATTACATTAAGAGGTGCCATCAGAAGAGGGCTGGCAAAGCTCTTGGCATATTCTATCGGGCCGCATTTCATTTTGTAGTAGGTTATAAGAGTGAAAACCAATATTGCCCATCCGGCTATAATGTTTATATCAGATGTAGGTGGAAAAAGGCCTACCAGTGTAATAAGACTTGAAAGGGCTGAAAGAGCAAGGATTGACGCCACAAAAGGACCAAAGCTTTTAAAATAATCCCCCATATTATTTTTGACAAGGGAGGTGCTCTTTTCAACAATCATTTCAGCGAAGTGATGTCTTTTAAGCCACACACCATGCTTAATACCATGGGTAAGATAAAGACACAAAAAGAATAACACTATGAGTACTATTGCCGAATTAACCTGAGATTCTGTTATGGGCAGATTCTGCACAGGCATAGGCAGAGTAAAATATATTCGGGCACCTGATATGGATATTCCATCCGAAGGGGGCGTTGTGAGAACTTTTAGCACTATTCCAAATCCCAGGGGGACTATCATCATTATGATGTAGAATATATCCGTCAGAGTGAACCGGAGTGTTTTTGATTTCACTTTTTTACCACTTCCTTTCTGTCTTTTATAAGAGGACGGAAGGATACTGCAATTCTTGGAAAAAACACAGGAACAATAACAGCTACTGTGTTAAAACAAGGAGCTACAACACCTATTACAACAGCTATAAATATCCCGGCATTTCTAAGATTCTGAGATGACCTCATAAGCCTTCTGGCATCACTCTCTTCAAGGCACACTGCCCTCTGGACTGTAAGCCCCATAACAAAGAAATTAAGTATTGCCACCATAAGAGACAGTATATTTCCAAGAATGACCTTATATGTCCATTTTCCAAAAGCAATAAACACAATCTGCATAACAATGCTTAAAATCACACAAAAGAGCGCAATATAGCGGGTTTCATTTTTAACTGTGGCATTGGGTTTTATCATAATTGTTCTCCATGGGATATTTATTCTTCCGATTTTTTATCTTTAATATCTGTGATAAAATTATTGAATTTATGAAGCACTTCAGGAACCATATCCACGATGCGATCCACAGTTGAGAGAGAATCGGAAACGGGTAAAAGTCTGATGCTGTCATTTTTTATAACAAGAAAAGCTACAGGATTTACAGACACTCCTCCGCCGCATCCTCCGCCAAACATTGACTGATCGGCTTTCTTTTCATTGGGTTTTGCTGAAAATTCGCTTCCGCCTGCTCCAAATCCGCAAGCAACTCTTGAAACAGGAATAACTGTTGTTCCATCGGGGGTTGTCATAGGCTCACCTACTATGGTGTCCACATCTATCATCTGTTTGAGATTTCCGAGAGTTTCCGCCATGAGAGCCTGAATTGGTGTTGACATAATTAATCGCCGCCTTTTATTTTTTTATTTTAGATTTTCTTTTCTTTTTATTCTTTCTTTTAAACGAAAGATAACTAATTCCCATACTTAAAACTGCACCTATAAGATTGGCAAGCCTGGAAGTTATTATACATTCACATTTTGCACTACACTGTTTTTCGGTATAGTTGGGAACAAGGTTTATTTTTGGCTGGGCTATGGTTATTACCGATGAAATAAATGAAACCACATTATATATCCCTGCCCATATTGCACCGGTTATAATGCCGGTTGATGCTGCATTGCCGGAGCCATAGTTTATGTGGAGATTAATCTTTTTTGCATATATGGCCTTTCTTAATTTATGAGAGTTGTTTTTGTAGGCATATTTAAAAGCGCAAAAGGTCTGGTAGCCGTCTTTAACCTTTTTTAAAAAGGAAGTGTCTTCATCTTTTAAAGACTGCTTATCTTTTAAAAGGTGACCTTTTTTATTTGATTTCTTTTTATTATTTTTTGATTTTAGTGTTTTTTTGATTCTGATAAGTCCGCTAAAAAAACTGAGTTCAAAAAAAGCTGTAGGTTTTTCACCTTGTTTTTTTTCAAAATTCAAAGAAAGATTCACCTTTAAAAAAAGAAGGATTAGCAGAAAAATAATGAAAAGAGCTGCCAATGACAAAAATAGAATTTTCATAAAATAATATCCTCACAGTCTTTTTATTTATTCTTCCTTTGAGCTATCTGAGATTTCGGCTTCGCTGTTATCAGGAGATATTTCTTTGTTTTCTTCCTGCAAATCATCTTCGGGAAGATTTTCAGTTGATTCTTCCTTTATAAATTCAATCTGCTCACCTTCCACAATTTCGTGGTTAAGCTCGCCAAAATTATATTCAAGGTCAATATCGGGAAGCTCAGATAAAGAAGACAAATCAAAGCATCTTAAAAACTCCTCGCTTGTTCCGAAAAGCATCGGTCTGCCGGGGGCATCAAGTCTGCCCACTTCCTCCACAAGACCTGCCGCAACAAGGTTATTTAATGCACCATCGGAATTTACTCCGCGAATGAATTCGATTGTGCTTCTTGTTATGGGCTGATTATATGCTACTATGGATAATACCTCAAGACCTGCATTTGAAAGGGATGCTCTGCGTTTTCTTTCGGTAAGATCGCGGATTTGCTCATAGTATTCCTTTTTACTGGATAGCTGATAGCTATCTTCCAGACGAACAAGGCGTATTCCACATCTGGAATCTTCGTCATATTTCTTTTTTAAGTCTTCGAGCATTTTAACTGTTTTGCCTTCGCTTATTTCCAGCACCTCAGAGAGCCTCTTTATAGGAACTGATTCGCCGCTGGCAAAAAGCATCGCTTCTAAGGCTGCTTCTTTTGTGAGATTACTCATTATTTATCACCGTATTATTCAAAATTATATTCTATTTCTTCATCAATATTTTCGCCTATTGAAAGCATAACCTGTCCATCTTCATCGAAAACATAGATATGATTGAGCTTCATAAGCTCTAAGATTGCAAGAAAGGTTGCAACAATTTCATTTTTATGGCTTGCGCCTTCAAATGCGTTTGCAAAGCTGATTTTCTTTTTTTGTTTGAGCTTTGAAACAAGACCTGTTGCTCTGTTTTTAACCGAAACAGGCTCTCTGCCGACAATACCTTCAAAACTGTCTTTTGGTGGAGGAGCGCGGCGCTCAGTTTTTTCAAGGATAGTTAAAAAAGCATCATAGAGCTTGTCTATGCTTGCGTGGTCAATTCTTATGGGTTCTTTTTTTTCGGGCTTAGGAAGTTCTTCGGCTTCCTTGAAGAAATAATATGTGCCATCAAACTGCATGGTTTTGAATCTCTCAGATATAAGCTTCATGCGGCGTCTTTGCCTGAGGGCTTCTGTGAGACTGTTGGCAAGAGCTTCGGGATCTTCCTCTTCTTCGTGTTTGGGAAGAAGAGCTTTTGATTTTATATAGAGAAGATCTGTGGCAACAACTAAAAAGTCGCTGGATATATCAAGATCCATTTCCTGCATAGCATTTATATATTCAATATACTGATCTGTTATGGCAATAAGAGATATATTGCAGATATCAAGCTTATTGCGTTTTATAAGGTGTTCCAGAAGATCAAGAGGACCTTCAAAATCCGACACCTTAAAGGTTAACTGTTCCATTTATATCACCGTTATTAAAAAAATATGGCTTGGGCGCATAATTCATAAAAGCTTATCACATATCCTCTGAGAACACCAAGCACAGGGCTCATAGCTCCTGCATAAACGATGATTATTAGAATAAGGCTGAAATATCGCTCGTATGAATAGATTCTGTATTTTATTCTTGGGGGCAAAAATTCCATAAGAATTTTCGAACCGTCAAGGGGTGGAATGGGGATAAGGTTAAAAACCATAAGACCAACATTCATAAAAATTCCATAAAGACAAATCTGGGATGCAAACTGCCAGAATGCATTTGAAGATAGAGAAAATCTTCCTATTGCATAATATCCAAGACAGAATATAAAACCAAGGATAAAATTTGCAAAGGGGCCTGCAAGACTAACAAGCACCACTCCCAGACGATGGTTTTTGAAATATCGGGGGTCAATGGGAACCGGCTTTGCCCATCCAAAACGAAACAAAAGCATACATATAGCACCCATCAAATCAAGATGATGCAAAGGGTTAAGGCTTAGTCTGCCGCTGTATTTTGCTGTGGGGTCGCCCATTAAATATGCCGCATATCCATGGGCAAATTCATGGAGAGATATAGCAAGCAAAAGGCCCGGTATGCTTACTATAAGACTAATTATTCCCTCGCGGGAAAATAGTGATAACATTTAATGTTCCTCCATTAAAAAATATCGTTTTTGATTAAATCATCGTAGCTTTCTCTTTTAACAACGAGCCTGTCTTGCCCCTCTGAAACCATTACCACGGGTGGACGGGGAATTCTATTGTAGTTGCTTGCCATGGAATAGTTGTAGGCTCCGGTGGACATGATGGCAATAATATCTCCACTCTCTATTTTTGGAAGATAAGCTTTATCTATTAAGATGTCGCCCGATTCACAGCACTTACCGCAGATAGTCACATATTCCTCAGGAACCTCATTTGCTCTGTTGGCAACAACTGCATCATAAAGAGCACCATACATAATATATCTGGGGTTATCGCTTATGCCACCGTCTACAGATATATATTTTCTCACATTTTTAATATCCTTTATTGCACCTGCAGTATAGAGAGTAACTCCCGCATCGCCCACAATTGACCTGCCGGGTTCCATATAGATAAAGGGAATATCAATTCCATGCTCTTTGCACTTTCTCTTTATAACCTCAGACACCGATTCTATAAAGCCTTCGTAGTCTACAGGGGTATCTTCTTCAACATATTTTATGCCAAAACCGCCGCCAAGATTTAATTCTTCAAGAGCTATGCCGAGAGTGTTTTTTATTTCGGCATAAAAATCCATCATAACCTCTCCGCCAAGCTTAAAGGGTTCATACAGAAACATCTGAGAGCCTATGTGGCAATGAAGGCCTTTAAGATTTACGCTTTTGCAGGAAGCAACTCTTTTTACAAATTCAATAGCTTCACCGTTTTCTATGGCAAAACCAAATTTGCAGTCTATATGGCCTGTGGATATGAATTCATGGGTATGGGCATCAATGCCGGGCTTAACACGAATCATAACATCAGTTACTTTCCCAAGCTCTTTGCTTATTGAATCTATCATATCAAGCTCAATATAGCTATCTATAATAATTCTGCCCACGCCTTCTTTTATCGCCATTCTTATTTCGTCATAGCTTTTGTTATTTCCGTGAAACACAATTTTCTTTGCATCAAATCCGGCTTTAAGGGCTGTGTAGAGTTCACCACCGGACACAACATCCACCCCAAGACCTTCTTCAAGAGCCACTTTATAGATATAGCCCGTTGAAAACGCCTTGCTGGCATAAAGGCAAAGACCTCTGCCGCCATAGAATTTATCTATTGAATTTTTATATTTTCTCATATTTTCTCTTATACGGTCCTCGCTCATAAGATAAAGCGGTGTTCCATATTTTAAAGAGAGTTCAGCGGCATCGCAGCCCGAGATTTCAAGATGGCCTTTTTCATTAATTTTCATATAATCGTGAACAAACATAACTAAACCTTCCTATGATGCATTTTATTCAAAGTTTTACTTTACAGGAACGCTGTTTTCCATAAAGTAAAAATCCATACATTATATCATATTAGATTATACCAAAAATTGCTTGCAATGTCAATTGAAACAAGCCCTTTAAACTGATAGTTTACACATATTTTACATATTATTCACAAACAAAAGAAAAGGGGTTGTCTCAATAATCACATTTTATGAATACTTATGTATCAAATATTGTAGGGAACGCATTTATGCGTTCCGTGGAATGGATAAATCCATTCCCTACAAGCTGACTATGCATAATTATTCACTGTATACGATTATTGAGACAGCCCCTGGTCTTTATTATTAATATCGAATGGTATCAAGATATTCTTTAAGAGCGCAAAGAGCTTTTCTTCTGTGGCTCACTGCATTCTTTTCATCGCTACTTAGCTGAGCAAAGGTTTTTTCATATTCAGGAAAATAGAATATGGGGTCAAATCCAAAACCACCGTCACCGATTTTTCTGTCAGTTATAAAACCATCGCATCTGCCATAGAAAGCATGCTCTTTTCCATCGGGTTCTATTAAAACTATGCAGGAAATAAAATGAGCAGTTTTTTCATTAGGTGCATAGGGCTTTAAATTTTCAAGAAGCTTATCCATGCCCTGGTCGGGGGTTGTGTTGTCACCGGCATAGCGGGCGCTGTAGAGCCCGGGTTCGCCGCCAAGAACATCAACCTCAAGTCCGGAATCATCGGCAATGATTAGTTTATCTGTGTATTTTCTGACCTCTCTTGCCTTTAAGAGAGCGTTTTCCTCATAGGTTGTGCCTGTTTCTTCAACATCAACATCAGCACCCACCTCTTTCTGACTTATAACATTAAAGCCTGTGAGCATTTCGCCAAGCTCTCTTAATTTACCCTTATTATTTGTTGCAACAACTATATCCAAATTAATCACTCCGTTTTTCTCTGGTAAGATTTAAAGAATTATTTCTCTGCCGCCATCTCCCGGTTCAGTTACATAAAAATCGGCAGCGATGCCGGTTTTTGCTTTGTAGTTTTCACCGACTTTTTCTTTGAATTCCTCCACAGCTTCTGCTTTTACAATGCTTACTGTGCATCCGCCAAAGCCTGCGCCTGTCATTCTTGAACCGATAACTCCATCTATTTTACGAGCTTCATCTACCATGGTATCGAGTTCCATGCAGCTTACCTCATAATCATCACGAAGGGAATTATGAGATTCATTCATCAAAGAACCAAAAAGCTTAACATCGCCTTTTTTAAGAGCGTCAACAGCTCTTAGCACCCTGTCGTTTTCAGAAATAACATGGTCTATTCTTTTTAAAACAAGCTCATCAACTATAAAATGACGATACTTTGCATATTCTTCGGCACTTATCTCACCAAGACAGTTTTTTCCGGGCATACACTGTTTTAAAATTGCAAAGCCTGCTTCACACTCTGCTCTTCTTTCGTTATATTTTGAGCTTCCGAGAGAGTGTTTTTTATTTGTGTTGGAAATAACAATTTTCATTCCCTTTAAATCAAGAGGAACAAGCTCATAGCTTAAATCGCGGCAATTTAAAAAGATTGCATGATTTTCTTTTCCCATTGCAGATGCAAACTGATCCATTATTCCGCAGTTTACTCCTGCATATTCATGCTCTGCCTTCTGACCGAGCTTTGCCATTTCTATCATATCGGGGGGTTCCTTTATCCCGTTTTTCTCATTGGAAAGAGTGGCAAAACACAGAGCTGTTGAAACCTCGATTGCCGCAGATGATGAAAGCCCGCCGCCATGGGGAACTGTGTCGTCATAGAGCATATCGGCTCCGCAGATGTCATAGCCTGCATTCTGAAGTATATAGGCAACGCCTATCTGATAGTCGCCCCAGGGGATGCCGCGATAGTCGCCAAGTTTATTTATATCAGCTTCCACAATACCATCCAGGTCGGTTGCCTTAAGACGGATAAGATTATCGTCTCTTTTTCTCATTACTATTGTGGTTTTCATTTTAAGAGCAGCCGGAAAAACATAGCCGCCGCTGTAGTCGGTGTGTTCACCAATCATATTTACTCTGCCGGGAGATGCAAAAACTCTTATCCCCTCTTCAGTTCCGCCAAAAACAGATATAAATTCTTTTATAAGTTCTTTTATTTCCATAAAAAAGTCCGCCTTATTTTAATTATTTAATTAAGTTTACTTTAACATAATTAACACAAATAGTCAACACAGAATCTTTTTATTTTCTAAAAAGGGTTTGTAAAAATTTTACAAACCCCTCCATTTTTATTTTCTTTTAATCTTTTATCTCTTGTTATATATCCACTTAGCCAACCCATCATCAGAAATATAAAACTCCTGGGGCGCTCCATTTATTTCGGTTATCAGCTTATCGTTTTCTATTGTGTAGGTTCCGGCAAAGAGCTGATGCGGGGGAAGCTCTGAGGGTTCGTTACTATCGGCAGCACCATCGTTGCGGATAATCTCCATAATAAGCTTTCCGTCATCATAGAAATTGAGAACCTGGCTGTCGCCGCTCTCCCCTGCTTTGCAGGTAAAGACTGCCTGAAATTTTTCTTTTCCCCTGGGAAACTCACCAACAAAATAATTTTGGGAATCAACTATATAATCACCGCAAACCCACATAGACTGCTGATAGCCTTCGTCATTATAGAGCTTTATTTCGCCATCTTTAAGAGTCCATTTTCCCATAGCATTAAAATGCTTCTGAGGGTTATCTAAAGTGGCGGAGTGGTTCTGGTCGTAGCCTGCGGAAAATGTTCCGTCAAATTCACGATTGGGTGAATAAACAAAGCTATAATACCATCCGTCGGAATCGTCGATATAATATCCCTGAACCTCTTTGGCTGTCATCTCCGGTTTTATGTTACTGTTGTTTCCGCCGGGAACGGAGTCGGATGTGGCTGCAATATCGCTGTTCTCGTCTTTAAATGACTGACATCCCGACATGGAAAGATAAATAATTACCGATGTTATAATAAACACCGCCGCAACACTTATGAGAATTACTTTTCTTTTGCTTTCTGCCACTATCACACCTCCTTTTCAAGACCTGAAATTATTTTGTGTATACCATAAATCCAAGACCGCCGGTTACCTTGCGGTATCTGAGTGTTTCACCGGATATATTAAATACTATAACTCCATCTTTAAGCTTATAGGTTCCTGCTGTGTAAACAGGCTCATTGCCGCCATCCTGAACTATTGTGGATACGCACATTCCGTCGTTATAGGTGCTTATGGTTTCTGTTACACCATATTCATAATTTCTGCTCATATATTTTGCATTAAAGGTTTTTCCAAAGCCTGTTCTGCCTGCCATATAGCCGCTATCTGCCACCAGACCTTCTCTCTTAACATAGAGAGTGCTTATCTGATTTCCGGCATCATCATAGAGAATTACAAGCTTTGCCTTATCATCATAAGACCATTTACCTGTTGTTTTATAATTATTGCCCATCTGAACATACTGATATTCCTGATCAATGGCATCCAGCTTTTCTTTGGTTATTTTTTTCTTTTTTGCAAATCCGTTGAAATCATCAACAAGAAGCTCATTTTCTTTAATGTAGGCTTCGTATTCTTCAAGAAGGTTATTGTCGATTACATACTGATTAACAAGAACACTATTAATATATTCTTTGGTGAAGCCTGTTTCATAGGTGCCATCGTAGCTTATTGCTTCACTTTCAGCAGAGCTTGATTTTTCTTTTGTTTCAAGCTCTTTGGCATCAGGCTTAAAGGTATAGTATCTGCCATAGAGTGCATCTTTATATGTTCCCACAACATCTTCTTTGTCAAAAGAAACAACGCTTATAACACTACCGGGGCCGAAATTACTCCACAAAAACTTTCCGCCGAAAAACAAAACAACAACAGCAAGGAAAAATGCCACAAATCTTACAAGCTTACCTGATTTTACAGTTGCTTCTTCTTCGCTTTCATCGTAGTCAGCGTATTGACCATCTTCAAAATCTTCGGCATCGTCTTCTTCAGATATTTCCTCAGTATCTTCTGCGATTACTTCTTCGGCATCGTTTTCGCCAATTTCAATTTCCTCAGCTTCTTGGGAAACCACATCATCAGCTGATGTGAGAATTTCTTCATCTTCAAGAG
>JAZRGM010000042.1:0-7275 GCA_045644205.1 Clostridia bacterium | reverse complement strand
ATTTTTCACAAAAAAGAAAAAAATCGAGGACTTTTTTGTCCTCGATTTTTTTAGAATAATTTTATTTTAATTTAATTAATTCTTATTCATTCTGAGAAGTCTCAGTGGATATTTCCTCTGTTTTTGTTATTTCTTCTTCCTGCTCTTCTTCCTTATCTGCCTTAGCTATAGAAACAACATGAACATCATCTGAGGTTCTCATAACCTTAACACCCTGGGTAACTCTGCCGAAGGTGGAGATTTCATCGGTGTTCATTCTGATTATGATACCGTCGGAGGTGATAACCATCAGGTCGTCGCCTTCTTTTATCACAGCAATACCTGCAACAAGACCTGTTTTTTCAGTAATCTTATAGCCTGTAACACCGCGTCCGGCTCTGTTCTGACATTTGAATTCATTAATATCTGTCTTTTTACCAAAACCATTTTCTGTAACTGTGAGAAGCTTGACATCATCTTCACACACACTTCCGCCTATAACATAGTCATCTTTTCCAAGACGAATACCGGTTACACCCGATGCTCCTCTACCCATAGGACGGACATCGGTTTCTTTGAATTTGATGCACATACCATTTTTGGTGCAAAGGATAATATTATTATTTCCATTTGTTAAATCAACACCCATCAGCTCATCACCCTCGCGGAGTGTGATGGCGATAAGACCGCCCTTACGGTTGGTATCGTAGTCACTTAAATTGGTCTTTTTAACAAAGCCAAGCTTTGTTATCATAGTGAGATATTTATCTTCAGAAAATTCCTTAACAGGAATCATGGCTGTGACCTTTTCATCCTTTTCAAGACCAATAAGATTTACAACAGCAGTTCCCTTTGCAGTTCTGCCTGCTTCCGGAATACGATATACCTTTGTTTTAAACATTCTTCCTGTGTTGGTGAAGAATAAAATAAAATCGTGGCTGGAGGCTGTAAAGATTTTTTCAACAAAGTCTTCCTCTCTTGTGGAAAGACCTGCAATTCCCCTTCCGCCTCTGTGCTGACTCTTATAGGTATCTAAGGGAAGGCGCTTTATATAGCCAAAGTGTGTCATAGTCAGGACACATTCTTCTCTTTCAATAAGGTCCTCATCTTCAATAATATCTATGGCAGGCTCAATTGTGGTGAGTCTTTCATCACCATATTTATCTCTTATTTCAATGATTTCCTTTTTAATCTGATTCATAAGTTCGCCTTCATCAGATAAGAGCTTTTTATATTCGCTCACCCTTAATGAAAGCTCTGCATATTCTTCTTCAATCTTTTCTCCGTTTAATTTTTGGAGCTGACCTAAGCGCATATCAAGAACGCTCTGCGCCTGAATTTCGGAAAGACCAAAGGTTTCCATAAGTCTTTCTTTTGCATCGTCATAAGAATTTCTTATAATATTTATTATTTCATCAATATTATTAAGAGCAATTCTTAAGCCCTCTAAAATATGCATTCTTGCTTCGGCTTTTTTAAGGTCATACTGTGTTCTTCTTGTAACTATTTTCTTCTGGAAAATAATATACTGGTCAAGTATTTCCTTTAAGCCCATTGTTTTTGGTCTGCCGTCTTTTATGGCAAGCATATTTATCGACAGGCTGTCCTGAAGCTTTGTATATTTAAAGAGCTGATTTAAAACAACCTGAGGATTAGCATCTCTTTTAAGAAAAATCTCAAGACGAATGCCGACTCTGTCGGATGAATGGTCGTCAATATCGGAAAGTCCTTCAATTTTTTTATCCTTAACAAGTGCTGCTATAGACTCAACAAGCATTTTTTTATTAACCTGATAGGGAAGCTCTGTAACAATAATAGAAGATGTTCCATCTTTTCTTTCTTCTATCTGTGTTTTTGCTCTGACGATTATTCTTCCTTTACCTGTGGCATAAGCAGCTCTTATTCCGCTTTTTCCCATTATTGATGCTTTTGTTGGAAAATCGGGACCCTGTATGTATTCCATAAGGTCTTCAACAGATATTTCGGGATCGTCTATCTGAGCTATGGCACCATTTAAAACCTCTGTTAAGTTATGGGGAGGAATATAGGTTGCCATACCAACTGCAATACCGGAGCTACCATTAATAAGAAGGGTTGGAATTCTTGTTGGCAAAACAAGAGGCTCTTTTCTTTTTTCATCGAAGTTGGGAGCAAAATCAACTGTGTCTTTATCAATATTTTCCAGAAGAATATTTGAAATTTTACTCATTCTGGCTTCTGTGTATCGGTAGGCAGCCGGGGGGTCGCCGTCAACTGAACCAAAGTTTCCGTGACCGTCGATAAGAGGATATCTCATAGAGAAATCCTGAGCTAATCTTACCATTGCGTCATAAACCGATGCGTCACCATGGGGATGATAACGACCGATAACATTACCAACGGTTGTGGCTGATTTAAAGAATGGTTTGTCAACGGTTAAATGTTCTTCATACATAGCATAAAGAATTCTTCTGTGAACAGGCTTTAAACCGTCTCTGACATCAGGGAGAGCACGACTTACAATAACGCTCATGGCATAGTCTATAAATGCCTCTCTCATTCTTTTTTCAATATCAACATCAACTATAGTCTGGGTATCAAAATATTCTTCAAAATGAGAATCTTCATATTTTTTATTTTTTGCCAAGCTTTATCATTCCTTTCGATATGCACTAAAAAAATCAAACATCAAGATTTGTTACATACTGTGCATTTTCTTCAATAAACTGTCTTCTTGGTTCAACCTCGTCACCCATTAAAACTGTGAATATATTATCTGCTTTTTCAGCATCTTCCAGGGTAACCTTTAAAAGAATTCTGTTTTTGGGGTCCATTGTTGTTTCCCATAATTCTTCAGGGTTCATTTCACCAAGACCTTTATAACGGCTGATATCTACCTTGGCATTTTCATCGCCGTCTTTTAAAACTTCGCTGATGCGGTCTCTTTCTTCATCGCTGAATGCCACCTCAGATTTTTTTCCTCTTGAAAGCTTATACAGAGGTGGTTTTGCTAAGTATATGTGGCCTGTTTCAATTAAAGGACGCATAAATCTGAAGAAAAATGTTAAAAGAAGTGTCTGGATGTGCGCTCCGTCAACATCGGCATCGGCCATAATTATTATTTTATCATATCTTAATTTTTCAATATTGAATTCTGCAGCAATGCCTGTGCCGAGAGCCTGGATAACGGGAGTTAATTTGTCGTTTCCGTATACCTTATCTGCTCTTGCCTTTTCAACATTAAGCATTTTTCCCCAGAGAGGGAGTATTGCCTGATATTTACTGTCTCTTCCATTTTTTGCAGAGCCACCCGCTGAATCACCCTCGACGATATATATTTCTGTTTTGGTTGGGTCTTTAACAATACAATCGGTAAGCTTTCCGGGGAGTGTGCTGGAGCCAAGAGGTGTTTTTCTTGTGGCTTCCCTGGCTTTTCTTGCGGCAATTCTTGCTCTTGATGCCATAAGAGCCTTTTCAATTATAGATTTTCCAACTGCAGGGTTTTCTTCAAGAAAATCTGCAAGCTTTTCTTTAACTATATTTTCAACTAAGCCCCTCATTTCGGAATTTCCAAGTTTTGTTTTGGTCTGTCCTTCAAACTGAGGTTCTTCAAGCTTAACAGAAATAACAGCTATCATACCTTCTCTGGCATCTTCACCTGTTAATTCTTCATCATCCTTCATTAATTTATGCTTTCTTGCATAATCAACTAAAACCCTTGTGAGAGCTGCTTTAAAGCCTGTTTCGTGGGTTCCGCCTTCTGTGGTGGAAATATTATTTGCAAAGGATTCAACAACTTCATCAAAGCCTGTGTTCCACTGAACTGCTACCTCTGCCATTGAACCTTCTCTTTCTCCGCTCACATAGATAACATCTTCGTGAATATATTCAAGGCTTTCTTTTCTTTTTTTCTTTTCAGAAAAAAGATAGGAAACGAAATTTTTAATTCCACCGTCATAATGGAGAGATTCGCTGATTGGTTCTTCCGGTCTTGCATCGGTGAAATTAATTTTTATTCCGCCATTTAAAAACGCCTGTTCTCTTAATCTTTTAAGAAGTGTTTCATATTCATAATAGGTTTCTTCAAATATTTCACCATCTGCCCAGAAGGTAACCTCTGTTCCTGTTTTATCTGTTTTACCTATTATTTCAACCTCTCCCTGAGGCACACCCTTTTCAAATTTTCTTAAATGAATTTGTTTTCCATCCCAGACTTTAACCTCAAGCTTTGTGGAAAGAGCGTTAACAACAGATGCACCAACACCATGGAGACCTCCGGAAACCTTATATCCTCCGCCACCAAATTTTCCGCCTGCGTGGAGAACTGTGAATATAACATCCAGGGTGCTTATTCCCATTTTTGGATGAATTCCTGTTGGCATTCCTCTTCCATTATCTCTTACGGTTACAGAGTTATCCTTATTTAATGTTACATCAATCTGAGTACAAAAGCCGGCAAGAGCTTCATCAATACTATTATCCACAATTTCATAAACAAGGTGATGAAGACCTCTTATTGATGTTGAACCAATATACATGCCCGGTCTTTTTCTAACAGCTTCAAGACCTTCCAGAACCTGAATCTGACTTTCGTCATAATTATTTGTTATTTCCGGCATTTATTATTCATTCCTTTCAGTTAGAAATTTAAACTCTCTTTAATACTGTTTGCTTCTGCTCTTTTATTTATCGTTCTTGATGAAATGGGAGAAACATAAACAGTCATTTCTCCATTTTCTTCGCATATTACATATGATTTTGGCAAATCATATGTGTTAATATTAACAACTCTATTGAGCTTTGTTACCTTTTTTAAAAATTCTTTTGTTATTTTAGAAACAGAGCTTGTTTCCAAATCCATTATTGCAACAATTGTTTTTGTTTTAACTAAAGTATCGCCGCCTAAATGAAGAAACATAATTTCACCTCTTAATTTTCTCTTTTTATTTTTCCTTTTTCAACCCTAAAATAATAACCTTCCATTCCATTTAAAAATTCTTTATCAGTACAGGTTATTATCACCTGGGTATCTTTTATATTTTCAATAAAGAGATGTCGTCTGTTTTCATCAAGCTCACTTAAAATATCATCTAAAAGTATAGGAGGCATTTCTCCCGTCTTTTCTTTTATTATTTCACATTCGGAAAGTTTCAATTTTAAAACACAAGACCTCTGCTGCCCCTGAGAACCATATTTTTTTATATTTTCTCCATCCATAAATATTTCAAAGTCATCTCTGTGGGGTCCTATCATGGTCATTCTGTATTCTAAATCTCTTTCAAAATTATCTTCAAGCTGTTTTATAATGTTTTCCTTATCACTTATATCTCCTTTTATTCCGGGGAGATAGCTAAGCTTTAAAAATTCATCTTCAAAACCCTTTGTAACATTATTTATCCTGCTGTTTATTTTTTCAATTGCGGCTTCTCTCATTTTAAAAATTTCTGCCGATAATTCTGCAAGCTTTTCATTCCACACAGAAATTGTTGAAAGCATAGATTTATTATTTGATTTTAAAATATTATTTCTTTGCTTTAAAACCTTATAATAATTTATTAAATTTTTAAAATAGGCAGGCTTTAGCTGACTTATAAAGCTATCGATAAAGCTTCTTCTTACTGAGGGTCCCTCTTTTACTAAATTAAGATGGTCGGGGGTAAATATAACTATATTTATATTTCCTATTATTTCAGAAAGACGGTCTATCAAAACTCCGTTTAATTTAACGCTCTTTTTGTCCGAAATAAAAAACAGGATATTGTTTTTTATTTCGTCCTTTTCAAATTCTGCCTCAATTCTTGCATATTCGCATCCGAATTTTATTGTTTCTTTTTCCTTTGTGCATCTATAGGACCTTCCGGACTGAAGAAAATAAAGTGCTTCAATAATATTTGTTTTTCCCTGACCATTTAGCCCAAAAATAATATTTTTTCCGGGGCTGAAGCTTATTTTTGCTTCATCATAGTTTCTGAAATTTTTTAGCTTTAAACTTTTTATATACATCAGCCAACAATGAGTTCAAATTTTTCTTCTAATTCAATTTGAACTGTGTCTCCTTTATAAAGCTTTCTGCCTCGTCTTAATTCTGTTTCACCATTTACCTTAACTAATCCTTGCAGAACCATTTCTTTTGCCTCGGCACCGTCAAAAGAAATGCCTGCAAATTTTATGAGCTGATCTAATTTTATAAATGGTGTTGTTATTTTAATTTCTGTCATTTTATCAATCCCTGTTTTTTAATATCATGGGAAGAACAAGATAAATAAATCCTTCTCCTTCCTGAGGTTTTATAACGATTGGTCCCTGTTCGTTGGTAAATTCTATTATTGCATATTCATCTGTGATGCATTTTAATGCATTTAAAATAAGTCTTGAATCAACTCCGATTAAAAGGTCATCTCCATATTTATCAACATCAATACACTCACAGAAATTACCAAATTTTGAAATACATTCAACCACTATTTCCGAATTTCTAATTTTTAAGCTTATGGGAAGCTTGGGATCATCATAGTTTATAATAATTGCTGCTCTTTCTATCATTTCTGTTATTGCCTTAACATTTACCTTAACAGAAATATTTGAATGAGTTGGGATAAATTTATTATAATCGAAAAAGTCACCTTCAATAAGACGGGTGATAATTGTGAAATTATCAAAAGTAAACATACAATTGTTATTTTTAACTGTTATATCCACAATTGCATTATCATCTTTTAAAATTTTGCAGATTTCATTTAATATTTTTGCTGAAACAACAAATTTTAAATCTGTAAATTCAGTTTCCGGAATAATCTGATTTCTCAGAGCCAGTCTGTAGCTATCCACAGACACAGCTTTCATATTTGATTTTTCAACTTCAAAAAGTGTTCCCGAAAGAATAGGTCTTGCTTCATTTTCAGAAACTGCAAATATTGTGTTTTTAATAAGTTGTTTTAAATTTTTAGAATAAATTCTTATGTTATCTCCGTTTTCTATTTTTTTAATATCGGGATAACCTTCTGATGAAAAATAAAGAATATTAAAATTTGTGTTGGAACAGATTATTTTTAATTCATTTTTATCAGATGTAAAAATTTTAACCTTTCCGTCAGGAAGATTTTTTATAATATCAAAAAATATTCTTGAATCAACGGTAAGTGTTCCTTCTTCCTGTACCTCTGCATTTAAAATACTTTCAATAGAAAGTTCATTATCGCTTCCTGTAAATTTTATAACATCTGTTGCTTCAATTTTTATTCCTTTTAAAATATCAACAGGATTATTTGGATTGATTGCTTTTGAAACAATATCAATTGATTTTAAAAGTTCTGCTTT
>JAZRGM010000041.1:0-36019 GCA_045644205.1 Clostridia bacterium | reverse complement strand
AACGCATTTATGCGTTCCGTGGAATGGATAAATCCATTCCCTACAAGCTGACTATGCATAATTATTCACTGTATACGATTATTGAGACAGCCCCTTCTTTTGTGTTATTTATTTGTCAAACTTATAGAATACAATTTCAGAAACATTTCCTTCTTCATCTGCTGTTATATCTATTGAAACAAGAGATGAATATGATGAAAATTTCGACATTATGCTTTCAGGATTCATATAGGCACTGTCATTTGGTCTCAGATATACAAATTTCTGAGCATCCTTTGCTTTGAGGAGCTTATAGCCTTCTTCAGAGTTTTCTTTAGCATAAAGAGCTGTGAGCTTGCCGGAAAACTTACCAAGGGTGGGTTTATAGTATATGGTGTCCCCCGGTTTTATAAATATGGCGTTTTCATCGGATATTCCATAGGTCATAAGGATATCTTCTGCCTTATTTGCAAGGCTTATTCCCCTTGCTGTTTTATAACCGGCATCAAAGGTGGAAAGCTCACTTCCGGGCTTAATATAGTTATAGAAAGTTCCGCCAAGAGCCATCTTTACAAAGCTATTGTTATCAAGAGAAAAAGCAAGAGTGTTGTCGGCAGAGGTAAAAGTGAAATCAATATCAGAAAAACCGATTCCAAGAACAGAGGAATCGCTTCCCAGAGGTTTATCGGAATTGGAGTCATCGGCAATACCCTGATATTTATCTAAGATTTCCTGTTTGCTATAGCCATCGGATTGAATCTCTTTTTCCTTGGAACACGATGTCATAACGACAACAGAAAAACATACCGCACATATACAAAGCAGAATTTTTACATACTTTTTCATTTTATCATTCCTTTAATATTATTCCGCAAAAAACGGATGAGCAGACGGAAATACAATGCTCTCTTCATAGGGATTTATAACTATTTCATCAAAATTTGAAGCTTCTGCTGCAGATGATGTGATGAAATCTTTAATCTTTACATAAGCCATGGAGCAGTTATTCTTCTTAGCAAATTCCTGTGCTTTGGTTTCATCGGTAAACAAAGGAACTGCAATTGTTTCATCATCGGGATTTACAAGAACAAAAAAGCTGAAGCTGTCATCAATTGGAAGCTCCTGTGCTATTTCGTCTGAAAATTCCTGGTTTTTGCAGCTATATGCAATACAGAAAACAAATTCATTTAATGCTGAAGAAGCAAGGGTAAAAGCTGAATCGCTTTCTTTTTCGGCATATTCCATCAAAATGGAAAAAAGCTCTTTTTTATCAGAACAGGAAAGCTTTGTGTTGGCTGTTTCTTCATCAGGTTCTATTGTTTCCTGATTTTCTTCTGTCGATTCTTCCCCATTTGCAACAGTATCAGATGGCTTCATATTTTCTGAATTTTCTTCATCTGATGCAGGCTTTTCCTCTTCACTATTGTCCGGAGATGATAATTCATCCACACTCTCATCTTCAAGTCCGGAATGAACATCTTTCTTATCTGTGTTTTTCCATAATTCAAACTCAGGCATATCAGAAAAAACAATTTCTCCCGAAAATTCCTTTGATGCTAGATTATTTGCCTTTGATTCTGCAGTTTCCTTAACAAAAAAAGGATCAATACCTTCTGTAATGGTTCCTGATTTTGAATAGAGTATGCACTCTATGGGAAAATCTCCCCTAACCTTTTTGGTTTCACCATCAGAATAGATATTTAATATCTTCAAAAACTTTGGTTCAATATCTACAATAAGCAGATAGCCTTTCTTTTTGTTCTGGCGTGCTTCCAAAAGATATGCTTTTCTGGTATCGGGGAAAAGCTTCTGAAGCATTTTGGTTATAACAGATATAAGATCCATAGGATAAGGCTCAGGCTTATGGAATGAATAGGGAAATTCTGTATCCTGAGGATTATCCGACAAAAACCTTTCTACTGTGTCTATAGAATCGTCTTCGCTGACAACTTCTGTTTCGGATATCTGAGATACTATCTCTTTTTCGGGTTTTTCATCAAAATTTTTATCTTTTTTGAAAAACAACTGTAACCCCTCCTAAAAAAATGCTAAAATAAACTATATATAGTTTATTTTAGCATAACACTTAAAAAAAATCAATCATTATATGAACAAACCTGAACGAAGCTATTCAGAATACACCTCAAGGATTTCATCAATCGCAAGAGCATGCTTAATGAAACTATAGAGCATATCATTGTCTGTGTAGGTTATTTCAACAACAATTCTCACGCCATCATCTTTTTTGGAAACAGAAAGAATATCGCAGTTGATTTTTGTGTCGGCTATAAGCTTTTTAACTATGTCTATTCCGTTTCCTGTGTTTTTAAGATGGATTATGTATTCATTTGTTGTGCCATGTTTGAGAGCTTTAAATTCTATATGAAGAAAAACCTGCAGGAATACAACTAGAACAGTTGTTACCGTTCCAATTAAATATAATCCGGCACCAATTGCCATACCGATTCCTGATGTTGCCCATATACCGGCTGCAGTCGTGAGGCCTTTGATGGAATTCTTATGAACAAATATCATTCCGGCACCGAGGAAACCTATTCCGGAAACTATCTGAGATGCAATTCGTGAGCCGTCAAAGCGGGCGTCGCCGGCGTTTAAAAGATCGTTGAAACCATATTTTGAAATTATCATCATAAGACATGATGCAAGAGCAACAATAACATGGGTTCTTATTCCTGCTTCTTTATTACGGTTTTTTCTTTCAAAACCGATGGCAAATCCGCAGATTACCGAAATTAAAAGTCTTAATAAATATTCTGAGTGCAAAAGAATTATGTCTGTCATTTAAAAATCACCTCTTTTAAGAATTATATATGGAAAGTCTGATACACAGACCTAAAATGAAAAAAATCAATCGTGCTTTACTGGCACGATTGGTGTGAAAATAAATGATTTGTTTGGTATTTGAGTGACGATATACCCCGGAAGGACATCATATTGCTTCACAATGTAGAGTCCTTTCTATTTAATTTTAAAAAACAATAACCGCACACAAGATGCGGTTATTATTTTTTAACAGCCCTGGAAGGACTCGAACCTCCGAAATGCCGGAATCAGAATCCGGTGCCTTACCAACTTGGCGACAGGGCTATATTTTGTTTTCTCAAAGAGTACGAATGATATTCTAACAGAAAATGCAAATATTGTCAAGCTTTTTTTAAAAATTTTTCAAAAAATTCGGGGTACTTATTTAAAGTACCCCGAATTTATAATTATTATTTAATCTTACGCTTCTTTTTTGGTCATTGATTTAATAACAAAAAGAATAGCAACTGTTAACACAGCACCAACAGGAAGAAGAATCATCCAGTTCTGAATAAAGCCTGCAACTACATACATAACAAAGGAAATAGCTGCAACTGTTATTGCATAGGGGAGCTGAGTTGAAACATGATTTATATGGTTACACTGAGCACCGGCTGAAGACATAATGGTTGTGTCGGAAATTGGTGAGCAGTGGTCTCCGCATACTGAACCTGCAAGACAAGCTGACATACCAATGATGCCAAGTTCGCTTCCAACAGGGAAGATTGCAAGAACTATAGGAATTAAGATACCAAATGTTCCCCATGATGTTCCTGTGGCAAAAGAGATACCGATTGCAACAAGGAAAATGATTGCGGGAAGGAATCTCTGGAGTGCTGCAGCACCGCCAAGCATCTGGTCAACAAATGCATCGGAGCCAAGAAGTCCGTTTACATTTTTGAGTGATGCAGCTAAGGTGAGAATTAAAATGGCAGGAACCATTGCTATAAATCCTTTTGGAACACATTCCATTGCATCTTTGAAGGTGATGGTTTTTCTTAAAATAAGATATGCCATTGTGATTACAAGAGTGATAATGCCGCCCCAGGGAAGACCAACTGTGGCATCTGTGTTTCCAAATGCTTCCACAAATGAAGCACCGTCAAAGATACCGCCAACATACACAAGGGCAAACACACTTATTGCAATAAGAACAATTATGGGAAGAACAAGGTCTACAACTCTGCCTTTGGGATTTGCTTCTTTTTCGTTTGCAGCTTCCACTCTTTCACCTGTTGTGAAAAGGTCACCTTTTGCAGCGTTTAATTCATGAAGCTTCATTGGGCCATAGTCAAATTTCATAAGCACCAAGGCTATGATAAATACAAAGGTTAAGAGTGAATAGAAGTTATATGGAATAGCCTGGATGAAAAGTGTGAGACCGTCTGCACCGTCGCCGGCATATTCGGAAACTGCCGCTGCCCATGATGAAATGGGTGCTATCATACAAACGGGAGCTGCTGTGGCATCTATTAAATATGCAAGCTTTGCTCTTGAGATTTTGTGTTTGTCAGTAACAGGGCACATAACAGAGCCAACTGTCAGGCAGTTGAAATAGTCGTCAATAAAGATGAGAACACCTAAAATAAATGTGGCAATTGATGCACCAATTTTTGATTTGATATTCTTTTCTGCCCATCTTCCAAAAGCAGCACTTCCGCCTGCTTTATTTACAAGAGCAACCATTATTCCGAGGACAACAAGGAATACAAAGATACCGGCTGTATCGGACACTGCCTGAATAAGACCGCCACTTACAATGTTATCAACTGCTGCAACAGGTTTGAAGTTTGCTGCAAAAAGACCGCCAACTGCAATACCAACAAAGAGTGAGCTATACACTTCTTTTGTGATAAGAGCAAGGGCAATTGCAATCACAGGGGGAAGGAGTGATACAAAGGTTGCATAATAGTTGTTATCGGCAGCAACCTGACCCAAGCCTTCACAATCTGCGCAGGCAATCATTTCGCCTGCTCCGCCTTTTCCGTCGCAGGCTGTGCAGTCTTCTCCTGCGCCTTCGCAGTCAAGACACACCATTTCAATTCTTTCACCAGCACCGCCACACGCACCACAATCAACTGTGGCAGTTGTTTTAACTGTGAAAGCAGCAACTGCAACAACAATGAGCACAACTAAGATGGCACAAATGTTAATAAGTTTTTTGCTTTTCATTAGTGAAACCTCCTGATTTTTATTTTAAAACAAAAAAAACCGTCTGAGAAAGCTCTCGACGGTTTAAGATACTTTTTGTGTATTATACCCCCGATAGCTCTCCACTTAAAGTGACAGTGCGTGCCATTTTTTAACACACACCAACCTGCATATCTCAAAACAGAATATGCAGATTTCGGCGGCAAATCCTTTTATGGGAGCTGTTTTGAGCTTTTATCCCACTACTGATATCTGTCGCACCTCTACCTTGGCTAAAGTATACCCTATTTTTACAGATAAGTCAATATTTATTTACAAAAACTATATAAAGCTTACATCATCAGCCTCTGCAACCTTCAGAATAACATCTGTTCCAAGCTTAAAGCCATTTGATTCAAGACTTTTTTTAACACAGTTAAAAGCTATGGCAGGCGTGTTATTCTCTTTGCTTAAATGTCCCAGGAGAATTCTCTTTGTTCCCCAGATTGCAAGCTGGGTTGCAAGCCAGGCGCATTTATCGTTTGAAAGATGCCCTTTGTCTGAAAGAATTCTTCTTTTTAAAGGATAGGGATAAGACCCTCCTTCAAGCATCTTTATATCGTGGTTTGCTTCAATCACAACAGCTTCACTCCCCGCGAGAGCTGAAAGCATTGCTTTTGTGATGCAGCCGGTGTCTGTGGCAACTGCGTATTTTTTGTTTTCTGATTCAATAACATATCCTAAAGATGATGCGGAATCATGAGGGGTTATAAAAGGTTTAACCTTCATAGAGCGTATGTCATATACATTTGATGCCGATATAATCCGGGCATTGCCGGGGGCAATCGACGGAGCGCTTTTTAAAACGCCTTCCATTGTTGGTGCATTGGCATACACGGGGATATTATATTTCTTTTCAAGAACACGGATTCCGGATATATGGTCGCTATGTTCATGAGTAACAAATATAGCATCTATCTGTTCCGGCCCTATCCCTGCTTTATCAAGAGAAGCTGCAATCCGGCTTGCGCTGACTCCGGCATCAATCAGGATATTGGTGTCATCATTTGATATGAGAATCGAATTTCCTGAGCTTGAACTGAAAAGACTTAAAAATTTAGTCATCGATTCTTTCGATATCTGCTCCGATTCCGCGGAGCTTTTCTACTATATGTTCATAACCTCTGTCAATGTGACGAAGTTCATAAACCTCGCTTGTGCCTTCTGCGGCAAGAGCTGCAATAATCATGCTCGCTCCCGCTCTTAAATCGGTTGCCTTAAGGCTTGCCCCCTTAATCGGAGCACCACCATCAATCGTAGCAACAGTTCCATCCACAGAAACTCTGATACCCATTTTTTCAAGCTCTTCTATATATTGGAAACGCGACTCCCAGACACCCTCCGTTACCACACTTTTTCCTTCAACCGTTGCCAGAAGAACAACCATCTGGGGCTGCAGGTCGGTGGGAAAACCGGGATATGGGAATGTTTTTACCCTTATGCTTTTTAGAGGTTTATCTGCTATTACACGAATTTCTTCATCATATTCTTCAATTTTAACACCCATCTCGATAAATTTTGAGGTTATGCAATCGAGATGCTTGGGGATAATGTTTTTAACTAAAATATTTCCCCTTGTTGCAACAGCCGCCGCCATATATGTTCCGGCTTCTATCTGATCGGGAATTATTGAATATGTAACACCTGTGAGATGTTCAACGCCACGGATTTTTATAACATCTGTGCCTGCACCGACAATTCTTGCCCCCGCAGAATTCAAGAAATTGGCAAGGTCAACAACATGGGGTTCTTTAGCACAGTTTTCAAGAACAGTCTTACCCGGAGCCAGAACAGCTGCTAAAATCGCATTTATTGTGGCTCCGACGCTTACAACATCAAAGCACACATTTGCCCCCGACAGAAGAGAAGCATCAATATTGACAAAGGTTTCATCACATTCTATGCTGCATCCCAGAGATTCAAAGCTTTTCAAATGCTGGTCTATGGGGCGTGTGCCAAAATTGCAACCACCCGGTGGTGGAACACTTGCCCTATGGAATCTTCCGATAAGAACACCCATAAGGTAATAGGATGCTCTCATTTTAAGAGCAAGCTCAGGATTTGCTCTCCACTGACTGAGAGCTGTGGCATCCACAGAAACCGTGTTATAATCTATTTTTTCAACCTTTGCCCCAAGAGATGACATCATTTTTATTATACTGTCAACATCACTTATATCGGGAACATTTTCTATAATACATTTTCCTTCTACCAGAAGAGCAGCAGGAAGAATGGCAACAGCCGCATTTTTGGCTCCGCTGATATGGACTTCGCCCGTTAAGGCTTTGCCGCCATTAATGAGAATTTTATCCACCTTGTAAAGCCTCCTGTGTGTTTATTATTTGGTAAAAATCAAAACAGATGCTTTATACGGATTTTATTCTGCTTCTTCCCAGTTGTGATAGATATTCTGAACATCATCATTATCTTCAAGATGTTCAATAAGCTTTTCCATCATTAATATATCGTGTTCATCTGTGAGTGTGATATAATTCTGCGGAATCATTTCAAGACCTGCAGATTCAAAAACATAGCCTTTTGCTTCAAGGCTGTCTCTTACAGCGTGAAATTCTTCGGGTGAGGTTGAAATCTCGTAGAATTCATCCTCAACACCAAAATCATCGGCACCGGCATCGAGAGCGTCCATAGTGAGTTCATCTTCGTCAACTGAATCTGATTTATTAACGATGAGTATGCCCTTCTGGTCAAACATCCACGATACCGAACCATTTGTTCCAAGGTTACCGCCGAATTTATCGAAATAGTGTCTTAAATCACCTGCAGTACGGTTGCGGTTATCTGTAAGGGTTTCAACTATAACAGCAACGCCGCTTGGGCCATAGCCTTCGTAATTGATATCTTCATAATTATCCATATTCTGTTCGCCGGCAGCTTTTTTGATTACTCTGGCGATGTTATCATTTGGCATATTGAAAGAACGAGCCTTTGCAATAGCGTCTTTTAAACGACCGTTAGTTTCGGGGTCACTGCCGCCGGATTTTGCAGCAACAGCAATTTCTCTGCCCATTTTGGTGAAAATCTTGGCTTTCTGAGCATCAGATTTTTCCTTTTTATGTTTAATATTATTCCATTTTGAATGTCCTGACATAAGTACCTCCAATATATCTACGCATAAAATTACATAAAATCATACAGTACATTATATCCTATTGTGTTATGTTTTGTCAAGGATAACAAACGCATAATTTGAATTTTAAGCTACTATTTTTTCAAAAACTCAATCGCAAAAGATAGAATATTATCGGATACACAGGCAAACTATCAGATATGGTTTTTTCAGAGGATAAAAAGGCGAAACTTTAATAGAATAATTTTCCATCAGGGGAATAAACTTTAATATAAACTTATGAGAGGACGGAAAACTAACCATGGACAATGTAAATTTAAACAATGAGGTTCAGCTTACAGGGCTTGTGGACAGCGAGCTTAGTGTGAGTCATGAAATCTACGGTGAGGCATTTTACTCATTTGTGCTGAGAGTTATGAGACTTTCTGATATATGTGACTATATTAATGTTACTGTTTCAGAAAGACTTTTAAGCTCAATAGACCTTAGCAGAGGAAGCTTTGTAACCGTAAGCGGGCAATTCCGCTCGTACAACAATTATTCCGACACAGGAAGCAAGCTTATTCTTACTGTGTTTGCCAGAGATATTGCCATTTCAGATGAATTTTCTCCGGAGGAAAGTCAGAAAAATCCAAACTATATTTATCTTAACGGATTTTTATGCAAGCCACCTGTCTATAGAACAACACCTTTTGGAAGGGAAATAACAGATATTTTAATTGCTGTCAATCGTGCATACAATAAATCCGACTATATCCCCTGCATTGCCTGGGGAAGAAATGCAAGATTTTCATCGGGGCTAAGCGTTGGCGACAATATAAAAATCTGGGGCAGAATTCAATCAAGAGAATATCAGAAAAAAATCTCTGAAGAAGAAAGCATAACAAAAACTGCTTATGAAATTTCCATTTCAAAAATGGAGGTTGCAAGTGGAATAAATGGTGAAAAAACAGAAAACGAAATAATTTCCTGAAAATAACTTTTAAGCTAAAAACTACCTGAATATAAATGCTCTCCCGGAGCAAAATAGTTATTGCAAAGCTAATTTGCAATTATTTTTCAAGGAGAGTAAAAAAATTATGGCTAAAAATGTTGTTCCTGAAGCTAAAGAAGCTATGGAAAGATTCAAAATGGAAGCTGCATCAGAAGTTGGCGTTAACCTCAAACAGGGTTATAACGGTGACTTAACATCAAGACAGGCCGGTTCTATCGGTGGGCAGCTGGTTAAAAAAATGATCAAATCCTACGAAGAAACTATGAAATAATAGCTAAAAAGCTATTATGAATGAAAATAAAAAGCTCTGTATCAAGTTATTTGGTGCAGGGCTTTTTGTTGATATTGATTTTATTTCAGATTTGTGATAAAATAAGCTATCGCTTTTTGCGGACAACTATTTCACGAAAGCAGGTTTTAAAATGGCAAAATATATTACAAAAGAATCCAAGCCCGGAAAGGGCATTGATAAAAACGCTCCTGAAAAAAGAAGATTTTTTCTTTTTTTTGAATTGTTTTTTGAAAAATTCACAAGACTTATTGGCCTTAATTTTATATATTTTATATGTCTGTTACCTCTCATTTTAGGAATTTACTATTCAGTGATAGTTAATTCTCTTATTGAAACTTCAGCAGATATTTTAAAATATCCGCCTGTGATATTTACTCCATCTCTTGCAGGAACAATTCTTCTTGTGGTTTCTGTTTTTATAACAGGCCCTGCAACAGCCGGATTTACCTATGTTATAAGAAATATGCAAAGAAGAGAACACAGCTGGGTTATGAGTGATTTTTTTGAGCATTTCAAAAAGAATTTCAAACAGGGTATTATAATGAGCATTATTGATATTTCAGGGTATCTTGTGCTTTATGTGGCTCTTATGTTTTATCTCTATATTATGCCCGTTGACGCTCCCGAAATGGGAACAGTCATCCCTATGATGGGGGCGATATTTGTTATGGCAGTAACTATCGTTTTTACCTGGGCTCATTACTACATTTACACCATGATGGTTACCTTTAAATTGGATTTTGGCAAGCTTTTTAAAAATGCTCTTATTTTTGCAATAGCAAAGCTTCCCCTTAATGTTCTGATAACTGCATTTTTGGCTATTATTATAGCAGGTCTTATTTATTCACTCGCCTTAACCGGAATTATTGCCGGAGTCGTTATTCCTGTTATATTCTTCTCACTTTGCGGATTTATAATTATTTTTTCAACATATCCCACAATAGACAAAATTATGATTCAGAAGGTAAGTAAAAGAGTTCTCAATACAAGAGGTTAAGCATATGAAGGAAGTTACTATATATACCGACGGTGCCTGCAGCGGGAATCCCGGAAAAGGCGGGTTTGGTGTTATTCTTAATTACATGGGAAAGATAAAGGAAATATCTGAGGGTTTTGAATGTACAACTAACAACCGCATGGAAATTATGGCAGCTCTTACAGGGCTTAACGCACTAAAAGAACCCTGCAAAGTTATTCTTTACAGCGACTCAAAGTATCTTGTGGATTCTGTTAACCAGAAATGGATTGATTCCTGGCAGAAAAACGGATGGAAAAACAGCAAAAGAGAAAAGGTTAAAAACAAGGAGCTTTTTGAAGAGCTTATAAGGCTTTTAAATATTCACGATGTTGAGCTAAGATGGGTTAAAGGCCACGACGGACATCCTGAAAACGAAAGATGCGACTTCCTTGCAACATCAGCCGCAAAGGGAGAGAATCTGAAGGAAGATAAGGGATATACGGAAAACATATAATAGATAATAGTGAAAAGTGAAGAGTGAAAAGAAAATGAAGAAATCCGCCTGCAAGGGCGGATTTCAACTATTTCTATTCTCTTTTCTCTATTCACTATTATCTTATTTATATATTCTTGGAACTCTCTTGCCTATCTGACAAAGGATTTCATAGCTTATTGTTCCGCAAAGATTTGCTATCTCATCTGCCGTAATACACGCTTGCCCGTCATAACCAATAAGGGTGACTGTGTCTTCAATATTGACACCGGGAATATCTGTAATGTCAACCATAAACTGATCCATACAAATTCTTCCAACTATCGGTGCATACTGACCGTTTATAATTACTCTTCCTCTATTTGAAAGAGATCTTGGATATCCGTCACCATAGCCAACAGGAATGGTGGCAATTATGCGTTCTTCCTTTGTGACAAAGGTATGACCATAGCTTATTCCCTCACCTGCCGGAACTTTTTTAATATATGAAACATGAGATTTCAGCTCAAGACCAGGCTTTAGATTCATCTTTTTTGAAACATCATCCGAAGGATAAACACCATAGATTATTATTCCCGGTCTTACCACCGAATAGCATTTATCACTCATATCACATATAGCCGCGCTGTTACAGATATGTTTGTATTTAAAATCTATTCCTTTTTCGGCTAATTTTTTGCAGAAAACATCGAATTTTTCTCTTTGCAAAACGCTGACTGTTTTATCTTCTTCGTCGGCTGTGGCATAATGAGAGAAGATTCCCTCCACAGTAAGATTTTTATATGACACAATTTTTAAAACTTTATCTATTCCATCATCATCACAGTAAAGGCCTATTCGATTCATTCCTGTGTCAACACAGATATGAACTGACGCATTTTTTTTGCATTTTTCACAAAACTCAGAGAGCTTTTCTGCCATTTCGGAAGTATAGATATTTATGCTTATATCATTTAAAACAGCTTCTTCAAAATTGTTGAAAGAAAGTGTGCCCAGAATAAGAATTGGTTTTTTTATTCCTATATTTCTTAGCTGCACAGCTTCTTCGATTGTGGCAACACAAAATCCATGGGACATATTTTCAATCGACTGTGCCACCTGCTCTGCTCCGTGACCATAGGCATCAGCTTTTACAACAGGCATAAGATAAATACTCTTTGGAATATTATTTGTTATCTGAGATATATTATATTTTATAGCATCAAGGTTAACCAGGGCATATACTCTGTGATATGTGTTCATTTTCGCCATCCCCGTTATTAGTATATTTTGATAAATTGAGTATACCACACAAAAAAAATTAAAGCAATATTTTATATTGATTTTTGGTAAGTATCGTGATATTATATTAAAGCGTTGTCATTAAATTATTGACTAATGAAATATAATGTAATATCATTACGCTATATCAATATTCAGAAAAGAGGTAAATAATATGGTATTTGAAAGAATAAGAAAAATAATTGCAGACCAGCTTGGTGCTGCTGAAGATGATGTGACTATGGAAACCACCTTTATTGAAGACCTTGGCGCAGATTCACTTGATGTTGTTGAGCTTGTTATGGCTATTGAAGACGAATTCGATATGGAAATCGATGAAGAGGAAGCTGAAAACATTTCCACCGTTGGTGATGTTGTTGACTACATAAAAGCAAACTGCGAAAACCTTTAATATAAGATTTAATATCAGGCGGTGCAAATATGTCGGATATACATGAATTTGAAAAACATCTTGGCTACAAATTCAAAAATATTGCATATTTAAAAAATGCTCTCACCCACACCTCATATCTCAATGAGCATAAAGATAAGAAATTATCATCCAATGAAAGAATGGAGTTTCTTGGTGATTCAGTTTTGGGGCTTTGCGTGAGCGAGTATTTATATCTCAACTACAAAAACCGTTCAGAAGGTGAACTTTCAAAAATCAGAGCATCTGTTGTCTGCGAAAGTTCATTGGCAAAGCTGGCATCATCTCTTAATCTCGGTGATTATATGATTATGGGAAAAGGGGAGCTTCTTTGCGGTGGAAATGAAAAACCTTCTGTGACATCTGATGCTATGGAATCAGTTATTGCGGCAATTTATCTCGACAGTGATTTTGACAATATTAAAAAAATGGTTCTGTCATGGCTTACTCCGGCTATTGTGGAGGCTGCTGAGCACAGAGGAAGAGAAACCGATTATAAATCTGTGCTTCAGGAATATTGTCAGAGCAGAGGTATGTTTCCTGAATATGAGCTTATATCCGAAACGGGTCCCGATCACGAAAAAACCTTTGAGGTTGAGCTTATATGCGGAAATAACAAAACCATAAAAGCAAAGGGTTCAAACAAGAAAAAAGCCCAGCAGGAAGCTGCAAGGCTTATGCTGGAAAAACTAAATATAAGATATTAAAAAAGCAGGCTTAGCCTGCTTTTTTATTTTTCTTTTATATAGGAAATAAACGACATAATAAGGAATATAAAAAGATTTGTTATTGTTATACAGGCTCCTGTGGGAACAGAATCTAAAATAAGGGTTAGAAAAAAACCAAAACAAAAGCTTATAACGGAGATAACAAGAGAGCAAAGGCTCACACTTTTAAAGGATTTAAACACCCTCATAGCAGAAAGAGCAGGAAAAACTATAAGGCTGGATATAAGCAGTGCTCCCATAAGACGCATACCAATTACAACGGTAAGGGAGGTAAGTATTGCCATAAGATTTGAAACTATTACTGTGCCGGAGCCGGTTACATTTGAAAAATCTTCATCAAAGGTAACAGAGAAAATCCTGTTGAAAAAAAGAATAAAACAAATGCCCACAAAAACACAAAGACCTATTGATACCAAAAGGTCGTTTTTATCAACAGAATAAAGACTGCCAATAAGGAAATTATTCATATCAGCGCCCGAGCCGCTATATGAAATCATAATTATTCCAAGAGCCAAGCTACCCGAGGAAATAACTGCAATTCCGGAATCGCCCTTCATTTTCTTGCCGCCAAGATGAAAAAGGATTATGCTCGATAGCGCCGCAACGGGAATTGCAAGCTTAAGAGGAGCAAAACCAAGAGCTGTGGCAACAGCTATTGCGCCAAAGCTTATATGAGAAAGACCATCTCCAATCATTGAAAGCCTTTTTAAAACTATTGTCACACCAAGAACAGAAGCACAAAGGGTTATGGCAAGGCCTGCGATAAAAGCGCGCCAGATAAAATCATAGTTGGTTATAAGATAAATAATATCCATCACATCTGCGCCCCCTTATCGGAAAGAAATTCTTTAACATATTCCTCTCTGCTGCCATAATAAAGAGGCTTTGTTTCTCCAAGATGCAAAACCTTATTTGAAGAGGAGACTGCATTTTTTATATCATGGGAAATCATAACAATTGTCATTTTCTCTTTGTTGAGCTTTGAAATGAGCCTGTAGAATTCATCTGCGGCTGTCTGGTCAAGAGCGGAGGTTGGTTCATCTAAAATAAGAAGCTTTTTTGAAGCACAAAGCGCCCTTGCAAGTAGCACTCTTTGCTGCTGACCGCCGGATAGCTCATGGTAGCATTTTTTTGAAAGTTCTTCTATTTCAAGACTTTTCATAATTTCCTTTGCTTTTTCTTTTTGCTTTGAAGAATAGAAGGGAATAAGTCCCATTCCTCCAAGAAATCCCGATAGCACAATTTCCTTTACCCCTGCCGGAAAATCTTTTTGAATATCGGTTTGCTGAGGAAGATAGCCAATATGGCTTTTTTTTAGGTTTTTATCCATCACAAGACTTCCGCCATCAGGCTTTTTAAGGCCCGTTATTGCTTTTAAGAGAGTTGTTTTCCCTGTGCCATTTTCTCCAACAATGCAAAGGAAATCCCCTTCTTCAATCCGAAAGCTTACTGAATCTATTATTCTTTTTCCTGCATAAGACACAGAAAGATTTTTTGCTTCAATAAGGGGCATTACAAAAGCGCCTCCTTTAAATTTTCTATATTTTGTTTCATTATATCAAGATAGGTTTTTCCGCTTTCAAATTCTTCTTTACTCACATTCTGACAGGAATGAAGCAAGAGTTTTTTTGCTCCTGTGTTTTCGCAGATAACATCAGCCATTTTTTCATTTGAAAGCTCTATGTGAAACACAGAATCTATTGAGTGGTGCTTTATTTCCCCTATCATTTCTGCCATATACACGGGGCCTGCATCACCTTCGGGAGAACATCCTGAAAAAAGAGCCATATATTCGATGTCATAATCCTTTGCAAGATATAAAAAAGGAAATCTATCGGCAACAGCTATGAGCTTATGGGAAGATTCTCCGGCGATAGCTTCAAGTTCTTCATCGAGTTTTATTATCCCGGATAAGTATTTTTGGGCATTGCCTTTATATATATTGGACATTTCGGGATTTATCTCACACAAAACATCGCACACATTCTCCACAAGAACCATCATGTTTTTAGGAGATGTCCATATGTGTTCATCATAGGAATGAGTTTTATGTTTATTATGGTGGATATGTTCACCACCATGAGAATGACTATGGTGAATACTGCTTTCTTTATAGAGAGTGATTTTTTCTACATCCATAAAGGATACAATTTTTATGTTCCTATTGCGGAGTGAGGAAAGAATTTTATCTACCCACACATCTGATTCTCCGCCATTATATATAAACACATCTGCATTTTCTATGGCAACAATATCCGATATTGAAGGTTCATAGTTGTGAGCCTCTGTTCCGGGGCGGATAAGCATTCTGATATTTGCATCATTTCCACAGACTGCCCTTGCTATGTCATATTGGGGAAAGCCAAGCGTTACAATGCTTATGCTACCATCTTTCTTATTTGTTTCCACTCTGGCGCAAGAACAAAAAACACCCACACACAAAATACATAATATTAGAATTTTTAAAAGTTTAATTATCTGTTTTTTCATTTTTATTCCTATCCGCAATTTTTGCAGGTTCCGTAGAGAATAGTTTTTGAATTGTCCACGCTGAACCCATGCTCAGATTCAATATGGCTTGTCATATCTTTTAAAAATGAGCAATCCATATGAAAAAGATTGCCGCAATGAACACATCTGAGATGAAAATGAGAGCTGCATCCGTGGCTACATTCGTTATACTGATAGTAGCTTCCCTCACCTGATGGCGATATGAATTTTTTCAAAACACCTTCTTCAACAAACTTTGCAAGGGTGCGATAGATTGTTGCCTCGCCGAGAACTATTGAAGAATTCTTTATTATATCTTTAGCAAGAAAGCATTTATCGCTGTTTGATTTGAAAAACTCAAGAAGAATTTCTCTCTGCCTGGTTTTATAGCTTTTATTATCCATAGTGTCACCTCAATTTGATAGTGAGTATCATTTTCAAATTATAACATATAGCTATATATTTGTCAAATAAAAAAGCTGTTTTTCATCACAGGAAAGAGATAAAAAACAGCTTTAATTACTTTATTTAGTTATTTTGCTTCACGCATTATTCTAAGAGTTTGAAGCTCAGTTCCATTATTGCCATCCATCACCACATAGCTCACAACTGCTCCAAAGCCATTTTGCTTCATTAAAGGAACATCAAGTGATTTATGTATTATATCGCAAAGCTCCTGCCCTGTTATATTATGATCCTCGGCATGGGGATAAAGAATTATACCTAGCTCATTTGCAACATCAAGATACCCCTGAGGATAGCCACCCTTCTGGAGGGCCAATGGCTCATAACCAAGAGCAGTTATAATTGTTTTCACCGCTTCACTATATGTAATATCTTTATCGGGAAGGAATAAATCATTTCCATAGCCATTCATAATTTTAATTCCGTGTGCGGAAACATAGTTTATAGATGAAAAATATGGATTTTTTGAAGATACATCAATAAAATCACATGTTTTCTTTTCACCGGTAATTTTAAAAACTTCTAAATCATCATAGCCATCAATCTGAGTGATTATTCTTGCCATTTCTCCACGGGTTATTGTTTCAAATGGACTTATTCTCATATCTCCATCGCTCATTATTCCCATATCACCAAGCTGTCCCATTTCTGAGCGCATTGTTATGGTGCCATCTGATTCAAGATAATAATCAGGAGGATTGCCTGCCGGATTTGGAGCTTCAAGAGCAAATACCGATGCCGACAAAATAAGAGATACAATGATTAATGCTACCAGACTTAATTTTTTCATATAGACCAATCCTTTCTTTTTTAATAGTCCAATGGCTAATTTTATTATATCATAAACTTATATGGAATAAAATGTATATAAAATATTTGTAATTTTAATGTAAATATATTGACATTCAGGCAATAATGGCATATAATAACATTTGAACAGATGTTCAAGTGAAAGGATGATGAATTATGGCAAACGAAACTCCTTCCTGCGAATATATGCATGCTCATGATGAGCTTGTGGAAAGAGTAAAAAAAGATATGCCCGACGAAATCATGCTATATGATTTAGCTGAACTATATAAGGTTTTTGCCGACAGTACAAGAATTAAAATTCTTTATTGTCTTTTTGAAGAAGAGATGTGTGTTTGTGATATAGCGCAGCTTCTTTCAATGACAACCTCTGCTATCTCCCATCAGCTGAGAGTTTTAAAGCAGGCAAAGCTTGTTAAATTCCGCCGGGAGGGAAAAACTGTGTTTTACAGTCTTTCGGATGACCATGTGAGAACTATAATCGGAATGGGCATGGAGCATATATCAGAATAATTAATAAAGGAATGATAAATTATGAAAAAGATGATTAAGGTAACAGGTCTTGACTGTGGACACTGCGCTGCAGAATTTGAAAAGATTATTAAAAATGCCGAAGGCATTGAAGATGCAAAAATGAACTTTATATTAGAAAAAATGATAGTAACTGCCGAGAGTGAAGACGCAATTAAAAATGCTATTGAGCTTGGAAAAAAGAAATTCCCCGATGTGTGTGCAGAATAAGAGGGTTTTAAAATGACACTTTCAAAATCACAAAAAAAGCTTGGAATAAATATAATTGCAGGCTCTGTTTTATTTGCAGCTGTTTTAGTTTTAAATCATTTTTTCCTTCTTGACAAGGTATTTGAAATTGTGCCTCTCACAACAGCATATATTATCCTTGGACATAAGGTACTTTCCGATGCCTATAAAAACATAAGAAAGAGAAAGGTTTTTGATGAAAATTTTCTTATGTGTATCGCAACAATAGGAGCTTATATCCTTGGTGACTACACAGAGTGTGTGGCAGTTATGCTCTTTTATCAGGTGGGAGAATTTTTTCAGAGCTACGCTGTGGCAAAGAGCCGCAAGTCAATAAAAGATTTAATGGACATCTGCCCGGAATATGCCAATATTGAAAAAGACGGAGAGCTGACTATAGTTGACCCTTTTGAGGTTGAGCCTGGTGATGTGATTGTGGTAAAGCCGGGAGAGAAGGTTCCCCTTGACGGAATTATAATTGAAGGAGCCTCCAGCCTTGATATGGCATCGCTCACAGGAGAAAGTCTTCCAAAAGATGTCTGCCCGGGAGAAGAAATATTAAGCGGAAGCATAAATCTTACATCCAATCTTAAGATAAAGGTTACAAAAAGCTTTGAGAATTCCACAGTTTCAAAAATTTTAGAGCTTGTGGAAAACTCGGGCTTCAACAAGGCTAAAAGCGAAAAATTTATAACAAGGTTTTCTTCTGTGTATACGCCATTTGTGGTTATCTGCGCTGTTTTAACAGCGTTTATACCGCCATTATTTATAGGCTCATTCGCTCTGTGGTTTAAAAGAGCATTGATATTTTTGGTTATATCCTGTCCATGTGCGCTTGTGATTTCGGTGCCGCTTGGTTTTTTTGCATCTATCGGATGTGCTTCAAAACACGGAATACTCATTAAAGGTGCAAACTATCTTGAGCTTTTGGGGAAGCTGGAAACCATTGTTTTTGACAAAACCGGAACCCTTACCAAGGGGAATTTTACCGTCAGCGAAATTCATTCTGAAAACTGCAACACCGATGAGCTTATAAGGCTGGCATCTATTGCTGAATACTACAGCGACCACCCTGTTGCAAAGTCGATAAAGGACTATGCCGGAATTAAACCCTTTGACGGTATCAGCGATTTTACAAATATGGCGGGGCTTGGAGTGTGCGCCACATATGATGGAAAGAAAATATATGCAGGAAACTCTGAGCTTATGAATAATATAGGTATTGCCACCGCAAAGCCAAAGGCTGCCGGCACCGCTGTTCACATCAGCTGTGATGATAAATATATGGGTTATATCCTTATTTCCGACAGCATAAAAGACGATGCCTTAAATGCAATAAAAGAGCTTAAAAAAACAGGCATCAAAACCTGTATGCTCACAGGAGATCTTGATTCCAATGCAAGCTTGGTAGCTGAAAAGCTTGGTATAGACAAATACTATTCTCAGCTTCTGCCCCAGGACAAGGTAACAAAGCTTAACGAAATTATAGCGAAAAAATTGTCAGCAAATAAAGCTGTTGGCTATGTGGGCGACGGGATAAACGATGCTCCCGTTCTTGCATCGGCAGATGTGGGAATTGCTATGGGAAGTCTGGGTTCTGATGCCGCAATTGAAGCAGCCGATATTGTTATAACAGATGACAAGCTTATTAAAATTTCTCTTGCCTGCAGAATTTGCCGCAAAACAAACAGAATTGTCAGAGAAAATGTGGTGTTTGCAATTGGGATAAAGCTTCTTGTTATGGTGATGGGAGTTTTGGGAATTGCAAATATGTGGGCAGCTGTTTTTGCAGATGTGGGTGTGGCTTTTATTGCGATATTAAATGCCATGAGAGCATTTAAGTTAGCCGTAGACTAAACTAACAAACCAAAAATCTAAAGCAGATAAATATAAATGCAGAGAAAATCTGCAGATATATTTGTCTGCTTTTGTTAATTTAATGTCTTAAAAAAGTCTTGCAGTTGCACATGTCTTATGATATACTGATTTCAAACATTTGGTAGCCAAAATCATAATTTTGCGAGGTGTATTATGGAAAAGTACAATAATCTACACATTATAAGCGAAAATCGTGAACCTCAGCGTTCATACTATATTCCATTTGAAAATGAAGCTGACGCGTTAAAACGAAAGAATGAAACTTCCAAAAAATATACACTTTTAAACGGTGAATGGGATTTCAGATTTTTTGAAACGCCCCTTGACCTGCCTGATGATATAAGTGAAATTGTATTTACAGACAAAATAAAGGTCCCCTGCTCTTATGAATGTATGGGATATGGTCAGGCTCACTATACTGATGTAAAATACCCTTTTCAGTATGACATACCATATACACGTACTATGAATGATGTTGCTGTTTACAAAAGAGAATTTTCAGCAAATAAAAACGGCAGAACATATATTATATTTGAGGGCGTATCAAGCTACTTTGAGCTATACATAAATAATTCCTACGCAGGCATGAGCAGAGGAAGTCACCTGCAGGCTGAATTTGATATAACAGATTTTGTAAATGACGGTACCAATACCCTGATAGCCGTAGTATATGCCTACAATGCCGAAAGCTACCTTGAGGATCAGGACTTTTTCAGGCTTCATGGTATATTCAGAGATGTATATACCCTTTCAAGACCGCTTAACCATATAAGAGATATCGAAATAAAGCCGCATATAGATGGCAGAATAGATATAGAAGCTGATTTTAAAGGAAAAGAGCTTCCGTATAGTGTTAAATATTTTACACCTGATTTAAAGGAAGTTAAAAAAATAGAAAACCCTCTCTTATGGTCGGCAGAAAAGCCTGTGCTCTACAGCGTGGTGATAGAATGCAACGGAGAATATATATGCATCAGGACAGGCTTCAGGACTATAGAAACATCAGATAAGGGCGAGCTTTTAATAAACGGGGTGTCAGTTAAACTAAAGGGCGTAAACCGTCACGATTCGCACCCTGAGTATGGATACTATACTCCGCGTGAGCACATGATAAAAGACCTTGAGCTTATGAAAAAACACAATATCAACTGCATAAGAACATCTCATTATCCAAACACTCCCGAATTTTTACTTCTTTGTGACGAATATGGATTTTATGTTATTGATGAATGTGATATAGAAACTCACGGTGCCGACGCCTCTATTGCAGATGCCGCAGGAAACTGGACAGATTCCATCGAAGACATAGCTTCAAATCCCGAATGGACCAGGGCCATGATGTCAAGAATGGAAAGAATGGTTGAAAGGGATATAAATTCGCCTTGTATTATTATGTGGTCACTGGGTAACGAAGCCCAATTTGGCGATAATTACATAAAAATGGCTCAATGGACAAAAAAGAAAGACCCAACAAGGCTTATCCACTATGAGAGAGTTATACAAAAAAACCGTGCCCATGGCAAAAATCAGATGCCTATCCATACGTGCGTTGATGTTGTAAGCCGTATGTATACTGCATATCATTGGGTGGAAGAATGTGCACTTGATACCAACGATAAAAGACCATATTTTCTATGTGAATATGCTCATTCTATGGGGCTTGGCCCCGGTTCAATGAATGAATACTGGGATTTATTTTACAAATATCCGCGTCTTATAGGCGGATGTGTGTGGGAATGGTGTGACCATGCCCTTTTAGAAAAGCTTCCAAACGGAAAAACAAGGCTCACCTACGGCGGTGACCATGGCGAAACTCCGCATGACGGTCATTACTGCTGTGACGGACTTGTTATGCCAAGCCGCAGACCGTCTACGGGACTAATTAATCTTAAATACACTATGCAGAACGTTAAAATAGATTGTATTGATATTAAAGATGGTAAATTTATATTTACAAACCGATATGATTTTACAGACCTTAGTGAGCTTGTGTTTGAGGTAATGATAAATATTGACGGAGAAGTTAAATCCATAGGCAATATAGATATTTCCCTTGCTCCGCATATGTCAAAAGAAATTACGATTAAATATAACATACCCGATAAAGTAAATGACGGAGCATATATAGAAATTTATGCAAAAACAAAAGATGACACTATCTGGGCACAAAAAGGATACGAGCTTGCATTTGCACAGTTTGAGCTTTCATGTGAAAAAATTACAATGGAAAAAGAAACCAAAGAGAGCATTAGTGTTGACAATCAAAAACGCTATATAACTGTTAAAAACAGTAAAAAAACATACAAAATAGACAAAGCCCTCGGGATGATATGCTCTATCGATGAAAACGGCAAAGAGCTTTTGAAAAAGCCATGTGATATAACCATATGGAGAGCACTTACTGATAATGATGCACGAAAAAAAGAAGAATGGGAGGCTTTGTTTTTACACACAGCATTCTTTAAGCCTAAAAGTACAGACATACAAAGCAATGAAAACAGCTGCACAGTTAAAATAAGCGGCACATTTGCACCAAACGGCTCATCTCCGTTATTCTTTGTGGATATAAACTATATTTTTGTAAATTCAAAACTTGATATTGAAATATGTGCAAAGAAAAATCTTAAACTGCGTGCCCAAAGAATTAAAGAGGGTGTTATAAAAACCCTCGATGAATACTATCCAGACCCCAAAGACGAGATTTTAAGATTTGGTATGAGGTTTCACCTTACAGACAAAATGAAGAATTTTGAATATTTTGGAAGAGGAAGTCACGAATGCTACTGTGACTATAAGGCTCACACAAAAATGGGACTTTGGAAAACAGATACAGAAAACGAATTTGAGCCATATGTATACCCACAGGAATGCGGCAATCATACAGAGGTTAAATGGATACGTTTTACAGATGAACACAAATTAAAAATAAGCTCAGATAAAGAGTTTGAATTTTCTGCTCTGCCCTACAGCATAGAAGAATTATACAAGGCAAATCACACAGATGAGCTTACAGGCGATGGCACAACGGAAGTTATTATATGTTACAAAAACAGAGGTATAGGCTCAAGAAGCGAGGGACCGCATCTTAAAACAAAATATTGTATTACAGATGAAGTCATGGAGTATAAATTTACTTTAAATTAACAAAAGTCTGCTAAAACTTAAAGTTTTAGCAGACTTTTGTTATCCATCTTTATTCATTTTATTAAAAAGCTTTTTTATAGCCTTTTTTCAATCCGGGAAACATATGACCTTGAAATTCCCATCATTGATGAAATTTCTTTTTGAGTTAGAGCTTCTGTGCCATAAAGACCGTATCTTAATTCCAGAATTTTCTGTTCTCTGCCGGTTAGTGCTTCTTTCATCTCCCGATAAAGCTGTTGGTTATGTGGGCGACGGGATAAACGATGCTCCCGTTCTTGCGTCGGCAGATGTGGGAGTTGCGTTTATTGCAATTTTAAACTCTATGAGAGCATTTAAAATATAACTTTAAAAATCCAAAGATTTTTCTTTGGATTTTTTGTATACAAATGTATTTTTTTGTGGTAAAATGTTGATAATCTAAAAATTGGAGGAATTCTTATGTTTTGTGAAAAGTGCGGAAATAAACTAAATCCCGATGATACATTCTGCAACAAATGCGGAAACAAAGTTTCAAAAGAAACAGAGATGGCATCTTTATACAGCAACAACACCATCAACAGCGGAGCATCTGTAAAACAAAAAAGTAAATTATCTGAGCCGGAAAATTCCCATTATGATTTTGAAAATTCCGGAAGTTCAGACCCTCAAAACCTTTACAGCAGCGACATAAACACGGGAAACAATAGCAAAAATAAAGTAGATATTGTCGGTGCTATTAAAAAATTTTCAGAAGGCGCAAAGTCAGGATTTGAAAACGCAAAACCCGCTCTTGAAAAAGCAAAAGAAAAACTAAAGCTTTTAATTGATGCTATGGCAAAAAACAAAACCCTTACTATTGCCATATGCTCGGGTGCAGCATGTGTTATTTTACTCATTGTGGTTATCTCACTTCTTGTTTCAGGAGGCGGAAACAACAGCGAAACTCCTGCAGGTGAAGATGATACATACATATCCCAGACCAAGACAACCGCTCCGGAAAAAGAAGAAGAAAAATCAAATATTGAAAAAATTGATGATGATGTTATAGAAAGCATAATTAACTACGAAAGCGACTATACTGAATTTGGCGTTTATGTTTATGACATTAACACCGAAGACGAATACAGCTACAACGGAAACCGCAAATTCCTGGCATCAGCTATGGGACAGGTTGTTATTCTTGACACACTTTCCAAAGCAGCCCGCGAAAAAGACATTGATATTGAAAGTGCTACTGTTCGTTTTAACTACCTGCCAAATGGAAAAGAAGCACCCCATAGTAAAAATCAAGACGGTCAGCTTCTCACAGTTAAAGAGTGTGTGGAAGATGTTGCGGTTTACGGAGATAACAACAAATCCAATCTCATAGTTGACTATATCGCAGGAATATATGGTGAAGAAAACGGATTTGATGTTATAAACCGTATGCTTTCATCAAATGGTTACAAAACAACCGAAATAAATCGAAAAACCTTTATAAACAGCGACCTTGTGGACTATTCTGTTTCACCAAATGCCACAACACCTAAGGAAATCGGTTCAATGTATTATTCTCTTTTATATAACAGCGAGTTTGGCAGCGAAAGATATATGAAAAATATTTTTAAATCCATTTCCAATAGTGGTGAAGCTATAGGTATCAGAAAATATGTTCCGGCATATTACGATGTTTATAATGTTAACGCCTTAACCGGACAATGCACAAATAATGTTGCCTATATAAGTGACGGAAAGACAGAGCTTATTGTTGCTCTTCTTTCTGAAACACAAGAAGATAAGACAAATATTGAAGATAATCAGGCAAGGGAAATAATTCAGGAAAAAATAATAAAACACATTTTAGAGACACAATTCCAAAACTAAGAGGTGCAATATGCAAGAAGATAATCCACTTATTCAAATTAAAAAAATCCGCCGCAGGGATAATATTAAAAGAGCCATATTAAAAGTAATTCTCTTTATTCTCATATTTTCTCTTGGATTTTCCTGCGGACTGTGGTATTCGAATGATTTTTCCATTCAGGACACCATAAAATTTATTGCCGAAGGCGAAAATAATAAAGCAGAACCCAAAATAAAGGCAGATTCAAAAAATGAAGCAGTTGAGAGCGAAAATGAAAAGCTTTTACTTCTTAAGGATGAATTTGTTAAATATGTAAAAGACAGATACCCATCGGTTGATTTATCTTTTTCAATAAAGAATTTAAGAACCGGAGCAAAGCTTACATATAACAACAAAAAAATGAACAGCGCAAGTGTTATAAAGCTTTTTATTATGGAAACTGTTTTTGATGAAATTAAAGATGGTGACTACGAGCTCACAGAAGAAAAAGAAAAAGAGCTTGAGCTGATGATAACCGAAAGCAAGAATACTTCTGCCAATTTGTTTATTGATGATTTTGGCGGAGTTGACGCCGCAAGAAAAGTCACCGAAGAAAATATCATAAACAAAAACATTAAAAACAGAGGATATAAATATACTGAAATAAACAGAAAAATGCACGACACAACACCGCCGGAAGGCCCTTCAGGATACCAAAACTACACATCCTGCGAAGATGTTTTAGCTATTATTGAAGGAATATATTCCAAAAAAAGATTTGACGAGCCATATAACACCTTTGCTTTAAATCTTTTAAAGAACCAGACAAGACGCGGAAAAATTCCAGCAAAGATTTCAGAAAAATATCCGGAAATCACAGTTGCAAACAAAACCGGAGAATTATCTCAGGTTGAAAATGATGTGGCACTTATTTTATGTGACGATTTTGATATTTCATTCATCATATTTATTGACAATATTCCTCTTAAAGAAAACGGAGCCACAGACTATGACCTTAAAAACAAGGTTCAGGTGACAATTTCAGAACTTGGCCTTAAGCTGGTTGAGTTTTATAAAGAAAACAAATTCTGACAAAACGGGATGCAAAAAATTCAATTGAATTTTTTGCATCCCGTTTTTAATATTGTTCTCCCATTTTTCTGAAAAGCTTTTTTATTGCCTTTTTTTCAATCCGGGAAACATATGACCTTGAAATTCCCATCATAGATGAAATTTCTTTTTGAGTGAGAGCTTCTGTGCCATAAAGACCGTATCTTAATTCCAGAATTTTTTGTTCTCTGCCGGTTAGTGCTTCTTTCATTTCCCGATAGAGCTGTTTTATTCCAAGACGAAGATTGACCTCGTCAAACACAGATTCTTCATCGCATCCGATGCGGTCGATAAGAGAAAGCTCCTTCCCGTCTTTATCAGAGCCTACAGTATCCTGCAAAAGCACCTCATTCTGATATTTTTTCCCCTGACGGAGTGTCATTAAAATTTCATTTTCAATGCATCTTGCAGAATATGTGGCAAGGCTCACATTTTTTTCGGGATTATATGAGGTGACAGCCTTTATCAGTCCGATTGTTCCTATGGAAATCATATCATCGTTATCATAGCCCTTCAAGGAGTATTTTTTGGCTATGTGAGCCACAAGCCTCAGATTATGTTCAATCAGTTTGTTTTTTGCTTCAGAATCTCCGTTTTTACATTTTTCTATGTATGCTGTTTCTTCAGCAGGGGAAAGAGGCTTTAAAAAAGATGCCCCCGATGTCACATAAGACACCATAAATATTGCCTCTGCCAGAAAACCTGCCAGATAAGAAAAAACTGAAATCAAAAAAGCACCTCCGGAATTCGTTACCTTACATTATATGATAAATATTAAAAAAGGTGCATCAAAAAAATTGCATTTTATGACAGTATACAAAACTATCCTCGCGGGAAAAATTTTAATATCAGAAAAAATACCATTTTAAAAGTCCGGAGGTTTTGTTTTATGCTTAATAAAGTTGAAATTTGCGGAGTAAACACATCTAAGCTACCCGTTCTTTCAAACGAAGAAAAGCTTTTGCTTTTTAAAAAAATAAAATCAGGAGATAAATTTGCAAGAGAAAAATTTGTTCAGGGGAATTTAAGGCTTGTGCTTTCTGTAATACAAAAATTTTCAAACCGTGGGGAAAACCCCGATGATCTATTTCAGGTAGGCTGCATAGGACTTATGAAATCTATAGATAATTTTGATTTAAGCCAGAATGTTAAGTTTTCAACCTATGCTGTGCCGATGATAATTGGAGAAATCAGAAGGTATTTAAGAGACAACAACTCTATAAGAGTCAGCAGGTCATTAAGAGATACCGCATATAAGGCGCTTAGCGCAAAGGAAAAGCTGACAACTAAAAACGAAACAGAGCCAACCATAGACCAGATTGCTAAGGAAATCGGAATGGAAAAAGAAGAGGTTGCATTTGCTCTTGATGCTATTCAGGAGCCTGTGTCACTTTATGAACCGGTTTATAATGATGGAACGGATGCTATTTTTGTTATGGACCAGCTCAGCGATGAAAAAAATCTTGACGAAAACTGGATAGAAGAAATTTCACTTAAGGAAGCTATGAAAAAACTAAACAGCCGCGAAAAGCATATTCTGACTCTCAGGTTTTTTAAAGGACGAACACAGATGGAAGTGGCAAAAGAACTGGGCATAAGTCAGGCTCAGGTTTCAAGACTTGAAAAAAATGCGCTAAAGTCTATGAAAAAAAATATGTGAACAAAAAGTGCATTGACACGCCCCTCTCACCCTCTGTCTTTTGCTTTACAGAATCCATCTCCCTCATCAGAGGGAGGTTTTATAATCAGTCCTACAATAATTAAAGTAATAGGTAATAAGGAATAGTGAATAAGTTAGGTTGATTTTCGCCTTTTGGCGAAAATCTTCCATACCTATTCCCCCTTCACTATTACTTCTTCCCTTTACTGTTTACCGAACATTGAGTTCGGTAAACAATAATTTATCAACTAGTCATTGAATATACAATTACAACTTAAAAGCAATAATTTTCTATACAGCATAAAACATAAAACAGGAAAAAATTCCATCGGATTTTTTCCTGTTTTTTAATTAACTTATTCTGCATTTTCACCGGATGATATAACTGTATTTTGCTTATCTCCTGCATCAGAAGGCACACTTACTGCAGGTATGCTTTCTCCGGAGCTATCCGGTTGTGCTAAAACAGGTGGTGTTTCTTCTTTTTTCTCCTCTGGCGGCAAATCCCTCTTTTTGGTGCCGATTTTTATTTCTTTCGATATAGGGGTGTATCTGCTCTTTGCAAGAAGCTTTCGGGACACAACCTCTCCATTTTCCTTTATGATTTTATAGGTTTCAACCTTTGTGCCATTGGAGCCCTGCTCCTGCACCTTGCTCTCCCCCTCAAACATTGTATCGTCTTTTATTTCAACTGTTCCATAGGGAATATAGCCTGTGATGACACTTTCGATGGATATATCCTTTAAATACTTTCCTCTTCCGAGAACATTTACCGTAAGAGTTGAACCATCGCCTATAACTTCAAATTTTATAGGAGTTTCTTTATTGTTTTTAATTTTAAAATCTATGCTTCCATAAGACACCGTGGCATCTCTGCCAAGAGGAACATAGGAAACGGGCATGCTGTGGTTAGTGCGATAGACTATTTCGAGGTCAGCAAAAACTGCCGCATTATAAAGCGTTGATGACACCTGACATATTCCTCCACCAATTCCGTCCACAACCTTTCCCCCATTATATACATGAGCTATTTTATAGCCTGCACCCTGGGTTCTTGGACCAACAACATTATTGAATGAAAAAACCTCGCCGGGGTTTAAGGTAAGTCCATGAATTTTTGATGATGCAAGATGAATATTTTCTTTTCGATTGAGACTACTTGTGGAATAGTCGCTGCTGTAGGTTCCGATTACGGTGTCAAGATATTCTGCCTCAAGCTGGGCAGATGTTATTTCAGGAAATGTTATTTTTGCAGGGATAGTGTAGCTTTCATTTGAAGTTTTGTTTTCTTCAAGAATTTTTCTTGTCTTTTCTTCATCAAGCTCAACTCCAACCACTTCCGGGATTATGATGATTTCTTCATCCTTTTCCTGAACCTCGGCATTTTTTGCTTCGCGGTTATACTCCTTTATAAACTTATTAACATCTATAGGATCGGGAGCTGCAGTTTCTATATCAAGGCTTATCACCTCTGAAAGCCTGCCCTCCTCAACAGATACTGCAATAAGGTCAAGAAGCTTCTGAGCAGATGCCACCTTGCCGCTTCTGCCATTAAAAACAATAAGCTCATCTTCGCCGAACTCTACACTATACTGCTCTACATCGCTAACCTTTTCGCCTAGCTGTTCATTTATGGCATATTGCAAAACATTATAGTCTGCTGATATAACCAGGCCTATTTTTTCCTTATTCTTAAGAAGACTTATCATTTTTATTGAATTTGAAAAGATGTTTCCATCTTTGCCATAGGAAAGAGCTTTGTCGGCTGTAGCTTCAAAGTCGGGCTTAAGGGAAAACTCGGAGCCATATATATCAAATTCGATATCTTCGCACCTTACTCTCACATTTATCCCGTCTATATCATAGGCTTTGGCAAGCTCGCGGATGGCATCAGACTTATTCATTCCGCCAAGGTTAACACTGCCTACCCACACTCCTTCATATATATTATCGGAAGATGCTTTTGCAATTATAAATCCACCGGCAGCTATAAGAATAAGCAATATAATGGAAATTATGCTGAAAAGCACAACCGTTTTTTTCTTGTTTTTAGGTTCTGTAAATTCTGACATTTATAAATCCTCCGATTTTTACTGTCAAATTATATCTTTATTTATAATATGCTTGTTTTGTTTGTTTTATCATCAGTATGTATTTTCTACAAAGGAAAAAATAATGCTTTGGCGGAGTTTAACTCCGCCAAAGCACAATTTATGCAAAGCTTAAATTAGTTCTGAGCCATGCGTTTGTAAACTTCGTATCTTTCAACAAGATCCTTCTCAGCTTTGTCGAAGAGCTGTCCTGCAATTTCAGGATATGCTTTCTGGAGCATGAGGTATCTGTTTTCATTCATCATGAAGTCTTTGATTTCACCTGTGGGTTCTTTAGAATCAAGAACGAAAGGATTCTTACCTTCTGCTTTGTTATCAGGATTGTATCTCCAGAGGTGCCAGTAGCCTGTTTCAACAGCTTTCTTTTCTTCTGCAATTGAATTAGCCATACCACCTTTGGTTTTGATACCATGGTTGATACATGGAGCATAAGCAATGATAAGTGAAGGACCTGGATAAGCTTCAGCTTCTTTAATTGCTGTAAGAGCCTGCTGCATGTTAGCGCCAAGAGCGATCTGAGCAACATAAACATAGCCATAGGTTGTAGCAATCATACCAAGGTCTTTTTTCTTTGTCTTCATACCTGAAGCTGCAAATTTTGCAACAGCTGCGGTAGGTGTTGCTTTAGAAGCCTGTCCACCTGTGTTGGAGTAAACTTCGGTATCAACAACAAAGATATTTACATCTTCACCAGAAGCGATAACATGGTCAAGACCGCCATAACCGATATCGTATGCCCAACCGTCACCACCGAATACCCACTGTGATTTCTTAACGAGGAAATCTACGCGGTCAGCAATTTCTTTGATTGCAGGATTTGACATATCGGCATCTGCAATAAGAGCCATAATATCTTTAGCAGCAGCTTTAGAAGCTTCTGCATTGTCTTTGCCTTCGATCCAAGCTTTGAATGCAGCAGCAAGTTCGGGTTTAACAACATCCATAACAGAATTCATTCTGTTAACCAATGTGTTTCTGATTTTCTTAACAGCAAGAACCATACCAAGACCAAATTCAGCGTTATCTTCAAAGAGTGAGTTAGCCCAAGCAGGACCTTTGCCTTCTGCGTTCTTGCAGTATGGCATTGAAGGAGCACTTCCACCCCAGATTGAGGTACAACCTGTAGCGTTGGCAACCATCATTCTGTCACCGAAGAGCTGAGTGATGAGTTTGATATAAGGTGTTTCACCACAGCCTGCACAAGCACCGGAGAATTCAAGGAGAGGTGTTGCAAACTGTGAGTTTTTGATATTCTTGCTGATATCCATATCCTTCTGTTTTGAAGGAATTGTCATTGCATATTCCCAGTTAGGAGCTTCGCATTCAACTTCAGCGATTGGTTTCATAACGAGAGCTTTTTCCTTAGCAGGACATACATTAGCACAAACTCCGCAACCGAGACAGTCGAGAGGAGATACCTGCATTCTATACTGCATACCTGCGATACCTGTTGCAGCTTTTGTTTCAAAGCTTGCAGGCTTATTAGCAGCTTCTTCTTCTGTGAGAAGAACAGGACGGATTGCAGCATGAGGACAAACGAGTGAACACTGGTTACACTGAATACATTTTGTGATATCCCATGCAGGAACATTTACAGCAACACCGCGTTTTTCATATCTTGATGTGCCTGTTTCGAATGTGCCGGCTTCTTTGTCGTCACCAACAAATGTGCTAACAGGGAGTTTATAACCTCTCTGAGCATTTACAGGATTTACGATGTCTGCAATAAATGCAGGAACTTCTGCTTTTACAGTTTCCGCATCTACAGCATCTTTCCATGAAGCAGGAACTTTAACTTCGTGGAGAGCTTCGATAGCACCGTCAACAGCGTCACAGTTCATCTTAACGATTTCGTCACCTTTTTTGCCATATGTCTTTTTGATAGCAGCTTTGATGAGTTCAACAGCCTGGTCAAAAGGAATAACATTGGCAAGTTTGAAGAATGCACTCTGTGTTACCATGTTGATTCTTGTGGGTCCGAGACCAACTTTAACTGCAACATCTACAGCGTTGATGGTGTAGAATTTAATATCATTTTCAGCGATATATTTCTTGATGGATGCAGGAAGCTTTTCATCGAGTTCTTCATCTGTCCATACACAGTTAAGAAGGAAAGTACCGCCTTTTTTGAGACCTTCTAAGATATCATACTGATATACATATGCAGGTTTGTGACAAGCGATATAGTCTGCTTCGTCGAGGAGGTAAGTTGATTTAATAGGTTTCTTACCAAATCTTAAGTGAGACATTGTTACGCCGCCGGACTTTTTGGAGTCGTAATCAAAATATGCCTGAGCATAAAGGTCGGTGTTGTCACCGATGATTTTGATAGCGTCTTTATTTGCACCAACTGTACCGTCGGAACCAAAGCCCCAGAATTTACAACGGGTTGTGCCTTCGGGAGCAGCATTGATTCTTTCACCGAGTTCGAGAGAGAGGTTTGTAACATCATCAACGATACCGATTGTGAATCCGTTTTTGGGCTCAGCCTTATCAAGGTTAGCATACACAGCAACAAGCTGAGTTGGAGTTGTATCTTTTGAACCAAGACCGTAACGACCGCCAACAATAACGGGAGCATCCTTCTTTCCGAGGAAGAGGTTGCAAACATCAAGATAAAGAGGTTCGCCAAGTGAACCGGGTTCTTTTGTTCTGTCAAGAACAGCAATTTTCTTAACTGTTTTTGGCATAACATCGAAGAAATATTTAGCTGAGAAAGGTCTGTAAAGATGAACCTTCATAACGCCCACTTTCTGACCTGCAGCATTAAGATAATCAACGGTTTCTTCAAGAGCTTCTGTTACAGAACCCATAGCTACGATCATTTTTTCAGCATCAGCTGCACCATAGTAGGTGAAAGGAGCGTAGTCTCTGCCGGTGATTTTGGAAATTTCTTTCATGTAGTCAGCTACGATGTCGGGAAGAGCATCATAGTATTTATTTGAAGCTTCTCTGCCCTGGAAGTAGATATCAGAGTTCTGAGCTGTACCTCTGAGTACGGGGTGTTCAGGATTTAAAGCTCTGTCTTTGAATGCTTTGATTGCATCCATATCAACGAGTGCTTTAAGATCTTCATAATCCATAACTTCAACTTTCTGAATTTCGTGAGAAGTTCTGAAACCATCGAAGAAGTGAACAAATGGAACTCTTCCTTTGATAGAAGCTAAGTGAGCCACACCGCCAAGGTCCATTGTTTCCTGAACAGAACCTGATGCGAGCATAGCAAAGCCTGTCTGACGGCAAGCCATAACATCCTGATGATCACCGAAGATGTTAAGAGCGTGAGCAGCGATAGCTCTTGCACTTACATGGAATACGCAAGGAAGAAGCTCACCTGCAATCTTATACATATTGGGGATCATAAGAAGAAGACCCTGAGATGCTGTGAAAGTTGTTGTTAAAGCACCTGCCTGAAGTGAACCGTGAACTGCACCTGCAGCACCTGCTTCAGACTGCATTTCAACAACATCAACTGTTTCGCCAAAGATGTTTTTGAGTCCGTCTGCACTCCACTGGTCAACATTTTCTGCCATGTTTGAAGATGGAGTAATAGGATAGATAGCAGCAACTTCGGTAAACGCATAGGCGCAATGTGCGGCAGCGCTGTTACCATCCATGGTTTTAAATTTCTTTGCCATTTTTGTACCTCCTGTAAAACTTTATAATATAAATGTATTATAACATATATACACATACGAATGTATTATAGCATATCATCTTGGTTTTTTCAATATTTTTTCGATATTTTTTTCACAAAGAAAAACTTTGTTATAAATTCATAATTACCATAGTTTACCTGAGGTTATTTTTATATAATTGTGTTCTTTAAGTAAGTTTATGTTGTAAGAATTCTGTTTTTATGATAAAATAAATGTATTATGTGAAAGAAAGGGTGAGAGTGTTATGGCACTGGATGGCATTGTTATATCTGCGCTATGCTCAGAATTATCAGAAAAGCTAACGGGCGGAAGAATAGACAAAATCCATCAGCCGGAAAGAGACGAGCTTGTGGTGTTGGTGAGAACATATGGCGGAGTCTTCAGGCTTCTTATTTGCGCCAACCCGTCGTATCCGAGAATCCACATCACAAACACCCAGAAGGAAAACCCGGAAAAACCGCCGATGTTTTGTATGCTTCTTAGAAAACACATATCCGGCGGAAAAATCCTCTCAGTTTCTCAGGAAGGCTTTGAAAGAATAATCAAAATAGCAATAGAAAGCTACGACGAAATGGGCTTTCTTTCAGAAAAAAATCTAATTGTTGAAATAATGGGCAAACACTCTAACATTATTTTAACAGATAAAGATGGTAAAATCCTTGACAGCATCATCCATGTTGATATTTCTGTCAGTAGTGTAAGGCAAGTGTTGCCGGGGCTTATGTATGAATTGCCGCCATCGCAGGACAAAAAAAATCCCCTCAGCCAGACGACTGAAGATATTTTATATACTCTTGACAGAAGCGAAAAAGAAATATGGAAGCAGCTTCTTGATGCCTACACAGGAATAAGCCCACTTATTGCAAGGGAGGCTGTGCAACAGGCGCTTGGCAGATGTGATATTTTTGGTATTGAATCTGCAGGAGAAGACCTTGAAAGGGTTGCTTCTTCATTCTGTGAGATTATAAACTATGCCAAAGAAAAGAATTTCAATCCTTGCATCATAAACGACAGGGATTCTAAAAAGCTTATTGATTTTTCATCTGTTCATATCAGTCAGTATCAGAATCTTGCAGATGTTGAACACTACGCCACCATGAATGAAGCTCTCGACAGCTTCTATATGAAAAAAGCTTCATCGGAAAGCATCAGACAAAGAAGCGGAGACCTTTTGAAATTTTTACAAACAAGCCTTGAAAGATGCTATAAAAAGCTTCAGATTCAGGAGCAAACCCTTCAGAAGGCTGCAAAAAGAGACAAATACAAAATGTATGGCGATATTCTGACTGCAAACATCTACAGAATAACCCAGGGAATGAAAGAAATTACTTTAGAAAACTTTTATTCTGAAAATATGGAAGAAATAAAAATCCCTCTTAAGGAAGACCTCTCCCCTTCTGCCAACGCTCAGAGATATTATGTAAAATACAATAAGGAAAAAACTGCAGAAGCTGAAACCATAAAGCAAAAAAAGCTTAACGAAGAAGAAATAAACTATCTGGAATCTGTTCAGGAAGCGGTTCTAAGATGTGAAACAAACAGCGAAATAACCCAGATAAGAGATGAGCTTATTGAACAGGGCTATCTTAAAAACAAAGGCAGACTTCAAAGAAAGAAAAAAGAAACAATAACACCAATGCACTTTATTAGCGATGACGGATATGACATTTATGTTGGGAAGAACAACAAGCAAAACGACTATGTTACCTTAAAGCTTTCAAGAAGCACAGACATATGGTTTCACACAAAGGAAATCCACGGATGCCACGCAATAGTTAAAACAAGTGATGCCATGGAGGTTCCCGACAGAACATATTTTCAGGCGGCTCGTCTTGCAGCATATTATTCAAAGGGCAGAGGCTCTGAAAATGTTCCTGTAGATTATACCGAGGTTAAAAATGTTAAAAAGCCATCGGGAGCAAAGCCGGGAATGGTTATTTATGTGGATTACAACACCCTGTATGTTACCCCGTCTGAAGAAGAAAAAGACACCCTTTTGGCAAATGCAAAAAGCTGATATTTAGTATTTTTTGTGAATTTTGCTTATGTTTTCACCATATAGAGACAAATTAAAGTTATTTATCCACATATTTCAATAAATTTTAAATTCACTCTTGATTTTTGTTATTCACTGTGTTATAATACATCTTACTGATGATAAATTGCAATTGGAGGTGAGTATATTGCCTAACATCAAATCCGCAAAAAAGAGAGTTAAAGTTATCGCTACTAAAACACTCAAAAACCAGATGATTAAATCTAATCTCAAAACTTGCATAAAGAACTTTGATGCTTTAGTTGAAAAAGCTGACAAAGCTAACGCTGTTGAAGCTTGCAAATTAGCATTCAAGAAGATTGACCAGGCCGTTGCTAAAGGTATTCTTCACAAAAATACAGCTGCAAGAAAGAAAGCACAGCTCAGCATTAAGCTCAATAAAATCGGTGCGTAATTTTCCGATGGCAAACCTTCCATACCTGGAAGGTTTTTTTGTTGTATAAAAGGGATTGTAAAAAAAGTCCGGATCGCAAAAAGGCGAAAATGAAACCAACATAAGAGTTAAGTGTACTCATAAATCCTCAAATTTTGGTTTATAGGTTGAAAAACATCTTTTTTAAGATGTTTTTCTTCAATTATATGCCTTTTTGCTATAAGCAAATCAAAGCCATCGGAGAGTTACCCAAATATGTTTTGGAATTTCAAATTTTAAATATAATTTCGTTAAAATACTCGGGAATATCTGCAAATATTCCCTGCGTTTTTGCCTTATTCTATTATAAAATTTGCTAATTCCAAAATTCACAGAACCTAAAGACTTTAAAAATTAAAGTTTTTCAAGGCGGAAGCTTTTGGCAATACGATGTATGCCGAAAGCGACAACGAAGAAAAAATATTTTTT
>JAZRGM010000040.1:0-2801 GCA_045644205.1 Clostridia bacterium | reverse complement strand
AAAAGTCAGTTTACTAAGCTTCTCAAACGCTATCTACCCCGGAAGGCAATCTCCATAATTAAGTATGTGATAACTGTTTTTGATGAATCTTTTCATCGCTATTTTGTTGCCCAGTGTACCGATGCAGCAATCCTGGGCGTCCTTTGTTCATTGGGTATGATGATTTTCCGCATGCCCTATGCCACAATGATTGGAGCTCTTATTGCATTTACCGCTCTTGTTCCCATTGTCGGAGCCTTTATCGGAGCGGCTGTCGGAGCATTTATGATACTCACAGTATCTCCCTTTAAAGCCCTTATGTTTATCGTTTTCATAATAGTTCTTCAGCAGATAGAAGAAAACCTTATTTATCCCAAGGTTGTCGGCAGTTCAGTCAATATGCCAAGCATATGGGTTCTTGCTGCGATAACCCTTGGTGGTGGTGTTATGGGAATTCTTGGAATCCTTCTGTCGGTTCCTGTTTTTGCCGCATTTTATCGTATAATAAGAGATGATGTCAATAAAAACTAAACGAAAGGAAATTTACTATGTCACTTAAAGCCATTTTATTCGATATGGATGCAACCCTTCTGCCAATGGATCAGGATAGATTTGTAGAAGAATATTTCAAGAGCATATCAGCCAAAATTGCCCCTCTTGGCTATGAACCCAAAAAGCTTATTGATTCAATCATAAAAGGAACCTTTGCAATGGTAAATGGTGATGGTACCCGTCCTAACGAAGCCATATTCTGGGAGGTTTTCTGCGGCATATACGGAGAAAAAGCATATAATGATAAACCCCACTTTGATGAATACTACGAAAAAGAATTTGATTCTTTAAAGGTCTTCACCTCATGTAATCCAAAATCAGCAGAAACTGTTTATAAATTAAAAGATATGGGATATCGTCTTGTCCTTGCCACAAATCCTCTTTTTCCCCCAAAAGCAATAGAAAAGCGTATATCCTGGGCAGGTCTTTGCCACACCGATTTTGAAATCTATACCACCTATGAAAACTCCTCCTATTGTAAACCCAATCCACTTTACTACACAGAAATTGTAAATAAACTAAACCTCAATCCGTCTGAATGTCTTATGGTCGGAAATGATGTTGATGATGATATGGTGGCTACTAAGGCAGGACTAAATGTATTTCTCCATACCGATTGTCTCATAAACCGCCATAAAAAAGATATAACAGCTTACCCTCAGGGAAGCTTTGACGAGCTTTTAAAATATGTTTCCGAAATTTAAGGAGTGATATTATGTCAAAAAGATATTATGCTTGTGTGTATGGCGGCGCTTCAGACAAGATAGCCGATATCCACAAGGAAAAAATAGAAAAATTAGGAAGGCTTATAGTAGATAATGATTTTTCTCTTGTCTATGGTGCCGGAGCAACCGGATGTATGGGAGCTGTTGCCCGCGGAGTAGATGAAAACGGGGGTTATATAATGGGGATTTCTCCTCATTTCATAAGCACCTTTGAAGATATTTATAACTGCGACAACACCATAATGGTCGACACAATGAGCGAAAGAAAAACTCTCATGGAAAAGCATGCCGACATCTTCTTTATAGCTCCCGGTGGAGTGGGTACAATGGATGAATTCTTTCAGGTGCTCACTCTCAGATACCTTGAAAGAATAGATGCCCCCATTATCGTTGTCAACACAGAGGGCTTCTATAATAGTCTTATAAAGCTTATAGATGATCTTGTAAGCTTTGGTGCGGCAACAGATAGAATATATAATCTGTTTCAGGTTATAGATGATGTAGATGAAGATGAAATAAAAAATATTTTGCAGAAAATAAAATAAGTCAGATGTAATAAATAATTATACTAAGCAAATCATCTGATATGTTATGGAGGTTTGTATGTTTGATGTAAAAAAAGCAACCTCAGAGGTTGTAAAATGGATACAGGATTTTTTTGAAGAAAATGGCAGGGGATGCAATGCAGTAATCGGCATCTCCGGCGGAAAAGATAGCTCAATTGCCGCTGCACTATGCGTAGAGGCTCTTGGCCGCGAAAGGGTAATCGGGGTTCTTATGCCCTGTGGTGAGCAGTCGGATATTGATGCGGCAAAGCTCCTTGTAAATCATCTTGGAATAAAACACTATATCATAAATATCAAAGATGCCCGTGATGGACTTATGGCAAATATGCCAAAAGACCTTGAAATATCAAAGCAAACCGAAATAAATGTCTCTCCCCGAATCCGTATGACAACTCTCTATGCAGTAAGTCAGAGTCTAAATGGCAGAGTAGTCAACACCTGCAACCTTTCAGAAGATTGGGTAGGCTATTCCACCCGCTATGGCGATGCCGCCGGAGATTTTTCTCCGCTTTCGGATTTTACAGTAAGTGAAATAAAGGAAATAGGTCATTTTCTTAAGCTGCCCTATGAACTGGTTGAAAAGGTTCCGTCCGATGGATTGTGCGGCAAAACCGATGAAGATAATCTTGGTTTTACCTATGCAGTTCTGGATAAATATATCCGCACAGGTGTTTGTGAAGATGAAAAAATAAAAGAACTTATAGATAAAAAGCACAAACAGAATTTATTTAAGCTTCAATTAATGCCATCTTTTAAATATAATCCTAAAGAGGGATTGTAAAAAAAGTCCGGATCGCAAAAAGACGAAAATAAAGACACTATAAAAACTGAATTTGTTTGTAAATCTTCAGATTTATATTTATAAGTTGAAAATATCTTTTTCAAAAGATATTTTCTTTAATAATATGTCTTTTTGCTATAAGCAAATCTCACCACTCGCAGTACTTTTGTACAGCGTCGGGCTATCGCTCAAAGCAAG
>JAZRGM010000039.1:0-11314 GCA_045644205.1 Clostridia bacterium | reverse complement strand
CTAAGACCGCTTGGCCTCCGACTTGCTTATAAAGAGTCCATGGAAGGGATATCATTTCTGCATCTGCTGTGGGCGACTGGGTGCCGAAATATTCAACGCCGAACTGATGAAACTCTCTGTAGCGGCCTGCCTGGGGTTTTTCGTAGCGATAGGCGCTGATATTATAGAAAAGCTTTGTTGGCTGAGGATTATTAAACATTCCGTGCTCAATGAAGCTTCTTACTGCACTTGCAGTTCCTTCGGGGCGAAGAGTTATGCTGCGGTCGCCTTTGTCAAGAAAAGTATACATTTCTTTTTCAACAACATCGGTTGTGTCGCCAACGCCGCGCTGAAAAAGCTCTGTGTGTTCAAAAACAGGTGTGCGGATTTCCTTCACGCCAAACTCTTTGCATATTTTCTGAATTTCTTTTTCAATATACTGCCATTTATATGATATATCGGGTAATATATCCATTGTTCCTTTTGGTGCTTTGGTAAGCATTGTGTCACCTTCTTAAAATTTATATGATGTATTATTTATTTAGTCAGACTGCCATTTGACAAAATTCGCAAAATAGCATAAAAATACAGTTATCATTATACTAAAACAAGAAGTAAAAGTCAAGATATATAAATATAGAGTTCAGCTCTCTGTTAAATACATAACCAAGATCTGAACTCTATGCCATTTTATTTAATACACTTTAATATTGTTTCCTTATCTGCCTTATCGGATATAACCAAAATAAGCACTTTACCCTTCTGAACAATAAGAGGATTATTTAGCTTTGGCATTTCGCCGGGGAGATAATTTTCAAAATCCTTCTTTTTGTTTTCTATTCTTTTCTTAATAAGCTTTTTGATTTTTTCAGCATTTTTAGATGAATCCGCCTCAAAAACAGCAACCTCTTCCGCAGTTGAACCCCCACTCATAAAGAGTGCTGCAGAGCGAACATAGGATGCATCAATATTATAGGTGGAGATGATAAGGGCATCGCTTACCCTTGAAAGATTATCCTTGAAAAATGGCTTGGAAAGGATTTCACCGCCTATAAGACCTGCATTATATTTTCCGCCTTTAAAGGGGGATGCTTTTTCTGTGCCGATTTTTTTAACACCAACAACATCAACAGCATGGCTCTTTAAATAGTCTGCCATTTTACGATAATTTGTGGGGCTTAGGTGAATTCCGTCGCCGCCTGCTTCTTCGGGAAGGAAACCGTCTTCTCCTGCAAAATGGGAATTAACATCAATATAGTAGCACTGTTTTTCAGCTGCAAGATTTACAAGGTATTTATTATGGTCGATTACCATATAGTTTTTGATTCCCGAATTCATTGAACGCTTTTCACTTACGGGCATTATTGACTGAATGTAAATTAAAACATTGGGGAAATAATGGCGGACATAATCAATAAATTTACTATAGCGGTCAACAAACTCCCATGGCTTTTCATATGCCATTTCGTTGGTGCCAAGCATAATATAAAGTTTATTTAAGCGTTCCATTTCGGCTATTGTCTGGTAAACTGTTTTGCCATTTGCCAAGGGTTCACTTGCAAGAGATTTGGTTGAAAGACCGGCAATGGACAAAAACTCCGAATTAAAACCGGCAAAATATGATATACCCATAGTCAGAGAATCGCCAACAAAAACAGCATCATCAAAATAGCTGTTGTCAACCTTTGGAAGCTCAGGCACAACGCCATAGTTAATATCAGGAACGCTATTATAGGCAGAAGATTTTGCAAAGGTGGATATTTTTGATAGGTTGTTATCTGTCATAAAGGTGTTCTGATTATATAAAACAAGCACATCCTTAACATTGGAGTTATAGAGATATTCAAAAATATCACCGCTGTAATAACGAAGGTCTATCATATAGATTCTTGTGAAATGATTTGTTAAAAACGGAACAAGGCTATGAGCATAGGAATCTTTTATGATAGCTATTCTTCTTCCTGAAGGACAAGTGCTTTTTATTTCGGTTATTCCATGGTTTCCGTCAAGATAATAGGAATACTTATCCTTTTTTTCAAGCATCTTCCCGTTATAGAGAGTATCCATGGATGTATTTTCCGTCGGAAAGCTTACAAATGTCTGATAATTTGTGTCGGCATTGTATTTATAAAGAGAATCTGCCTTTGTTTTGGCAAAGCCTGAATTTGACCAGGTGGTGCCAAAAAAATCATCGGCAACCTTTTCAACTGCAAATCTATCTATGCCAAAAGCTTCATAGCCAAGGGCGGAGGCAAGGGCTGTGTAGAGCCAATAGCTTCCGTGGGCTGTCTGGTGGTGGTCTGTGCGATAATAAAGCTCTTTATCTTTATTTGCCTTTAAAATTTCAGATGCATCTGCCACTTTGATTTTTTTTGATTTGATATGTTTTTTTATCTTTGAATAAATCTCACCGTAAACATTAGAATAGGAATTGGCGGGAAGCTTATCCTTCATAATCTCATAGGCTGTGGGAACAATTGAAAGGGTGATGTCATATCTGCCGACAGAGGCTAAATCTTCTATTGCCTTAAGGTTTGACTTTAAATTTTTGCGTGTTAAATCTGCAGAGTTTTCTATAAGATAGCCATCTTTGCCAATTAAGATGCCATGATTTTCTTTTTTTCCTATTATTGTCTCTGCTTTTAGCTTTGCACCCACAAAATGATTTCTTCCTATAAACTGATCAGAAATAAAATCTTCAAAACCGGCTCCAAAGCTCCCGTCTGCAAGAGCTGAAAATGAAAACTTTGGAAACTGAGAAAGGGCGCGGTTTTCTACTTCGGAAATATCCTTTGAGGGAGTTATGATATTAAGGATAAAAACAACTATCAAAAAAGCTGAAATAAAAGAAGCTGATATTCTTCTTATGTTATCTTCATCTGTTATAAAATGAAAAGCATATCTGATTTTTCCAAAAATGCCTTTATAGCTTTCTTTATTCTTTGGAAAACGCAAAATAAGATCAGATAAAAGCTCTCTCTTTTTTTCTTTTGTGTCTGCATCAGCTTCATTAAACTCCGGATTTTTTTCAATAGCGGAATTTTCATTTTCAAAATCTGCATCAAATATGCTGGCGTCTGTATGATTCTTTTCTTTTTCTAAAAATCGTCTGAACAGTTCTTCTTCACGGAAGTCACTGCCCGATAATTTATTATTCATCTTTAGTTACCTCCACAAATTCCTTTGCTTTTTAAAATCTGAAATACAAAAACGGGTTATAGGTGTTGTCAACAAGGTAGGCTGTGCAAAGAAGAAGCACTGCTATAGCAAGAAGCGGTCTTAAGAAAAACAGTCTGCCTGAGGTGAGGGATTTGAAATACTTTTTGGGATATGGTGTTGCACCTATAATTGCCACAGCAAAGGTTATGGCATAGGAAGAAAGGCGATAGTAGAAGACACTATCGGTAAATCCGATATTTGTTATATTAAACATATTTCCGATATATCTGAAGGCTGATGAAAAATCGGGTGATGCAAAAAACACCCAGCCTATTATTACCGTGAGCATTGTATAGACCATTCCGATGTATCGTGGTTTGGCTTCAAGCTTTTTAAGATAAAATCTTTTTTCAAGAACAAGAAGAATGCCATAATATAGCCCCCAGGCAACAAAATTGAAGCTTGCGCCATGCCAGAGTCCTGTTAGAAGCCACACAATAAATATATTAAGATAACGACGGACAGAAGCTCTCACAGAAGGGGTTATCAAAAGACTTCCCAGCTTTATGCTTTTTTTATACTTTTCCTCTGTAACTCTGCTCCCACCAAGAGGAATATAAACATACTCCTTAAACCATGAGCTTAAGGATATATGCCATCTGCGCCAGAACTCTGTTATACTGCGGGATATATATGGATAGTTGAAATTCTCACAGAATTCAAATCCAAACATTTTCCCAAGGCCTATTGCCATATCGGAATAGCCTGAAAAATCATAGTATATCTGAATGGTATAGGCAATAATGCCAAGCCATGCACTAAGAGCTGAAATGTCGGCTCCTATGTTGGTTATTTCCCAGAGTTTTCCGCAGGAATTAGCTATGAGAACCTTTTTTGCAAGACCAACGCAGAAACGATACGCACCATCGGTAAACATCCTAAGAGTGCGGGGATGATTATCAACCTGATTTGCTATGTCGTCATATCTTACGATAGGACCAGCTATAAGCTGAGGGAAAAATGAAAGATACATTCCAAAAGAAACAAAGCTTTTCTGAACCTTGGTTTTTCCGCGATAAACATCTATGCAATATGAAAGTGCCTGGAAGGTATAGAAGGATATTCCAATCGGGAGGGCAATCTCTGCAAGGGGAAGCTCAAACGAAAAAAGTCCGTTTATGGTGGAAATGGCAAAATCGGTATATTTGAAAACACCCAAAAGACCTATGTTGAGAATACAGGATGCAATCATCGGAAGCTTTGATACACCGCGGTATTTATCTATCGGAAAGGCTATTATGTAGTTGAAAAATGCTGAAAAAAGCATCAGAAAAACATAAACCGGTTCTCCCCAGGCATAAAAAAACAAGCTCACGATAAAAAGGGTGAGATTTTTATACTTTTGGGGAATAAAGCCATATATTAAAATAAGGGGTGCAAGAAAATAAAACAAAAATAAAACACTTGAAAAAACCATATATCTTATCTCCTGTTAGAGGTAATTCGTATCTTTTAGACAAACATAGACAATTATATCATATAGCCATATAAATGTCTATAAAAAAATATTTAAAAAAGTGTTAAAAAAAGGGATTGTAAAAAAACAATAGTTTTTTTACAGTCCCTTAATATTAAAAAGTTATTCTACCAAACTGCATACTCCCCCACCCTGGAAAGAGCCTTTGTATAAATTAAACGCATGCTCTGCATCAGCTTTGTTTTCAAAAAGGCCAAACACCGATGGACCGCTTCCGCTCATCATTGCAAAGAAGGCACCGTTTTCATAAAGATGTTTTTTCAGATGGTCTATCTCAGGATGAATCGGACAGCACACATATTCAAAAACATTAGCCGCATTATTTATAAATTCTTCCCGTTTTCCCTTTATGGCCGCATCAATGACTTTATTAATATCGGGATGGGGATATGTTAGACTATCTATAGCTTTATAGGCAAGAGGGGTTGAAATGTCAATATCGGGTTTGATAATACACACCCATCCGCCAAGCTTTGATGAAACAGGAGTTAAAACCTCACCTATCCCCTCCGCTCTGGCTGCTGCGCCAATAATGAAGAATGGAACATCAGCCCCCAGGCTTAGAGCTAAAGATAAAAGCTTGTCTTTGGAAAGCGGAAAGCCATAAAGCTCATTTAAGCCCTTTAAAACTGCCGCCGCATCGCTGCTGCCTCCGCCAAGCCCTGCACAAACCGGGATGTTTTTTTCAAGAATAATGGTGCATCCGCCATTTATGCCTGCATTTTCAAAAAACAGTTTTGCAGCTCTTACAGCGATATTTTTATCATCGCAGGGAAGGTTGGAATTTATAAGCTTCATATCCACTATTCCCGAATCATTTGGGATGATTTCTATATTATCGCAAAGGCTGACCTCCTGCATCAGCATACTGACACTATGGTATCCGTCGTCTCTTTTGCCCGTTACATCAAGGGCAAGATTTATTTTTGCATTTGCTTTTATTTTCATTTTTTCTCTCCTCTAGCCATTGGAGTATTATCCAATGGCTATGTTTTATAACAGTATATCACAGAAGACACCGCTTTTGCAAGCTATGAAAATTCTACAGAAAAAGCACCATATAAACTACCATCCCAAGCACAAGACATGATGCAGCTATAACAAATGCAGGCACAAGAGAGCTTCCGGCACAGTATTTATTTATTATTTCATTTCTTCTTTTGCTCACATAATCGGAAATGACCGTTTCTGCCTGAGTTACAATATCGGCACATTCCTCCTTTTTGCTTTTGAACACTCCCTTAAACAAGGAAAGAAGTCCATTCTTTTTTTCATTTCCAGGCATAATTTAGCTCCTTATTTTTAATTGTTAAAGATAGTATGGGATTGTTTTTAGCAATTTATACCTTTTTTATGCTTACAGCAACAACTGTCATATCGTCGTGTATCTGATTTTTAACAAGGGCGCTTGCTTTTTTCATTATTCTTGAGGCTATAATCTGAGGATTGGAGGTATCCACAGATGCCAGCTCTTTTTCAAGCCACCCTTCGCAGGAAGGATTTTTAAGAGAAATATCGGCAACACCATCGGATATTATAAGGATTAGTGTGTCGCCGGAGATGGAAAGAAAATGCTTCTCAACATCTATTTCTCTGATAATTCCTGCAGGAAGACCCGTGCTGTTTACAGCAATTATTTTTCCGTCGGTTTTAATATAGGAAAGAGCGGCTCCAAGCTTTATAAAGCCGGCAGAGCCTCCGGCAAGGTCGAGAGTGCAAAGGTCGATGGTGGAAAAAATATCTCTTGACGATTTTAAAAGCAGAGATGAATTTATAAGACGCACAGCTGCATCACTTTTAAAGCCTGCCTTTAAAAATTTTTCCATTAGTTCAACTGTGAGCCTGCTTTGTTTTTGGGCTGTCTCTCCGCTTCCCATTCCATCGCTTAGAATAATATTAAGATGCTGACCATCGGAAGAAAAAAAGCTAAAACTGTCACCGCTTACCTTTTCTCCGTTTTTCACCTGAGAGCAGTATCCAACGCTTGCTGTGAAGCTATGAGCCGGATAAAATCTGTAGGATACCGTTTCACCAAATCTTTTGGGGCTTGTGCAGTTGGTTCTTTTTCCCGTGAGGTCATAGATTATATCGGAAATCTCGCAAAGGGTGTCGCTTCTGAGCTTTAATTCCCTAAACTTAACGCTCACGCAAAAATCTCCGCAATCGTCCCTTTCAACCGTGAGTTCCTCGGGAAAAATGCAGGCCTTGTCCATCTCTGACCTGATGCTTTCTTCAAGATTTATGTCAATTGAAGATGTGCATTTTTCGCTTTCTGCGGAAATGGTGTCGGCTACAGCAAGAAGCTGATCGGATATGAGCATGCGGCTGTCGTTGAGCTTTGCAAGCCACATTTTTTCTGTTTTGATGACGGAAAACACCGAATTAAACTCCCTGCAGAAGCTCTCATGTCGTGAGCATCTTGATTTGAATCCTGAGGGGAGGGTTTCGGGAGATATTTTCCCTGTTTTAAAAGCTGTTTCAAGCATTTTTGCCATGTATCTGTATCCTTTTGATTCTTTCTTATTAAAGCAGTCGTTTTTAAGCGGACATGCCAGGCAGGCAGAGCTTGTTATCTGCCTGAATTTGGAAATGACATATTCATATCCAAGCTCTTTATTAATAGTTGATGCGCCATATATTTGGGAAAGCTCACGAAAGCTTTGGCTCATTTCATCAAGTCGTTCTCTTATAGAGTCGGATATTCGTCTGCTTTTTAGCTCGGCGCCCGAAGAGGATTTGCTTTTCCTGAATACCTCTGAAACACTATGACATATCTTTTGGGGAGTAATCATAAAAAGCATGGCTGCCATAAGACTATCATAGATGCCCACAGCCACCTGGGATGCATCGGCTGTGATAATTCCGGCGGCTGTGTTGGCAATCATAAAGCCAAGAACAGCAGCAATTTTGCCAAAGGGAGCAAAAACAGATGCCATAAGCGCTCCCAAAGGAAACCCTGCGCTTATAGCGGCATAGTCGCCCATCTTTATGGCTCCGATGCTCCCCAGCAAAACCCCTAAAGATACTGCTTCACCATTTATTCCGGAAAGAGAAAAAACAAATATTAAAAGAACTGAAAAAACATTTGCGCTGTTAAAGCCAGCTATGGCAGGAAATGATGCAAGACTAAGGGACACAAGAGAGAGAAAAGCAATTGCTGATATGCTCTCCAGGGATGAAATATAGCTTCTTTTTGTAATATCGGAAACAACACTCCAGCCTTTTTCAAAAATGATAACAGATAAAAAAACTATTGCCGCCTCTATCAATAATGCAAAGAGCTTATAAAAGACAAAGCCGGAAAGAGCTATGTAGCATAGCTTTAGAATTAAAAAAACTAAGGAGGCTATTATCCCCCTCGACAGCTTATGCGTTAAATCAAACACAGCCATTATAGCTGTTATGGCACTAAGAGATGCTATATGTACCAGAGGATAGGGAGTTTTGAAAACGAAAACCGACAAACATGATATAAAATATAAAATAAACCAGCTTTTTTTATGAAAAACAGAGGTGTAGAAAGCGATTCCAAAGGGATACATATCTGAAAATATCCCTGCCTGAGAAAACATTACACACAATACAATATTTACAATGGTTTTAAAACTCACACTGAGTATCGCCTTTTCGCAGCCATCTTTCGTTTTTGAGAGTATGACTGATGCTGCTTTTGCAGGTGCTTTTTCCATAGTGAGAACCTCCTTTTTTGATATTATATAAAAAAACAAAAAAGGATTTTGTAGAAAAAGGGGCTGATATTATTATTTATTTTCGACAATGAGATACAGCATCTTTTCTTATTTTTTACTATGTGATTTTATCGTTGTTTTTTCCTTATAATACAAGGAGTTTTTATTTATCTTTGTCGATATTTTCTCAATATTTTCTCTCATTAAGCTTTTCTCTTGATTTTTTTAAAGGATAAGAGTACAATTCATATGTTGAACTACAGATGATTATTAAAAACGAGAGGTTACTATGGATAATTTGTGGATATTGTTTATTTTTATATATGCTCTTCTTAAAGGGAGCCGAGAAGGTATGAAAAAAGCCGCTCTCAGAAAGAACAGCTCAAATGAGATTCTTTTTTTCTACACCTTTATCGGTTTTTTATTTACTCTGCCAAATATTAAAGCCGCTTTAAGCTTAGAGCCTGTTTTTATTTTCTATGCATTTATAAAATCGGCAGTATGCTGCACAGCATGGATTTTTTCTCTTATTGCTATAAAGAATATGTCGGTTAGTTTATATGGCATTGTGGATTTATCGAGAATGGTTTTTTCAACCCTTTTGGGAGTTTTTGCTCTTGGAGAAAGCTTTACTGTGCCAAAAGCTATCGGAGTTATGCTTGTTATTCTGGGATTATATCTTGTAAACATAAAAAAAGATAAATCCGGTTCAAAAGAACTCAGCCTTCCAATTATGACAGCGGCTCTTTTAAACTGCTTTTTTAATGCTATATCAGGAACAATGGACAAAGTGCTTATGAAACATATTGAATCAAGTCAGCTTCAATTCTGGTTTATGTTTTTTATGTCGGTTATATATGGTGTGATTCTGATTATTAAAAAAGAAAAAATCTCTTTTAAGTCGATATATGGCAACTACTGGATACCCCTTATGAGCTTTTCCCTTGTGCTTGGCGACAAGCTTTTATTTGAAGCAAACGCAAATCCTGCAAGCGAGGTTACTCTTATGACTCTTATTAAGCAGTCGTCGGTTATTGTGACTGTTTTAACGGGATGGCTTGTGTTTAAAGAAAAGAACATTCTATACAAGCTTATGTGTGCAGGGATAGTTATTGTAGGAATACTTATACCTTTACTATTAAAATAAAAAGTGAATCATTTTTTCCTATTCCCTAAAAAGGGTTTGCAAAAATCAAGTTTTTGCAAACCCTTTTATTTTAATGGTGGCAAAGCCTCTATTGCCGAATTAAGCTCAGTTAGTTTGGTGGATTTTTTTACTGCCTTTAGGATTTTCTTTTCGTCTTTATAGTTATCCATTGCATATATCCATATTTCCTTAAGGCGGTGAAGGGTGTATCTGTCGGAATCAAGAAGCTTATAGTATCTTTCTTCAAGAAGCTTTGAAAATCTTATGAGTTCTTCTGTTTTAAGAGGCTTTCCACCCTTTATTTCCCTGAATATTGCCGGATTTCTCACAGCACCCCTGCCTATCATAACAGATGATAGGTTTTTATATTTTGTGCTTATGGTATCGTAATCAGACAAGGTATATATATTTCCATTATAGCAGAGCTTTGATTTGCATTTTTCATATGCCAGATCAAAGCTTTTCATATTTGGTTCGCCTTTATAATATTCCTCCCTTACTCTTGGGTGAACAATGAGCTCTGATATGGGATATTTATTATAGACATCTAAAAGAGAGTCGAATTCATCATGGGAATAAAAGCCGGCTCTTGTTTTGACGCTTATCTTTATATCTGACGATGAAAAAATCCCGTTAAAAAAGCTATCCAGAGCCCGGACATCCCTAAGCGCTCCGGAGCCTCTTGATTTTTTTACAACAGTTCCCGATGGACAGCCAAGATTGAGATTTACCTCATCGTAGCCTATTGTTTTTATTTTTTTGACAAATTCACAAAAGGCGGTAGGCGTGGTACACATAACCTGAACCTTTGGCTTTTCGTTGTTTTTTTCAGGACTTATATCACGGAGAGTTTTAAGACTTATTTTTTCATTGTCTGTGGGAACTATAAAGGGAGCATAATACTTATCACAGCCTCCGAATAATTCCTTATGGGTGTTTCTGAAAATATAGGTTGTTATACCTTCAAGGGGTGCAAAATACAGATTCATAAATAATTCCTCCGTATTTGAGTATATCATATTTTATAATCTTATTCAACATAATTTACCAGCAAAATAAAACATATACTTGACACTTTTGGAGAAAATATGTATAATATAGCTCAATAAGTGAGGTGGAGGTGAATTATGAATCAGGAATATAACGAAGTTTATTATGACACAAACTATGGATATCGCCTGTATCACCTGAGAGCCACCCGCGGCGGAAAATCAACAGCAAAATATATGCACTATGAACATAAACTACTTATAGTATTTTTTATACATGGCACAGGAAACATAAAAAATGAGGGTAGACAATATGACATTGATGAAGGAGATATGGTTATTGTTAATCCCGATGAGCTATTTCAGCTTAATGTTGATGATGACAAATTTCACGAAAGAATAATCCTTTCTGCCGACGAAACCCTGATGAACTCATTCCCGATAAAGGATGACAGCGTTTTCAATCTGTTTTATAAAAGACAAAAGGGCGTGGGGAATCATATTCCTGCAAAGATTGTGGATGCTCACAACATAGGGTATGATCTAACAAATATTTTAGACCTTGCAAAAAGCTCCGACAGTATAAATTCGGTCCTTAGTATTTGCAGGATAGTGGAGTTTTTAATAAAGCTTGGGAGAAACATCATTCCCATTTGCAGCGATGTGGACAGCAGCACCCATGAAAACCAACTCATAAACGATGTTATAAAGCATATAAAAAGTCATCTTAAGGAAGATATTGATATTAACAATATTGCTGCAAAGTTTAATGTTGGAAAATCGTATTTATCACATCTGTTTAAAGAGCAGGTTG
>JAZRGM010000038.1:0-28069 GCA_045644205.1 Clostridia bacterium | reverse complement strand
TTTTTGCCTTATTCTATTATAAAATTTGCTAATTCCAAAATTCACAGAACCTAAAGACTTTAAAAATTAAAGTTTTTCAAGGCGGAAGCTTTTGGCAATACGATGTATGCCGAAAGCGACAACGAAGAAAAAATATTTTTTAAAGTTTTGAGGCATATTCAGGTAGCTCCCCGATGGCTTCATCGCAGTACTTTTGTACAGCGTCGGGCTATCGCTCAAAGCAAGAAATAATCTTGCTTTGAGTTCGATTTACTCATTCCGAATCATTTTTTCCTAATCCCCAAAAAGAGACTGTAAAAAAACAATAGTTTTTTTACAGTCCCTTTTTTTCAGGTTTCATTACCTGCAAATTGTGTCATGTAGAGATTATAATAATATCCTTTTTGTTTTAGAAGTTCATCGTGGTTGCCTGTTTCAACAACTTTGCCCTTATCCATTACGATGATTTTGTCGGAATCGCGGATAGTCGAAAGACGGTGGGCTATTATAAGGCTGGTTCTGTCTTTCATCAGATTAACCATTGCATCCTGGATTTTTCGTTCGGTGCGGGTGTCTACAGATGATGTTGCTTCATCAAGAATTAAAATCTTCGGATCAGCAAGGATTGCTCTTGCTATGGTTATGAGCTGACGCTGTCCCTGAGACAAAGATGCTCCTGCTCTTTTAAGGATGGTGTTATATTTTTGGGGCAGTCTTTCAATATAGCTATGGATATTAGCCATTTTTGCCGCATTTATAACCTCTTCATCCGTAGCATCGGGGCGGGCGTATTTTATGTTATTGAGAACAGTGTCGGAAAAGAGGACTGTGTCCTGCAAAACAATGGCTGTGTTTTTTCTGAGTTCGCTTCTTGAAATGTCGTAGATACTGTTGCCATCTATAAATATGCTTCCGCTATCTACGGGATAAAAACGCATTAAAAGGTTTACAACGGTTGTTTTTCCGCTACCTGTGGCACCAACGAGAGCAATTTTCTGGCCGGGTTTGACATCGAGATTAAAATCATAGAGAACCTGTTTACCGGGAAGATAGGAAAAGTCTACATTTTTAAAGCTTATTTCACCATTTACATTTTCCATTTTAAGATTCCCCGAATTATCCTCGTCGGGATTATCCATAAGCTCAAACACTCTTTCTGCTCCTGCTACAGCTGTCTGGAGCGAGCCATAGAGGGTGGCGATTTCATTTATGGGACGGGAGAACTGTTTGGCATAAATAATAAATGCGGAAATAACGCCTATTGTTATAAGGCCTGTATAGGCAAAATATCCGCCGAATGCAGCAACAATAACAAAGCTGAGATTTGATATTGAATTCATTATTGGTCCCATTGAGCCGCCAAGAATCTCGGCTTTTATGCCTTCTTTGGTGAGTTCTTCGGAAATTTCTGAAAATTCATTTATGATATAGTCCTGCTTATTATAGGCAACAACGGTTTTATAGCCTGTTATCATTTCTTCTGCTTCACCGTTTAATCTACCTAAAACCTTTGAACGCTTGCGATAGACCTTACGCATTTTAGCAGACATTTTTTTGGTTACAAAAACTGTGAGGACAACTGTTAAAAGAGTTATGAGGGTTAGCTGCCAGCAGTACCAAAACATTATGCCAACAGTTCCGGCAATGGTAAGCACACCTGAAATGAGAGAGCCAAGGCTCTGAAAAACTGTGTTGGATATATTATCAACATCATTGGTGAGACGGCTCATAATATCACCATTTGAATGGGTGTCGAGATAAGCTATAGGAAGATTATCTATCTTTTTAAAAAGGTCATAACGAAGGGACCTTACTATACTCTGGCTTAGTCTGGCAGAAATGAGAGACTGAAAAAGGGAGAACATGGTATGAACTCCATAGGATATTAAAAGCCAGATTAAAAGCTTTGAAAGAAGATGCCACTGGCTGTTTTTTATTGCATCTATACTACTTCCCTGGATTGCAGGGGTTACAAGAGATGTGAGCGTTACTGATATTACAACTGCAATAAGAAGGAAAACCAGCTTTGAGCTTTTTTTGAAATAAGTCATAAGGCGGGAAAGAGTTTTCCTTAAATCCTTTGGCTTTTCTATGGCTCTGCCCATTGCACCAGGTCCACCACCCGGTCCTCTTCTCATTGGGGGTCCACCGGGAGATGAGGCTTTTGCATCTTTGAATTTTGATTCGGATGATTCGTAGTTTTCAAAGCCTTTTGGAAGATTTTTATTATTCATTACTGCTCATCTCCTTTCAGCTGTGAATTATATATATCTTTATATATTTCAGATGTTTTTAAAAGCTCTGAATGGGAGCCTATCTGTGCAATACTTCCATTATCAAGAACAATTATTTTATCGGCATCTTTAACCGAGGCAATTCTCTGGGCGATGATTATTTTTGAAACTGACTTGAATTTTTCATTAAGCTCTTTTCTTACAAGAGACTCTGTTTTTAAATCAAGAGCGCTTGTGGAGTCATCGAAAATGAGAATCTCTGCATTTTTTATTACAGCCCGGGCAATTGATATTCTCTGTTTTTGTCCGCCGGAAAGAGAATGGCCGCCTTCAGTGACCTGGGTATAGTAGCCATTTGGTGTGACACAGATAAAATCATCTGCCTGAGAAATTTCTGAAGCTTCTTTGATTTCCCAGGGAGTTGCTTCTTCTTTTCCCCAACGGATGTTGGCTTCTATGGTACGGGAATAGAGTTCAGATTTTTGCAAAACTATTGCGATTTTATCCCTTAAATCCTTCAGGGCATAATCTTTTACATTAACTCCATCTACGATAACCTCGCCCGATGTTGCATCATAGAACCTTGGAATAAGATTTATAAGCGAAGATTTTCCGCTTCCTGTGGCACCAATTATGGCAAGAGTCTCACCGGGATTTAAGGTGAAAGAAACATCATTTAAAACATTTTCTGAGGTTTCGGGATATGCAAAAGATACATTTTTAAATTCGATTTTTCCTTTTATCTCTTTTGAAGACTTTTTATTTCCATCGGTATGGATAACCTTACTTTGTAACACTTCATCTATTCTTTCCCAGGATGCCTTGGCACGGGTGAAGGTGTTGAATATGCCTGCCATAAAGATTATTCTCATTAAGATCAGAGAAATATAGGTGATGGAAGCAATTATCTGACCGGGACTAACAGGCCCTCCTGCCTTTACCGTTATGCCGCCAAGATAGATTATGATTACAACACAGACATTTAACACGATATTCATAGAAGGACCAAGATACGCAAGCAAGGTATGCACTTTTAAATTGGTTTTGCAAAGGTCATCATTGGCATCGGAAAATTTATCAAGCTCATAATCTTCTTTAACATAGGCTTTGACAACTCTTGTGCCTGCAACTGTTTCCTGCATAAGACTACTGATGCGGTCTATTTTTTTCTGAACTTTTGAAAAAAGGGGAGCTGTCTTTCTTAAAAAGAAAACAACAAAGAAAATAACAAAAGGAAGTCCGCAGGCTGCCACAAGAGCAAAACGAACAGACTGATTATAGAGCATATATATTCCGCCTACAAACATTACTATGCACCTTACAAAGCCACGGATTGCCATCATGACCATATTCTGAACCTGAGTTACATCGTTTGTGAGACGGGTTACAAGGGAGCCGGTTGTTATGTGGTCGGTTTGTTCAAAGGAAAGAGACATAATCTTTGAAAAAAGGTCTTTTCTGACATCGTTGCCAAATTTCTGGGCGGCAAAGGTGGCAAAAACACCACACATTATTCCGCAGAATGCTCCGAATGCTACAAGCAGTATCATTTTTATGCCTGTTTCAATAATAAGAGGCATATTTCCGCCAAGAACACCTTCATCTACTATTTTTGCCATCATATCAGGCTGAATAAGGTCCATAGCAATTTCGCCAACCATAAACAAGGGAGCGAGAATACAAAGGAGCCAATATTTTTTTAGATATTTAAACATTTACAGACCCTCCTTTATGGTGTTTGTGAGTGAGGTAAGAATTTCTACAATTTCTGCTTCCTTCTGCGGAGTTACAGCCTTTGTGATAAACTCATCGGCATTATGGATTTTTTCGCGGATTTTTTCGACGCTGGAAAGAGCTTTATCTGTGAGATACAACTTAAAGAAACGCATATCCTCTTTATCGTTTTCTTTGATGATATAGCCGGAAAGCTGCATTTCTTTTATAATCTGGCTTACTGCTGCACCTGTCATTTCACAAAAGGCGGCAATTTCTTTCTGACTTGAACCAGGATTCCGGCTTAAAAACATTATTATGCGACGGTATGCATCGGGCATACCGATTTCTGCTGAGATTTTTCTCATATATTTAAGCCATTCCTTTTCAAGCTTTTTTATTGTTAACATAAGCGGTTTTGAATCGTTCATATGTCCTCCTTATAATAGTTAATTACTTAATTAATTATTATATACCTATCCCCTGCTTATGTCAAGAACATACCAAAAGCATATTTCACCGAAGGTATATGGTAAATTCCGCCGGGAATTTATATCAAAGAGAAAAGACATTTTTCAAATGAAAAATGTCTTTTCTCTTTAGTTATACCACATATTCGAACACGCTTATGAGATTCTCCTTTATATATTATTTTACCTTGGCTTTCAATATGTTTTTAAATTCCTCTCTGTTTTGCAGATGGAGATCATATATAAGCTTTATGCCCATTTCCTGTGCTCGCTGAATTATATATTTTTTGGAAAGCTTATTATGGCTCACATAGGTTGCAAGCATATATTTTCCGGCAAATCTGCCTCCGAATTTATCGGCAACGGTTTGCAGTTCATAAAGTGCTTCCTTTGGAACCTCTCCGTTTTTACAGGATATAAAAAGTGGGATAAGATCACGCATTGCAACAATATCTATTTCATTTTTTACATCGATAACGGAGGAGTCTTCATTTATTATTCCGTCCCAGTCGATATAAACTCCTATATCTATATCATCATACCATCCGGGGTTTTCTACGGCAATTTCTTTCATCAACATGTAGGAATACAGTTCTAAAATATCCCCCGCTTTGGTTATACATTCGTGAACCTGTTTATTTTTATAACGAAAATGGATAAGCGAACCCTTTTTTGAATAATCAAGAATCAGACCATTGGATATAAGCTTGGTGAGAAGTTTACTATCTATATGGCTTTGCTGATGCTGACTTTTTAATTTTTCCACATCAACATCAATGGAAAATGAATCGGACAAATGAAAAAATTTTTCAAAGTTTTTTAAAACAGCAGACTGCCAGTTCCACTTTTCGCAATCTTTTTTACATATTCCCCACATAACTTCAATATCGCTTTTAAAGTCGTCTGTCATATCCCAATTGAAATCTTCAGGAGGATTATGAATGACCGAGCAGCCATTTAGCGCAACAGCTTCGGCAATGGTGAGAACAGATTTTTCGTTTGTATAAGAGACATCAAAGTTATTTACATTAATAACCTTTCCACTTTCAACATCTATATGAACCATTGGAGTGTTTTTTTCTGTGCAAACAGCTCCTATGGCAGCAAGAACAATATCTTTTCCGCCGCTTATATCGAAAACACATTCTTCATTATTATCTATAATAGTGCGTAATCTTTCAGTTATGGCATGGAAATTATATCTTCCGACAACCTCATACTCTATGGTGATATCTATTCCTTTCATTCTGAAAAGAGTTTCTATTGCACTTTTATTTTCATCGGTGAGTGTATGTTTAAAACCTATGTAAATTATTTTTTCGGGTTTAAAACGCAGACCGGCAATGACATTTTCTATCTGGCATCCGTCCACAAGTTCGACAAGAGTTTTTATTGGAATCACCACCTATTATTTATATCTCATAATATATCACATAAAATAACATTTTTCAAGATAGCGTAAATGAAAGAAAAGACCGCAACTTAAGATGTTTGCGGTCTAAGATATTATTCTTAATTTTCCTGAGCTTTTTTCTGATAGAAATGTGCTCTGCTAATAATAAACTGCATAGCTATTATTATGCCTATCATTAAAACTGCACAGAGGATAAAGCCGGGATTATAGGTTCCGAATTTATCAAAAATAAGGTTTATCATAGGTGCTCCTACTGCATAGCCGGCTGTGTTGACAGAAACAAAGATACCAAGGATTTTATTGAAGGATTTCTGACCGAAAAGGTCGCCTGCATAAATCGGGAGCATAATTGTTTCAAGAGGAAGAGCAAGAGACGAAAAGATTCCATAGATCATAGCAAAAATCTTACCGATTAAAGAATTTGTAAGCATAGATAAAAGAAGCATAACAATTACTGCTGTGACAGAACAAACATTAACTGTTGTTCTGAGTCCAAATTTATCATACATAAATCCTGTTAAAAACTTAAATCCCGCAAGTACTAAAGAATGGATACTCAGAACTGTTCCCACATAGGCAGGATCAAGACCAGTATCTTTCATATGAGCTGCTGAAACACCGGTTACGGACTGAAGGGTTAAGCCTGTTAAGAAAATACATACGAGAGTAAAATAGAAATATGGCATTTTTACTGCATCACTATAGGCAATTCCTGTCCAATCATGACCACGGGATTTTTTCTTTGGAACATCGGTTTTTTCATTAGCAGAATTCTTGGGACTGTTTTTAAAGAAAAGCATTATTACTATGCATACAACTGCAAGAATAACTGCAACACATCTATAGGCTGTGCGATAGCCAAAGTCTCCTGATTCTATTATGGGAGTTATGACCTGTATCGCAATGGCACCCCCCACTCCATTGGCAGCGAGAACTGCACCCATGATTGTGCCTTTGCTTTCTCTGCACCATTTGTTTACTATTGAGCCTACCATTGTGGTTGTTGTCCAGGAAAGACCAAGGCCCAAAAGAACTCCGCCTATGTAGAAAACAAAAACATTTGTGGCAAATGAATAAATAAGCTGAGAAGAAATAAGACATATAAAGCCTGCGCATATGAGCTTTTTTGCACCAAAACGGTTTATAAGAGTTCCGAAGAAAATATTGATAACAGCTGTTGAAATAAAACGCATGCTATCGTTAATTGAGAAAAGACCTCTGTCAATTCCAAGAGCTTTTGTTACCGGTGAGATAAAAAGGCTTTTTGGCGAACTGCAAAAACCAAGACATATCATTACCATAAGAAAAGATAAGGCTATAATAACCCACTTATAGTCCAGTCTTTTCTTTTTTAAAGAAGAATTATCGTTCATTTTTATAACATCCCCTTTTTGTTTATGATATAATTATATCACTAAAGCAAAAGGAATTCTATGTTAAAAACTGATTAAAAACAAAACTTATTTTATAAATTTTGCATATTTGACACAAAAAAAGGAATGTAAAAAACTTTTTCGCTTTTTACATTCCTTTTCAAACTATTCTTTCATTTCTCTATGTGTGATTCTATGCATATTACCTCTGCATCCTGCAGAATCTATGCTAAAATCAGGCATGGAACCATCTGAATTTACAAAAGATGGTCTGCCTTTTCTCCCCTTGACAAACCCCTTAAAATCACCTTTTTCTACTGATGCTATTTTTTCATCATATTCTTCTTTGGTAATCTTACCTTCTTCAAGCTTAGCTAAAAGTTCTGTCTTAATTTTTTCTGTTATCTGAGCTTTTTGCTCATCTGTCATTTGTGATACTTTGTTTTTTCCGCGGTTTTCCATTGGATGATTTTTGCCAAAGCCTCTTAATATTCCTCTTTCCACCTGTGAAGTGAGATATTCATGCTGTTCTTTAGAAATACTTCCTTCCTGAAGCATTTCGTCCAGGTCGGTTTTTATTTTTTCTGAAAGTATCTTATGTTGCTGTTCTGATATTTTAATTGGTTCTGATCGAGAAAGCTTTGTTTGTTTTATGGTGCTTTGGGCATAAACTGATATTGCCAGAATCGACATAACAAGCACAAAAGAAATAATTATTTTTTTCATAGTTATCCTCCTTTTTTATGTAACAGCTGTTATAATGTTATTTTAGACCATATTTGTTATAATAAAACATTGGATATGTGAAAAAAATGTGAAATTTCTGATATGAATTAAGCTTATTCCCTATTTTTTGATGAGCTAAAAACTACACAAGCTGAAATGGCGGAAATTATAATCCATGACAAAAACATTGGGGTGTAGCCAAAGTTTTTAATTACTATTCCATATATAAAGCTTGCTATTCCTCCGCCAAGATAGGTAGCAAAATCCATTATGCCGCTGATTGATGCAACATTACCCGTTGATACATAGCGAAGAGGAAAAATTGAAAGAATTGATGTATTTATCATTGATACTGCCGCATATATCACGCTCATAGCAAGTATTGATGAAAGCATATTGATTTTGCCTGCACAAAGAAGCAATGACGCAGATATACAAAGCAAGAAGCCAAGAAAGGATACTGAGTTTTCCTTTTCCTTACATATTTTATAGAAAAAGGGATACAGGGTTCTTCCTATGAAGCCTACAAATGGAATAAGAAGAATATAGTATGACGATGTGCTGAGATCAACACTATATTTATCTACTACAAACACAGCCATCCACAGACTGATATTTTCTTTCATAACACCATGGAACACAGCGGGGATACCCATTGTGAGAACGCTTTTATCCTTTAAAAGATTACGGATTGAGATATGCTTCTTTGTTACTGTATGATTAGTTTTAATATTTTTTGTTGAAAAAAGAACTGCTACGCCTAAAATAAGAGTCAAAAATCCCGGAACTAAAAATGCATATGAGGCACCAAGCTTTGTTATAAGAAAGCTATTGATTAATATAGCCAAAATATTGCCCATTGCAACGGAGGTTACCATAATGGAGGTTTTCTTTTTGGCTTCACTTGTTTCATACAAAGAAGACACAACGCAAAGCACAGAGCTCCACAGCATAGACTGAGCAAAGGCGTTGGTAGTCCAGAATATAAAGATACCTATAAAAGGCGGAAAAAAGCTTATTATAATATTTGATAATCCTGCCAGGGCAAGGCCTGTGGTAAGCATTATCCAGGGAGGAGTTTTATCGCTTATACTGCCATTTACTATTCTGCCTACAGCATAGAGAGTTGAAAACACACTGCCAAGAAGCCCCATCTGAACTGTGTTTAATACGCCTGCTGAAATAAGGTCGGGGCCTGCAACGGAAAGATTTACCCTTGCTATGTAGATTGAGGTGTAGGCAAGATATACAATGGCAAATATTATTCGTTTTTTGGATACACTCATTTTATTTATTCTCCTTAGTATCTTATATTATCAAGAACTTTATTTCTTTTTGAGATATGGGCTGAATAGTTGTCGTATTCAAGGGATGCTATTGTCATCATAAGAGCATCAACAACGCACATATGAGCAATACGGGCTGAAACTGCTTCAACAGGATAGTTTTCTTCATCAGCATACACTGAAATAGCAAGATCGCTTTCCATATAGAGAAGACCTTTTGAAAAGCTGGTAAGCGATATTGAGAATGCTCCGGCAGCTTTTGCCAGCCGCAACGCATCTACAACAGCTTTTGTTTTTCCGCTATGGGATATTGCAAAGCACACATCACCTTTTTCCATATTATTTGCCATAACATGCATCTGTAGGATGTCGGTGTAGGCATAGCTCTGAACACCTAGCTGAGAAAAACGATATGCGGCATCTGATGCAATAACAGATGAGGTGCCAACACCGAATATGAAAACTCTTTTGGCTGATGCAATTTTTTTTGCTATTTTTTCAGCATTCTGAAAATCAAGCATATGAAATGTGTTTTTAAGGGTGTTTATACCCGAACTAAAAACCTTTGCAAAAACGGATTTCGGGCTGTCATTTTTATTAAATGGAACAGAAAGCTCATTTTTTTCTTTAGGAAGCGAAGATGCAAGAGCTATTTTAAGAGATGAAAAACCATCTTCCCCTATTGATTTGCACATACGATTGACAGCTGATGGAGCAGAATTACATTGTGCTGCAAGCTCTTTTACCGTCATATTTACAACCTTCTGAGGATTATTAAGAACAAAGCCTGCTATTTTTTGTTCGGTTGGCGTTAAATGCTTATAGACATTGTGGATTTTTGCAATAATCATAGAACCATCCTTAGAATTTATTTCTATTTATATTCACTAAATTGATATTATTTTCTATTATAACATTTATTCTTGTTTTGTCAACAAAAAAATGTGATTTCAAATGAAATCACATTTTTTAATTATTTCGCATCAAAAATCTTTTTTATTTTTTCTGCCATTTTCTTTACTTCTTCAGGATTTGAGGTAAACAAATCTGTCACCTGATACTGCGAGAGAAGATGTTGCCATTTTTCATTTGCGAAAAGATCAAAATCGTTTATCTTAATGGGAATGAGTTTTTTCTTTTCTCGTTTTGCTGCAATAATCTCAGACTCAACTTCTTCTGAATTTATTGACACCGGCGAAACAAAGAACAGCATCATTTCACATTTTTTTATAGCTACCGGAAGAATTTCGTTGTAATCCTCGCCGGCTTCTATTCCTTTTTCTGCTGTCCAGCAGGCAACACCCATGGATTCAAGCTCGGAGACAAGCGCTGCAACCGGACTTCCCTGCTTTCTCATATCTATGCTTGCATGGGATATGAAAACAAATTTTCCCTGAAGGCTTGCATTGCCTTTGAGTTTCTTTCCGGCAACAAAAAACGAAGCTATAAAATCGCTGATTTTTTCATATATTGTCTGGATTTTTGGCCCGTATTTTGTTGAGAAAAGCCAAGCAAAGAAATTACCTCTGAATTTTTTATGGAATATTAAAAGACCGATTAAAATAAGAATCGCTATTTTAATAAGCTTAAAAATAACAGAGAAAATTCCCGAAATTATTTTCTTTACTGTGTCAAAAAATCCTGATGATTTTTTCTGAACAGGATTTCCCGCATTAATTGAGAATGTTCTTTTTTCGGAACCGAAAATACTTTTATCCTCTTCTTCCTCTTGGGGAGTTGGTTCAGGTGCATACAGGTTTTCAACTTCATTGTCTTTTGTTTGATTATAGCTTACTTTAGCACCTGCTTTTCCGCCGCCGAGGGTGGATTTGGTATAAACAGATACGCTTTCGGCATTTTTCACCATAAAACGAAACTCGTCACTTGCTGTGCTTCCAACCTCGTCATTAATTGTGAAAAGAGCTATGGCAACATTCTTTGGACTTGTGCTACGCGAGATATCCATTTTATTGTAGGCAAGGCTGACTCCCTTAACTTTGCTTTTGGATGCATATTTCTGAATAGTTTCTGTTGTGGCAAGGTAGCCACCAATATGTAGGAGCTCTGCTTTTGAAGACTTAGCAACAACAAGGATATTTTTATCTGCTTTTCCTTTTTGGATTGTTACTGTGCCTTTTTCTCTTTCATATGATGCAGTATAATTTCCTATTTGCTCGTATCCAAGCGGTTCTAAACGAAACAAAAAATCTTTATATACATCCTGACTTATCATATATCCTGTTTCAAACATATAGTGTATATCAGGATTATTTATTCTCATTTCCTCAAGATAATCAAGATGATATTTTGCTCTTTGAGGTTCTCCATTTACATTAACATCAATTTCAACACATAGAATCTTTTTTGCAGCACTTGAAGAATTTAGCTTATTGCAAGCTTCCTGCAGTATATCTTCCTCTTTATATGCTGCGGTATCGCTTCCAAGATATTCTCCGAAAAGCTTTTTACTGCACTCATTGTTTGCCTCAATTTTCATTTTAGCGGTTTTTCCCCTTAAAGGGTAAAGCCAGATTTCTGCGTTTTCATCTGCGGCGGCATATGTGGCAATGTCGAGCATATCATCTTCAGAAAGCTTTTCATAGACATATATTATCATTTTTGAATCTTCCGAAAGCTCTGAATTTCCTGCTGTTGCAGGACTTTCGTCTTTTATGGTTGCGGCAGACATTTTTTCTTCCACAACAGCTTTCATTTGTTCATATTCTGCCTGCATTTCCGCCATTGAATTGGTGGCTGTTACGGACATAGCAAAGCTGTTTAAAACAAAGATGAATAAAAGTGTGAACAGAGCTAAACTTCTTTTTTTCATTTGTTTCCCCCTATTATATCGGATTTTTCAAATCCGCATTTATAAGCATACTCATATGCTGCATCAAATTCACAGTCGATACCATCGGTATTATGGCAATCGCTATTAATCATAATTTTTCCGCCGGCATTTTTTATCATCTTAAGAATATCCTCTGAAGGATATGGTGTTTTTCTGTAGCCACGCTGTATGGCACCGGTGTTGATTTCAAAAATTGCACCTGTTTTTGCGAGAATGTCGACAGCTTTTTTTGCAGCATCTATGTATCTCTTATCTTTACTATTAAAAATTATATCATCTTCGTTGAATTTGGTCAACAGGTCAATATGACCAATTATATCGCCTTTTTGTTTTGAAACGGTTTCAAAATAGTCCTCTGCAAAAGCCATATAGTCACCATTCCATGCTTCATTAACATTTTTTATAAGAGCTTCGCGGCTTTCATCGACTATATAGATTTTTCCATTCTTTCCTATTCCGTGAACAGATGCTATGACATATTCAAAATCTGAAATATCTACTTCTGAATAATAATCATATTCTATTCCATAGTAGATTTTTATTTTGTCTTTATATTTTTCCTTGAGGCGGTATATTTCATTTTTATATTCTTCCATTTTTGAAAGAGGAAGTCCGCAGCTTTCATCGTAGGCTGTGTAGGAATGGGCAGAAAAGCCAAGGTGAGTAAAGCCTTTATTTATCGCCGCTTCAACCATCTCCTGGGCGGTGTTTTTTCCGTCGCAGAAGGTGGTGTGAGTGTGGAAATTTGTTTTTATCACTCTGTCATCTTCTCCTGTTTAACTTTTTTATCTATAACATGGCGTGATGCAAGCTCATTATGGATATCTTCAAGAGAAATTCCCATTTCTATCATCATAACCATAACATGATAGGTTAAATCTGCTATCTCGTATATTGTTTCCTTCTTGTCATCAGCCTTACCGGCAATTATAACTTCGGTACATTCCTCTCCCACTTTTTTAAGAATTTTATCTATTCCTTTTTCAAAAAGATAGGTTGTATAGGAGCCTTCTTTTTTATCAGTTTTTCTGCCTCTTATAAGCTCCATAAGGCTATCAAGGGAAAATGCAGAATATTCATCTGATTCATATACAAGATTATTAAAGCAGGAGTCGGCACCAGTATGACAGGCGGGGCCTTCTTTTTTAACAAGCACAGTAAGCGCATCATAATCACAATCGGCTGTGATGGATACGATATGCTGATAATTTCCTGATGTTTCGCCTTTGAGCCAGAGTTCATTCCTTGAGCGACTATAGAAGCATGTGAGCCCTTTTTCCATTGAAATCTCAAGGCTTTGTCTATTCATATAAGCAAGAGTTAGAACCTTTTTTGAATCGGCATCAACAACGATTGCGGGAATCAGACCTTTTTCGTCAAATTTGAGTTTGTTTATATCAAGCATAATCAATTCTACCTTTCATTAAATTCTGACTATTATATCATTATTTTTAAGTTCTTTTTTTAAATCGGGAATTGCAACTTCACCAAAGTGGAAGATTGAAGCCGCAAGACCGGCATCGATTGTGGGAAGTGTTTTAAAAAGAGTTACAAAATCGTCTATTCCACCTGCACCGCCTGATGCTATAACGGGAACATTAACTATATTTAAAACCTGGCGAAGCATTTCTATATCGAAGCCTTTTTTAACACCATCGGTGTCGATGGAATTAACAACAATTTCTCCGGCACCCATATCAACTCCGCGTTTTATCCATTCAAGAGCATCCATTCCTGTGTTTTCTCTGCCACCTTTGGCAAAAACCCTGAACACTCCGTCTACCCTTTTTACATCAACGCTTAAAACGACACACTGATTGCCATATTTTTTGGCGGCATCTTCTATAAGCTGAGGGTTACGGATTGCACCTGAATTAACGCTTACCTTATCGGCACCGCAGTTTAACACTCTATCAAAATCATCTACTGTGTTGATGCCACCGCCAACTGTCAGGGGAATGAAGATTTTTGATGCAACTTCTTTTAAAATGTCGGTGAAAAGCTTTCTTCCCTCAAATGACGCTGTTATATCATAGAAAACCAGCTCATCGGCACCACAGTCGCTATAGTATTTTCCCAAATCCACGGGCGATGAAACATCGGAAAGGCCTTTAAAATTTACTCCCTTAACAACTCTGCCATCTTTAACATCAAGGCAGGGAATTATTCTTTTAGTTATCATAAGCTTGCCTCCTGACTGCCTGCAATCAAAACAGCTTCATCCAATGAAATTGCTCCGGTGTAGTAGGCTTTGCCTATGATTGCACCACAGATACCATCGGATTTTAGCTTTTTAATGTCTTCTATGGATGAAACTCCGCCGGAGGCTATGATATTCATATTAAATTCTTTTGAAAGATGATTATAGAGTTCATGATTTGTACCCTGCATTGCACCATCTTTTGAAATATCGGTAACGATGAGGGTTTTAACCCCCTCTGACTGCATTTTAAAGCAGAATTCATCACAGGTATAGCCTGATTTTTCAAGCCAGCCTTTTATGGCAACAAAGCCATCCTTTATATCAGCTCCCACAACAATGCGGGAACCATACTCCAAAACAGCCCTTTTTACAAAGCCTTCTTCGGTTACTGCGGCTGTGCCCAGGATTACTCTTTCAACTCCTATTGAGAGATATTTTTCTATTGTCTCAAAGGAGCGTATGCCTCCGCCTATTTCTGCTGAGAGTTTTGTGGATTTTACTATTTCTCTTATGGCATCTATATTTGGAGTTTCACCTGTTTTGGCACCTTCTAAATCCACAAGGTGAATATAGCGGGCGCCGGCTATTTCAAACTTTTTTGCTATATTTGAAGGGTTATTGTCGTAGACTGTCATCTGATTATAGTCGCCTTTTAAAAGACGGACAGCTTTGCCTTCATATAAATCTATTGCAGGAAGAATTATCATAATGATGTACCACCTTTATATTTCGCTGAACGCTTTTAATATTTTAAGACCTACCTCGCCGCTTTTTTCAGGATGAAACTGACAGCCAAAAACATTGTCTTTGGCAACTGCGGCAGTTATATTCTCACCATACTCTGCTGTGGCAATAACACTTTCGCTGCAATCGGTGCCATAGTAGGAATGAACAAAATAAACACAATCGCCCTCGTTTAGGTATTTAAATATGGGGCTTTTTTCTCCATGAAATCTGAGAGCATTCCAACCAATATGGGGAATTTTCAAATCAGGCGGAATAACATCACTAATCGGACAAACGCTTCCATTTATAAGACCGAGACCTTCATACTCTCCATATTCATAGCTCTTTTCAAAAAGCATCTGCATACCAAGGCATATTCCCATAAGAGGCTTTCCTTTTTTTGCTTCGTCTATTATGACTTTATCAAGTCCGCATTTCTTTAAGCTATTTGCCGCATCTCTGAACGCCCCCACTCCGGGAAGAATTATTTTATCTGCTTTTTTTATTTCTTCGGCATCTCCCGTGACAACGGTTTCTATGCCAAGAGAATCGAAGGAGCTTTTTAAGGAATAAAGATTCCCCACTCCATAGTTTACAATTGCTATCATTTAGAGAACTCCTTTAGTTGATGGGATTTCGTCTTTTTTTGCTTCGTCTATTTTAACAGCTTCTTTGAGCGCTCTTGCAAAAGCTTTGAATGCGCCTTCTATTATGTGATGAGAATTTTTTCCATCGAGCTGTTTTAAATGAAGAGTTATATTTGCTTTGCGTGTGAATGCAATAAAGAATTCCCAGGCTAGCTCTGTGTCAAAATCGCCAACCTTTGGGGTTGGGATATTTAAATCATAATTAAGATAGCTTCTTCCGGAAATATCTATTGCACAAAGGATGAGTGCTTCATCCATCGGGAGAATCATATTACCGTAGCGACAAATTCCGCGCATATCACCTATTGCCTTGCCAAATGCTTCACCAAGGCAGATGCCGATATCTTCAACGCTATGGTGATAGTCTACCTCTACATCGCCTATGCATTTAACATCAAGGTCAAAGCTACCATGCTTTGCAAAGAGAGTGAGGCAATGGTCTAAAAAGCCACAGCCCGAATTAATATTTGATTTTCCTGTGCCATCAAGATTTAGGGAAAGCTTAATATCTGTTTCGGCAGTTTTTCTTTCAATATCTGATATTCTCATTATAATACCTCCTATAAAGGATATTAGGTTTATCACAAAATACTTTTAATAACCTCTATAAATTTTTGCATCTGCTCCATAGTGCCTATGGTGATGCGGTTATAGTCTTTTATTTTTTCTTTGGTGAAATGACGGACTAAAATTGCGTTTTCACGAAGTTTTTTATAGATATATTCGCCATCGAGGCCAGTTTTTTTCACAAAAATAAAGTTGGCACACGACGGAAGAACCTTAAAACCAAGCTTTTTTAATTCTTCTATTGTGTATTCCCTTGCTTCTATAATCTTTTGGGCATTTTCCTTATAGTAGGAATCGGATTTCATTGCAGCTTCTCCTGCCAAAAGACTGAGACGATTTATGCTATAGGGATTTGTGGAATATTTAATCTTTTCAAGGTCTTTTATTATCTCTTCATTTGCAATAGCAAAGCCCAGACGAGCACCTGCAAGTGAACGGGATTTGGAGAAGGTGTGGACAACTAAGAGATTATCATACTTTTTGGTTAACTCCACTGCACTTTCACCGCCAAAGTCGACATAGGCTTCGTCTATTAAAACTACGCTTCCTTTATTTGTCCTAGCTATTCTTTCTATCTCCGAAAGAGGAAGGCTGATGCCTGTGGGAGCATTGGGGTTTGCAATTACAACCATTTTACCCTTTGAGATATAGTCATCGGTGTTTATGGTGAAATCGTCATTAAGAGCCTTTTCTTCATAGTTTATGCAATGAAGCTCTGAAAAAACTGAATAAAAGCCATAGGTTATTTCCGGAAAGATAACTCCATTTTCTGAAAATGCCATAAAAGCAAAATTAAGAATATCATCAGAACCATTTGACACAAAAACATTTTTGATGTTGGTATTATAATTTTTTGCAATGGCTTCTCTTAAAAATTTACATTCCGGATCGGAATACAGCCTTAATTTTTCAACCTCCTGTGATGATATTGCATCTACAACCTCTTTTGACGGAGGAAAGGGAGATTCGTTTGTGTTTAGCTTTATATATTCCATATCTCTTGGCTGTTCACCGGGAACATATGCCTCAAGGTTTTTATATTTACTGTTTAAAAATGTACTCATTGTTTTTTCCTTTTATTTTTTTCTGATTGTTGCGCTTTTTCCGTGAGCCTGAAGGCCTTCTTTGTCAGCAAAAAGATTAACCTTATCGGCAATTTTTAAAAAGGCCTCTTCGGTATAGTAGGTATATTGAGATTTTTTAACAAAATCATCAACAGAAAGAGGACTTGAAAATCTTGCGGTTCCGCTTGTGGGAAGGGTGTGGTTTGGGCCGGCAAAATAGTCGCCCAAAGCTTCGGGACAATACCTACCCATAAAGATTGAACCTGCATTTTTTATATCTGCAAGATAGTCGAATGGGTTGTCTGTGCAGATTTCAAGGTGCTCAGGTGCAATCTCGTTGGCAACATCTATTGCTTTTCTTAGTGAATCGGTTACAATTATTTTTCCATTATTGTCTATTGAAGCTCTTGCTATTTCTTCTCTTGGAAGAGTGGATAGCTGATTTTCAATTTCAAGCTGAACAGCTTTGGCTAAATCCATAGAATCGGTAACAAGAACTGCGCTTGCGTTTTTATCGTGTTCTGCCTGAGACAAAAGGTCAGCCGCAACATAGGCAGGGTTTGATTTACCATCAGCAAGAACAAGGATTTCACTTGGGCCTGCTATCATATCTATTGATACCTTACCAAAAACCTGCTTTTTGGCTTCTGCAACAAAGGCATTGCCGGGACCAACGATTTTATCCACCTTTGGAACAGATTCGGTTCCCAAGGCAAGCGCAGCAACAGCCTGAGCTCCGCCGATTTTGAAGATTCTGTCTACACCTGCTACTTTTGCCGCTGCAAGAATTACAGGGTTTATCTGTCCGCCGGTTGGCGGGGTGACTATAACTATTTCTGATACTCCTGCTATTTTTGCAGGAACTGCATTCATTAAAACAGATGAAGGATAAGCCGCTGTGCCTCCGGGAACATAAAGTCCTACCTTTTCTATAGGAGTTATTTTCTGACCGGTTACAACGCCATTTTCATCGTTTATTATGAAGCTGTTTCTAACCTGATGACGGTGGAATTTTTCTATATTTTCCTTAGCTTCATAAAGAATATCAATTAATTCTTTATCTACGCTTTGATAGGCTTTTTCTATTTCTTCTTTTGTTACTTCAAGCTTATCTAAATCCGCCCTATCAAATTTTTTACAGTATTCAAAAAGCGCTTTATCGCCATTTTCTTTTACATTTTCTATTATTTCGCTGACAATGCCTGATACATCAAGCTTATCCTCTACCCTTGAAAAGATTTCATCCCGGGAGATTTGAGAAAAGTCAAGTATTCTTATCATTTATTTTTCCTCCAGAGCTTTTAGAACATTTGTTATTTCATCATTTTTGAATTTAAAGCTTGCCTTATTGGCAATGAGCCTGGCAGATATGGGAACAACGGTTTCAAAAGGTTCGAGATTGTTTTCTTTAAGGGTTGTGCCCGTTTCCACAATGTCGACAATTACATCGGACAAATCGAGGATTGGTGCCAACTCTATTGAGCCATTTAATTTTATGATGTCTATGTCTCTACCCTTTTTTTCATAATAGGCACTTGCAATATTGGGGAATTTGGTTGCAACTCGAAGAGTTTTTTCTATGTTATCTCTGAAATCGGTTTTTGCAGCAACTGCCATTCTACACACACCTATTCCAAGATCAAGGAGTTCATATACATCAGGTGAATATTCAAGGAGAATATCTTTTCCGGCAATTCCTATATCTGCAGCGCCTCTCTCAACATAGATGGCAACATCGGAAGGTTTTACCCAGAAATATCTCACCTCTGAATTTGCACTTTCAAAAATGAGTCGTCTGTCATTCTCCTTCATATCAGGGCAGGCAAATCCGGCATTTTCAAGGATTTTATAGACCTTTTCACCAAGACGGCCTTTTGGGAGTGCAATATTAACAGTTTTCATTATTTGCCCCTCCTTTTGTTAAATCAATCATTGTCACATAGCGAAGGTCTGACGGGATTTTTTTTAGGCAAAGTACGGTTTTGCCCATTTGGCTTTGCTTTTGTGCTTCAGCATAGACCTTGGCAGGAGATACTGTTTTATTATAGCTAATAACAACATCTGCATCATATTCTTTTTTAGCAGAATCGAGTCTTTCAAGAAGGTCAAGATATAGGGCAAAGCCAACAGCTTTTGACTTTTTATCCATTTTTTTCATAAGTTTATCGTATTGACCACCGCTAAGGACACCTGTCGGAATACCTTCGATATAGCCTTTAAAAACTATTCCGTTATAGTAGTTCATATCATTTACAACAGAAAAATCAATCTGAACATTTTTTGAAAGTCCGGCATATTTTAATGCTTCGCATATATCATTTATGTCTTGAAGTGCTGTTTTCGCTTCATCATTTATGCAAAGCTCAGAGAGCTTTTCAGCGACATTATCAATGCTTCCATATACATTTATAAGACCAAGAACAGCATTTGATGTTTTGCTATCGAGCTTTTTGGATTTGCAGATTGAATTTAAAAGAGGAAGGTTTTTTTCGCTTATTGCGCAAAGGACCTCACTTTTTTCATCTGATGTAAAATTAGCAGCTGACAATACTGCAGATACAAAGCCAAGATGAGATACATCAAGGCAGAAGTTTTCGCTTATAAGCTCTAGGCTTTTAGCGGCGAGGACAACCGTTTCACAGAGACTATAGGAATCAACATCACCCATACACTCAAGCCCCATCTGCATTATTTCTTTGAAGCCATGGCTTCCAGGAGATACCCTATAGACATTTTCTTTATAATACATCTTATGGATGCCGCAATCTGTGTCGTCTGTGTTTTTAATAATGGAAATGGTGACATCAGGCTTCATTGCGAGAAGCTTGCCGCTTACATCAGTAAAGGTTATAACCCTGTCGCTTATTAAAAAGTCTTTATTTTTTACATAAGTATCGTATTCTTCAAATTTGCTCATTTTGTATCTGGAATAACCAAATCCGCGATACAATTTTCCGAGAGAGCCTGTAACCGAATCGCTGCCGGATAAAATATTTGTCATTATTATCAGTCCTTATTATTACTTTTTAGTTTCTTCGGCTATGCCAAGTCTTTTTAAAACGAGTTCATAACCGCCGCTTCCATAGGATATGCATTTATTTACGCGGCTAATGGTGGCTGTACTGGCACCGGTTTTTTTTGCAACATCATTATAGGCCCTGCCCTCTTTTAAAAGTCGGGCAACCTCAAGACGCTGAGCAATATCCTGGATTTCTTTTATTGTGCATATATCTTCAAAAAACTTTGAACATTCTTTTTCATTTTCCAGTGAAAGAATAGCTTTAAAAAGATTATCGGTATGTTTGGTTTTGAATTTTTCCATAACTCTCTCCCCTTTCGCACTTTAGCACGCTAATATGATAACACAGTCGAGCGTTAAAGTCAACTGTTCTTTTACACAGAAAAAGGCGGGATTTAATCCCGCCTTAATGCATTTTGAATAAGTTTTTAGTTTTTGTTTCTTATTGCTTCTTCGAGCTTTGCTTTTCGACGATGCTTAACATCATCGGTCATCGGCTTAATTTCGCCTGCAGCCTTAAGAGCCTGACGGGTTAAGAGAGGACCGAAAAGCTCATAGATAAGAACCGCAAAAAGGGTGATATTTCTTATAAGGCTACCCATTTCGCCAAGGTCTGCCGCAGCTATAGTACACATACCAAGAGCAACGCCTGCCTGAGGGAGAAGAGTAATACCAAGATACTTACATATCTGGGGAGCACACTTTGTTGCTTTTGCACTTATGTAGGCACCATAATATTTACCCAAAGAGCGGAAGATTATGTAGACAATACTTATAATTACAATGGTTATATCAGCAAATACACCAAGCTCCAACTCAGCACCGCTTATAACAAAGAAGAGTGCAAACAAGGGAGATGTCCACTTATCGGCTCTTTCCATAAGGTCATGAGAAAGAGGACAGATATTGCAAAATACTGTTCCGAGCATCATGCAGACGAGCAGTGATGAAAAGCTCACATGGATACTTCCTATGTGGAAATCTATCATGGCAAGAGAAACTGTTAAAAAGACAAATGCTATAGTGAGATTTAATCGATTTGTATTTGAATTGAAGAGTTTTTCAAGCTGAGTCAGTATCCATCCCATTATGGCACCGAGGGTAAGCGATGCTGCAATTTCAACGAGAGGATTAATAAAGATTGAAATAAAATCAACTGTGCCGCTGACAAGGGTTTTTGCAATACCAAAAGAAACTGCAAAAACTATAAGACCTACAGCATCATCAAGAGCAACTATTGGGAGAAGAAGCTTTGTTAATGGGCCATTTGCTTTATACTGACGAACAACCATAAGGGTTGCGGCAGGAGCTGTGGCTGTGGCTATGGCACCAAGGGTTATTACCTGGGGCATCGAAAGCTTATCGGGCATAATGATATGAACGAGATAAAGGGCAATGTCAACAAAGAGTGTGGCAACAAGTGCCTGAAAAACACCTATACCGAAAGCCTGCTTACCAATCTTTTTTAAATCTTCCATTCTGAATTCACTACCTATGGAAAAGGCAATAAAACCAAGGGCAACCTCGGAAATAAGAGAAAGGGCATGAACTGCATTTGCAGATGTAAAGCCTAAGCCTCCGATATTAAGAGCACCAAGACAATAGGGTCCGATAAGCACACCTGCTATGAGATAGGCAGTTACAGCAGGAAGCTTTAATGGTTTGAAAAATCTTGTCATTATAAGGCCTGCCAAGAGGGCAATAGAAACCGATAATAAAATATTCATAGTATTTCCTTCTTTCTGATTGTAAAAAAATATATGAAGCTCTGTATTACAGAGAAGAATAAAAATTGTAAAATTACCCAAACGAATAGATTTTATCACAAAGAACACTTAAAAGCAAGCATTTTTTACAAATTATCATATTCAAACGCAAAAAAACCAGCGATATAAAACTGATTTTTATATCGCCTATAAAATATTATATATAAACATAAAGAATGAAATTATTACTGTGGAGATAAAACCCGGATTTGAAACGAGAACTCTCCATGGTTTTATCAAACAGCCTTCTACAAGGTTAAATAGAGATTGCCTGAATTTTGAAATGAGGATAAAGCCACCTGATGCAAATGCCATAACATACAGATAGAGATATATTATCTGTGGGGTGGTTATTTCAGAAGTTTCCCCTATTTCAAGCATCAAAGGAATAAATGAACCTATGGCGTTTATTGCAATGTGGATAAGGATGGAATATATTATTTTACCATATACGCAATATACATAAGAAAGAATTATGCCTACAAAAAACGCATAGAAAAACTGCTCGAAATTTCCATGATACAGACCAAAAACAAGAGCGGAAACAACGGAGGCAAAAACTGTTCCATATCGGGCAAGCCTGCCTGCCAGAAGTTTTCTGAAAACCAGTTCTTCAAACACCGGCCCAAGAATAACCGCCAAGATAAAAATCTCGGCAGGCTTCATACTTTTTACTATGTCGGCAACGATGCCGGAATAGTTTTTTCCGGTTAAAGAACTTATAAATTTTGTTACACCATTTCCCACAAGAGAGCCTATTACCATAAGAAAAATGCATACACAAAAAAAATTTAAAAATTTTCCTGCACTCATTTTATCGGTTACGGGATGTGGGGCTGATGGTATTCTTTTGAAAACCGCAAGCATAATAGCGAATATAAAAGGGGTATGGGATGCTGAAATAATGCTTCGGATGATATACTCTGTGTCTTTACTCAAACTAAATGCATGGAGATATGCATCGAAGGTAAGAAGAAAAACAAGAGATACAACATAGGCAATTGCGAATGTGAAAAACACAGTCGATATATATTTATTTTCTTTTTTTATTTCTTCCGGTGTGTCGCAGGGGGAAGTGAAGTTTTTATATTCATTCATAACTTTATACCATTATATATTTTCAATCTGCCAGTCTATTTCTTTTTCACCCATTTTTAAAAGCTCTTCATTGGCAATTTTAAAATGATTGCAACCAAAAAACCCCCTGTTTGCTGAAAGCGGACTGGGGTGAACGCTTGTGAGAACAATATGTTTTTTTCTATCAATGAGCATTGCCTTTGATTTAGCGTTATTTCCCCAGAGCATATAGATAATGGGTTTTTCTCTTTCATTTAAGAGCTTTATAACTTTATCCGTGAACATTTCCCAGCCCACATTTCTATGGGAATTAGGGGTGTCTTTTCTTACGGTGAGTGCTGTGTTCAGAAGAAGCACACCCTGACGAGCCCACTTTTCAAGGTAACCGTTATTTGGAATATAGCAGCCTAGGCTTGACTGAAGCTCTTTATAGATATTTTTAAGAGATGGAGGAATGGGGACATTTTCCTTCACAGAAAAAGCCAGCCCATGAGCTTCACCCTCACCGTGATAAGGATCCTGACCTAAGATAACAACCTTGACATCGTGGTAGTCGGTAAATTTAAATGCGTTATATATATCAAACATCGGCGGATAGACAGGACGAGAGCTATACTCCGATTTCAAGAATTCACGGAGTTTTAAATAGTAGGCTTCAGAAAATTCGTCTTTTAAAATTTCATCCCAGCTATTATTAAACTTTATCATATTATCACCTACTGATGAAAAATCAAATATAAACCGGGGACTGTAAAAAGAAGTTGCTTTTACAATCCCCACAAAATTATTTTTTTGAATTTGCTTTTGCTCTTAGTGCTTTATCAAGAATTCTTTTTCTTATTCTCAGGCTCTTGGGTGTTACCTCTAAAAGCTCATCATCGTTTAAAAATTCGATGCAATTTTCAAGAGACATAACAACAGGAGGAACAAGGCGGAGAGCTTCGTCTGAGCCGGACGCACGCATATTTGTTACATGTTTTTTCTTACACACATTAACATCAATATCGCCTGTGCGGTTGTTTTCTCCAACAACCATTCCCATATATACCTTCTCGCCGGGGCCTACAAAGAGATTACCTCTTTCCTGGGCATTAAACAGGCCATAGGTTACGGTTTCACCATCTTCAAAGGCAACTAGAGAACCACGCTGACGAACAGGGATTTCGCCCTTAAATTCTTCATAGCCATTTAAGATATGATTCATAATTCCATTGCCGCGGGTGTCTGTGAGAAGCTGAGAGCGATAGCCGATAAGGCTTCTTGAGGGGATATTAAATTCTATTCTTGTGTAGCCCGAATTTCCTGCATTCATATTAAGCATCTGAGCTTTTCTTTCGCTGAGTGTCTGGATGACGGTGCCTGTGTATTCATCGGGAACATCAACAATTAAAAGTTCCATTGGTTCCATTATTTTTCCGTCAATCTCCTTGGTTATAACCTCAGGCTTTGAAACCTGAAATTCATAGCCCTGACGACGCATTGTTTCAACAAGAACCGAGAGATGGAGTTCACCTCTGCCGGAAACTTTAAATGTTTCTGTGGAATCAGTTTCTTCAACTCTTAAAGACACATTTGTTATCATTTCTTTAAAAAGGCGGTCACGAAGGTGACGACTTGTTACAAATTCACCTTCTTTTCCGGCAAATGGGCTATTATTAACACTAAAATGCATAGAAATGGTTGGTTCATCTATGTCTACAAAAGGAAGAGGTTCGGGGCAGTTTACATCGCAGATGGTTTCACCGATTTTTACATCACCTACGCCTGATACAAGGACTATGTCTCCTACGGTTGCTGTTTCAGATTCTACCCTTTTTAATCCTTCATACATATACATTTTGGTGAGTCTGATCTGAGAGGTGGAACCGTCTTTTTTGCAGATGACTGCACTCTGACCTACTTTTGCAGTTCCTCTCTCTACCCTGCCTACCGCCATCTGACCAACATAGTCGTCATAGTCTATATTGGAAATGAGAAGCTGCAAAGGCTCTTCGCTTTCACCTTTTGGAGCAGGAACATGATTTACTATCATATCTAAAAGCGGTTTTAAATCTTCACCTTTAGATTCGGGGTCTAATGTTGCATAGCCATCTCTTCCGGATGCATATACAACAGGTGAATTAAACTGGTCATCGGTTGCTTCAAGCTCCAAAAACAGCTCAAGCACTTCATCTATAACCTCATAGGGTCTTGCATTGGGACGGTCTATTTTATTAACAACTATAATAGGATGCAGGTTGAGCGAAAGCGCCTTCTTTAAAACGAAGCGAGTCTGAGGCATACAGCCTTCAAATGCATCAACCAGAACAAGAACACCATCTACCATTTTTAAAACTCGCTCAACCTCACCGCCAAAGTCGGCGTGGCCCGGAGTATCTACGATATTGATTTTGATGCCATTATAAAGAAGGGAGGTATTCTTGGACAAAATGGTTATGCCTCTTTCTTTTTCCAGGTCGTTATTATCCATAACCCTTTCATCCACCTGCTGATTTTCACGGAATATTCCGCTTTGATGCAGAAGACCGTCAACGAGGGTTGTTTTTCCATGGTCAACATGAGCTATGATGGCAATGTTTCGTAAATTTTCTCTTTGTGACATTTTTTCACCTTCTGATTTATCTTAAATATTCTTACAAACTTAAAAACCAAAAAACCCCTTCGTTTGAAGGGGTTTAAACGCGATATTATTTTTCGATGCCGAATCTCTTTCTGAATTTTTCTACGCGTCCGCCGGTATCAACAAGCTTCTGTTTGCCTGTATAAAAGGGATGGCAGTTTGAACATATTTCGATACTAATGTTCTGTTTTGTAGAGCCGGTCTCAAATGTAGCACCGCATGCACACTTAATTGTGGTTGGCTGATAATCTGGATGAATTGCTTCTTTCATTGTATGTTCACCTCTTTCAACGGATAAAAATTACTTTTCGTATTAAACCTAAAATATTGTATCACAAAAATCTGTAAAATGCAAGCAAAATATTAATTTTTTTTAAAACTTAAACAATTTTGGATATTTCTGCTATACATTCCTCTATTTTCGCCTCTGATTTTGCATAAGAATTCTCACAAACACCAATATAGAACTTAATTTTGGGTTCTGTTCCGGATGGTCTTACTGCAAACCAGCTGTTATTTTCAAGGTCATAACGAAAAACATCGGATGATGGAAGATTTAATTTTTCTTCTGCACCACTTTCAAAATCTTTTATTATACCCTCTTTAACATCCCACATTCTTTTAATCTTCATACCTGCAAGCTGAGCGGGTGGAGTTTCACGGAAGAAATTCATTATAGATTTTATCTTTTCGCTTCCTTCAATTCCGGCGAAGGTATAGGATGTGGTTTTTTCCATAAAATAGCCATACTTTTCATAGAGAGAAATAAGACCGTCATAGAGTGTCATACCCTTTGCCTTATAGTCGGCTGTCATTTCGGTTATGAGCATTGCAGCAACAACTGCATCTTTATCTCTGGCATAGGTTCCTGAAAGATAGCCATAGCTTTCTTCAAAACCAAGAAGGAACTCATTATAGAAATTATTTTCTTCAAAGTCTTTAATAAGCTCGGCGATATATTTAAAGCCGGTAAGTACATCATGAACATTTATGCCATAGTCATTTGCTATTGGATAGAGCATTGAGGTGGTAACTATGGTTTTTATTATGGCAGCTTTATTATTTAAAGAACCATCAAGCTTTTTATTTCTTAAGATAAACTCCGATAAAAGCACACCAACCTGATTACCTGTGAGGGTTATAAATTCTCCCTGTTTATCGGTTACTATAACGCCTATTCTATCAGCATCGGGGTCTGTGGCAAAGATAAGGTCTGCCTTTTTGTTTTTTGCCATTTCTATTGCATAGCTAAAGCCTGCTTTTTCTTCAGGATTGGGAGATTTAACCGTTGAAAAATCGGGATCGGGAAGCTCCTGCTCCTTAACAATTCTAAGATTGGTGACACCAATTTTTGCAAGTATTCGTCTTACAAGCTTATTACCTGTGCCATGGAAGGGTGAATATATAACTGAAAAATCATCGCCAAGAGTTTCGATGGCTTTCGTTGTGATAGATTGTTTATGAACATTTTCAAGATATACCTTATCAACATCTTCGCCAATTATTTCTATAAGGCCTTTTTCTTTTGCCTCGGTTTCATCCATAACCTTTACATCGCTGAATATATCGGTCTTGGCAATGATGGAAATAACATAGTCGGAGGATTTTGGTGGAAGCTGTCCCCCATCTTCTCCATAGGCTTTATAGCCATTGTATTCCTTTGGATTGTGGCTTGCGGTTATTACGATACCTCTTGCACAGCCAAGATGTCTTACAGCAAATGACAGCTCCGGTGTGGGACGAAGCTCATCAAAAACATATGCCTTAATTCCATTGGCAGCCAGCACCTTTGCGCTTTCCATTGCAAATTCATAAGACTTATGGCGGGAATCATAGGCAATGACAACGCCTTTTTTCATTGCATCCAGTCCGGAATTTTTTATATCTTCTGCAAGGCCCTGGGTGGCAAGACGGACTGTGTAGATATTCATACGGTTAGTACCTGCACCTATGACACCTCTAAGACCTGCTGTGCCAAATTCAAGGTCTTTATAGAAGCGTTCTTTGATTTCGTTATCATTATCCTTTATAGAAAGAAGTTCTTTTTTTGTCTGTTCATCTGTGACCTCACTTGAAAGCCATCTCTCATAGGTTTTAATATAATCCATTAAATCAGTCCCTTTCTTTTGAAACTTATTATAAGTTAATTATACAATAAATGGAAAATAAAATCAATGGGGGATTATGTAGAAAAATAAAAAAGTGCGTTGACACGCACATCAACACCCCTGCCCCTCATTCTTGAGGGGTAGGTTTTCTTTTTGTTAATTTTATTGTAAAATATATATATGAATATTTTACAAGAGATTTTTTCTGATCATTTTCATAAGCTTA
>JAZRGM010000037.1:0-21450 GCA_045644205.1 Clostridia bacterium | reverse complement strand
GCAATAGTTGCTTGTCTTCCTAAGACCGCTTGGCCTCCGACTTCCTCAAAAGTGGATTGAAACAACAAATGCAATAGGAATAATTTCAAAGTCGGGAAATAATGGTGGAACATTTGCACACAGAGATATTGCGTTTGAATTTGCAAGTTGGTTAAGTCCTGAATTTAAGCTTTATCTTATAACAGAATTTCAAAGATTAAAAGTCAATGAACAGAAAGAACTTGAATGGAGTGCAAAAAGAGAACTCGCCAAAGTTAATTATCGTATACATACAGATGCTATAAAAGAAAATATTGTTCCCAATCTAAGCGAAAAACAGCTTGCATTTGTTTATGCTAATGAAGCAGATGTTTTAAATATGGCATTGTTTGGAAAGACTGCAAAAGATTGGAGAACAGAAAATCCTGATAAGAAGGGTAACATAAGAGATTATGCCACGATAGAACAGCTTTTAGTAATTGCTAATATGGAAAGTTTTAATGCGATTCTTATAGAACAAGGTGTACCTCAAAGAGAAAGACTTATTCAACTCAATGCTATGGCAAAATCACAGCTTCGAGTTCTTGAAAATCAAAACACATTAAAATTGTTGAAAGAATAATATAATAGTTTGCTGATAATCAATATTTACTCAAGGAGAAGCCTTTGAAAGGGCTATTATAGTGATTAATCTGATTTAAGACATTAATCCGCCTTTTTTAATACTCAATCAAACACATTATAAAGCATCATCTTAGTATTTTCGCTATCTTTGCTTTTTAATCTTAGAAGGATTTTCCTTATTGTTTTTAACAAAACAGCGATAAAATGATGAATAATCCTTAAATCCGGCACGATTTGCCGCATCAGAAAGGCAGCTGCCCTCAGCAATATATTCATTTGCCTTGGATAGCCTTTTTTGGTCGATATATTCTTTTATTGTAAGACCTGTGTTCTTTTTAAAGCTGTGGCATAGATGATATTTTGAAACAAAAAATTCTGATGAAAGCCTTTCGAGAGAAAGGTCTTTTTTTATGTTTAAATTAATATATGCAATAACATTTTTAATAAGCCTGCTTCCCTTTATGGGAGGCTCAAAAGAGGATATTTTACTTATAAGGTATAAAATCTCAGTAACAATAGCCTTTGCTATGGGCAAATCCTGATTTTCAAAATCGTTTGTGTAGGTCTTAAGTCTCACATATGCATCATATAAACCGCTTGATTTAACTATTTCAGAATTAATTTTGTTGCTTTCGTCAAAGGTTGAATCAAGAAAAACCTTTTCGTATTCCCGGCAGGAATCCATTTCAAAAAAATCAGGGGAAACCATGAGTATAAATCTTTTGTAGGCTGTTTTTTTGTTGTGATATACTCTGTGCATCTGATTCTTTCTTATAATAAGCATATCTCCGGGGGAAAGGGGATAGGTTTTGTCTTCCACAATACAGTTGGAATCCCCTTCAAGGAATAAATATATTTCATATTCGCTGTGGCTGTGGAGAAAAAAATTATCATTTGATGACCTTGGTGCATATTTTTCCTCAGCTTTAAAATAATTGCCTTCCATATAATCACCACCTAGATAAATTTTACCATAAAACAACAATTTTTGCAATGTATATAGCAACTTTTGAATAGTTTTCGTGCATTTATTGTGCTAATCTAAATATATATCATATTCTAAGAGGTGATAATGAAATGAAAATGACATTTCGCTGGTATGGCTCCGATGACCCGGTAAGTCTTGATAAAATCAGACAAATCCCCTGCATGACAGGTGTTGTAACAGCTGTTTATTCTGTTCCCGTAGGCGAGGTATGGCCACAGGAAGAAATAGACAAAATGAAAAAAGAAATAAATTCCAAGGGATTGGAAATGGAAGTTATTGAAAGTGTTCCTGTTCATGAAGACATAAAGCTTCGTCGCGGCAACTATCAGGAATACATAGATAACTATAAAGAAAATATCCGCCGTCTTGCAAAGGCAGGAGTAAAATGCATATGCTATAATTTTATGCCTGTTTTCGACTGGACTCGTTCAAGACTTGACCAGGAGCTTCCCGACGGTTCAAATGCTCTTGTTTATTATAAAGACGATGTTGATAAAATGGATCCTGCAAAAATGACTCTCCCCGGCTGGGATGCATCCTATACTCCTGATGAAATCGGGTCTCTAATAGATGCCTATAAGGAAATAGGAGAGGAAGGACTCTGGGAAAATCTCGAATATTTCATAAAAGAAATAATCCCTGTTGCCGCAGAGTGTGATGTCAATATGGCAATTCACCCCGACGATCCACCCTGGCCAATTTTTGGAATCCCCAGAATCATCACAACCCGGGAAAATATTGACCGTTTCCTTTCTCTTTATGACGATTCTCACCATGGTCTCACTCTTTGTAGCGGTTCTCTTGGCTGTGGAGTGTTCAATGACTATGTGGCAATGGTTAAAAAATATGCAAAAATGGGCAGAATCCATTTTGCCCATGTGAGAAATATTAAAATATTAGAGGATGGTTCCTTTGAGGAAAGCGCTCATATGTCCGCTTGCGGCTCTCTTGATATTGTTGAAATCCTTAAAGCCTACCACGATGCCGGCTTTAAAGGCTACCTGCGCCCTGACCATGGCAGAATGATATGGGGAGAAACAGGCAAACCCGGCTATGGACTTTACGACAGAGCTCTTGGAGCAATGTATATGGCAGGCATATGGGAAACCCTGGATAAAATTAAATAAGGAAAGGATGGTATTTATGAAAATACCTTTTGAAATAGATTTAAAAGATAAGGTCGCTGTTGTAACAGGTGGCGGCGGAGTTTTGTGTTCATCATTTGCAAAGGCAATAGCTATGTGCGGAGCAAAGGTTGCGATTCTTGATTTAAACCCCGATGCAGCAAAAAAAGTAGCCGAAGAAATTGAAAAAGAAGGCGGAATTGCCCTTGGTATTTCCGCAAATGTTTTGGAAAAAGCGAGCCTTGAAGAAGCAAAGAAAATCATTAATGAAAAATTCGGCACAGTTGATATCCTTTTAAATGGTGCAGGCGGCAACAATCCCAAAGGCACCACAACAAAAGAATACTATAACATAGGCGACGAAACAAAAGAGGACATCAAAAGCTTTTTTGACCTGGACCCTGATGGGATAAGCTTTGTTTTTGACCTTAATTTTTTGGGTACACTCCTGCCAACTCAGGTTTTTGCCCATGATTTAATAGGCAAAAATGATGCCACAATAATTAATATTTCATCAATGAATGCTTTCACTCCCTTAACCAAAATTCCGGCATACAGCGGAGCTAAAGCAGCTATATCAAATCTCACAAAATGGCTTGCTGTTCACTTTTCAAAAGTAGGTATAAGAGTTAATGCCATAGCACCCGGATTTTTCCTTACAAATCAGAACAGAACCCTTCTGATAGACGAAAATGGTGAATATACCGAGCGCTCGAAAAAGATTCTTTCCCAGACACCTATGGATAGATTCGGTGAAACCGGGGAGCTTACAGGAACCCTTCTTTGGCTTTTGTGCCATGAAGCATCAAGCTTTGTAAATGGTGTTGTAATTCCTGTTGACGGAGGCTTTTCGGCATATAGCGGCGTGTAAAACCAGTGATTTAAACACAAAAAAGAGATGCAAAATTCAGTTAATGAGTTTTGCATCTCTTTTTTTTGGCATTTATTCTTATTTACCCGTGATACTCTCCGTTATACTGAATAAGTGTTGCATCCTCCACACCTTCTATTTCCCTTATTTTTTCAAGGAAGAAGGTGTCGTTATTTCTGCAGTAAACCTCAATTGCCATTTCGGTTCTGTCTTTGCGGACAGTTTTTGATTTAATAAAGAATTTAAGCTTTCCAAATGCTCTTATAACATCATCGCCTGCTGCATCGGTTGTATAATGAACAACAGCGATATAAATTCTGCCTCTTTGCTGCTTGTGGTAGAATAAAACAATCATTCCAATCATTATAAGAGATGACAGGATAACAAGCATATACATCCCCGCACCCGATGTGATACCGGCAGTAATTGCCCAGAATAGATATAATAAATCCATTGGGTCTTTAATAGCTGTTCTGAAACGAACAATAGAAAGAGCACCGACCATACCTAAAGATATAACGATGTTGGTGCTTATGGCTAAGGTTACCATAGCTGTTAAAACAGTCATTCCCACCAATGTCACAGCAAAGCTTCTTGAAAAAATAACACCAACATAGAATTTTGAATAGATAAAGTATATAAGTGCTCCAACTGCAAGTGCAGTTAAAATACCTAAGAAAATATTTGTTATGGTTGCACCGTCAAATGCACCTGATTCGAGCACCGATTTTTTAATAAAATCCTGAACACTCATTTTATAATCATTCCTTTCTTTTAATAATCAAACCAATATTTAAAACTGTTCATATATTCGGTTTTTTCATAACACAAAACATATTTTGAAACTGCAGTAAATTCCGATGCTCTGTCGGGAAGGATTTCTCTCACAAACCCCGGCAGGAACTCTGTGTATTTAACCTCCATAACGCATTTTCCCGGTTCCAGGCAGGAAAGAGCAGGCAGGGTAGGGTCAAATATATCATAGCTTCCTATTGCCGCCCTCACATCCATATCAAATGTAATCCTGACGGTTCCTTCATCGAGAATCCAGGGTTCTCTGTCGTAATCAACAATTGTCCTTGGTCTCATAACATTGCTCACACACTCATAATAGAATTCTCTGCAAAGCTCCTTGTCGCTTTTTAAAAGGAATTCATAGTCGCCTTCAAGTATTTTATAAACCTCATCTCTTGTGAGCTTTGCCGCTTCTTTGAATATGTAGCTTCCGAATTTCTTCTTTCTTTCAAGCTTTATGCTGGCATCTGAGCAGTTGTAAATTCTTATTCTGTATTTTTTTCTTCTCAGAACACCTGCATCCTTTTCTTCATATGCAGTGTTAAAATAATCGTCAAAATAAAGACTTCTTATCATATAACCGCCGTCTTTGGCGTGTTTGTCAAGGTTTAAAAATGGTGAAAGTCTTTTGCATATGTATTCCTTCTGAGCAGTATCTATAAGATATTTCCACTCATTTCTGTATCTCTCAGTTTTCAACATACACATCCTCCGCAATATTCCCCTTGCCATCCACATAGAAGCATTTAACACCATAATGCTTTCCTGTTTCCGTCACATAATAGTCAAATGCATACTGACTAAGTCCTGATTTGTTTGTGGAAATAACTCTTATAAAATATTGTCCGCGGGGGAGCTTTTCGGTTTCAATAGCCGCAATAGAAAGATTTTCTTCTTTTAATATCACATTTCTGAAATTAACATCTCTTGCAAGCTCAAAGCTGTAGGTGATTTCTTCATAGTTAAAGTCAAATGAGCTTTCCCATTCAAAAAGGAATTTGCCATTATTAACTCTCGGAGTTGCAATATAAAATGGCATCGGTTTTTTAAGTGATTCTTTGTATCTTCTATAGTTATCATCTGTTTCTTCTGTAATAGCTTTTGCCACAGTGTTATACTGCGACTGATTAAGGTGAGTATACATAATATCCGGCATACTGTAGACATATGGCTTAACGACAGAGGCATATTTCTGAACCATTTCTGTCATTCTCTCTTTTGTAAGATAGCTTTTAATATCCTTTACAGCACTATCCAGCTGTTTGCGGAATTTCTCGCTTTTAAGGCATCTCTGGAAAAGCACATTTCCCCAGTAGTTGCTGATGCCCGATTCCCATCCGCCATAGTCATTTCGATTTATGATTTCGTGTTCCTTATGCATTAACGAACCGTCATTATCCCAGGTGAGGATATACCATTTGTCACTATGGAGCGGACTGTAGATATAGAAATTTCTGCTCTGGGTATCAATATTTCCCATCAGCATATGATATGCCATCCAGTAGCTTATGTTTTCTATGTCAAAATGCTTTTCAATAATTTCATCTGCAGGAATTGAGTAGTCATTTAAATCTTCAAGCATTTTAATAAGCTTTGAATGGTCGTCGCTACCCTTTATTTCTATTCTTTCTTCAAATGCTTTCTGGTTGTAGGTTGGGTCTTCTTTTTTCTTTATAATGTCTTCATATCTGTAGAACTCAAATAAATTAACTTTGTAAAGGTGTCCGTTTTTGTCGAGCCCGTGAGCCTTCAGGGCAGTTTTATTGAGCTGTTCAACCTGTGTGTATAATCCGTAGTCCTCAAAGCCTGTTTTCCCGCTTGTTGTGTCCTTAACATAAAGATGCACAAAGGTTGTCCTTAAGCCCATAAGCTGGTCTATTCCTGCAATAAGGTCGTAGGAGAGCTTGTTTCGAAATCTTAGCCCGTCGCTTTGGTGCTTGTTGAGAGCAATTGTCTGCTGACCTCTCCAAAGTCCCTTGTTGTCTTTAAGTCTGATTTTGTAGTTCTTTTGAGAATTCCGGCTTGAACTCTGTCCTCTTATCTGAACTGTACAGTTTGGAGAAATCTGATTGTAGCCAATCTGACCGGACTTAGGTCCGTTTTCATCGCCCACCTGCAAAAGACCTTCAACCTTGTATCTGTCAACTCCCATATCCTCATAGTCATACACAGAATATGTGTTGATTTCGCTCCAGCTGTGGTCTGTGTTTTCTCCTTCGTTTCCTCTTGAAACCGTGAGATACATGGTAACAACCTCAGTCGGATCAAACATATTATAGAGGTCTTCTTTGTCTCTTAATTTAAAATCTTTTGGAATATCAGTTGCCTTTTTCTTACTTTCCTGAGGCGTTTTAGTTGTTTCTTCTTTTACCTCAGATGTACATCCGCTAAATATTAAGCACATGGAAAGCAAAAGGCTCAAAATTCTAATTGTTTTTTTCATTTCTTTTCCACATCCTGACTAATTTATCATCCAGAAATTCTTTTAATCTTGTAAACCTTCCCGACCTGTCCTCCGCCACAAGCGGCTGAACAGATAAAATGTAGTAGGGGAGTTTCTTTGTAAAATAATCAAGTCTTATAGTTGCTGCAAGCAAAAATATCATTGAAGCAAAGAGAAAGCTAAATCCGTAATATACGCTGGGGCAAAGAAGGGAAATAAGGGTAAATAAAATCGTTGTCCCTGCGAAAAGTCCTGTAACAAGAAATGCTCCGCGATAATCTGTGAAATAAAGCAGCATCAGCATAATCATATTTCCGATTGCATATAACCCGTATGCCACACAAAGCGTTCTGAAATAACCTCTCATTATTTCGTTAAAACCAAGGGGCAACACATCCAGCACATACCCCCCAACCGCAATGCACATTGCAGTTGTGAGAAGCTGTTTTAATGCTGTATAGAAAATTTCAGTTTTAAGGGTATCGAGCATTTCATTTTCTGCCTGCTTAATATCTCCAATAGTTCCCTTGTCGTTATACAGACTATAGTGAGTTCTGTATTTAGGATAAAAATTAACCTCAACCGAAACAACAAAATTAACTGTTGTAACAAGGGTTGTCATAAAGGCAAGAAGCGCCGGAACATCGTGAAACGGTGCTCCGAAAAATAATCCATGCACCCTTACCCCAATATCGCTGAACCAAATAATCACAAGATGAGAAAACATTCCGATGTTAACAAAAAGTCCCGAAAAAGCAAGGGGCAGAAATTCGTCAATCCATTTTAAAAATGTGAAGGGACTAAGGTCTGTGTTGGGGAAATATCTGTGGAGAAGAGTCACATCCCATATAAGCATCACCCCATAGCCCACATTAATCGCAATAAGCATTGCCTCAATAGGAGGCATCCTGAAAAGAAGGAGAATCGCCCCAACGATAAATGTCAGAACAACAGCCGATAAAAAGGATAAAAATATTCCCTTATAATCTTTTATAGCCGATAGATAGCTCATTGCATTCCAGGTAACTATCAATTCGTTAAATAATGTAAAACATAAAAACTGCTGCAAAAAGCTTGCTCCCGAAATAAGAAGAAACAATCCGTATATCACAGAACCCACGCCCATCATAAGACAGCACGAACCCCAGAAGGAAGGAAGCACAGCCTCCTTTTTGTCTTCATAAAGCATATCTGCGGTATACCTTGTAACCACCATAGAAAAAAATGAACTGGTTAAAAGAGAAGCCAGGAGAGTATATGTAATCATGCAGATAAGAAGCTCTCTTGTTTGTTTATAAACATCAGCAATAGTGCATAAAAGCATAATTCCCAAAAGAAGCAAAACACCAAGAACCATAGGCCCCGCGCAAATAACCGAAGCATATCCGAATGCTTTTGCCGATTGCAAAATACCCTTTTTGGAAAAAAGCTTTTTAAGTTCAAAGCCTATGCCTGCCAAGTGTCCTCCACCTCCTTGTAAAGCTCTCTGTATTTAGTAAGCATAATATTATATCTGAAATGCTCATATGCTCTTTTTTGTCCTGCTTCGCCCATCTTAAGTCTTAATTCTCTTGATTCGCAAAGCATCTCCATTGCATCTGCTAATCTTTCCCTTTGCATAGGAGGCACACAGTAGCCGGCTTTTCCAAAGGTATCGCCGGGTTTACCGTTAAGAAGCTCACTGCAGCAGCCAACATCGGTTGTAACAGCAGGTCTCCTTGCTGCAAATGATTCCAATACAGATAGCGGCTGACCTTCGGAAATGCTGGTGAGCAGGGTAAAATCAAGCTTTTCAAAATATTCTATGATATTAACTCTTCCTGTGAAGATTATCTTGTCTTCAAGATTAAGCTGTTTAACAAGACTGTAGCATTCGTCTGCATATTCCTGGTCGTCAACACCACCCATAATATGAAGCCTTGCATAGTCTATCCTTGAGCTTAATTCAAAAAAGGCATATATCATGGTTTTGATATCCTTAATGGGCGCAAGCCTTACCACAGCCCCTATATCAACAAGCCCGTCTTCCTTTTTTAATGGAATTCCGCTGAGCCTTTCATAGCTTATACCATTTTCAATAACTCTGCATTTTGAAGAGGCACATCCCATATCAATCTGAGTTTTCATTGCATTTGTAAAAAGTGATGTAACCCTGAAAGCTCTTTCATAAATAAGGTCAGACAGCATATAGAAAAAGTCAATCCAATGTTTTTTAAATGAGCGGGAAATCCATTTTGCTCTTATTATTTCTTCTTCTCTTTCTCTTGTATAGATGCCATGCTCTGTAAGAAGTAGGGGCTTTTTATTGATGTGGGCCCCCATACTTGCCAGAAGGCCGCCATATCCTGTTGAAATAGCGTGATAAACATCTGCCTTGGGTATCTCGCTGCCCATAAGATGTAATAAGGGCAGAAGCCTTGAACGCACAGAATGGAAGGTATCCGAAAAGGCTATGTTTGGAAAATCTGTTTCGCATATGTGGGTAAGAATTTTCAAAAAGCTTTCGCTTTTAAGATACGCCATAGGATTAATCTTTCTTACCTGATATAAGTCAAAGAGTAAATCCCAATCGGGTTTATCAGATAAAACAAGCTTTTCCAGAGCTTCTTTTTCTTTTTTTGTAAAGCGATATGTCAGAATACTGTTGTCTTTAAGTCTTAAGGCATCATCAAGAAACACCTGATGTACCTGGGTAACATTTTCAGGCAGCGGGTTATAGACGAATTTATCCTTATCCTCGGCTTTTGCGCCAATTACCCAAAGCACAAATTCGTGTTCTTTCATTTCTGTTATGTATTGGTGCATCCATGTGGAAACACCACCATTCACATAAGGGTAGCACCCTTCTAAAATAAGACAAATTCTCAAAGTTTTATGCTCCTGACATAGCTTGAATTTTATTTTTCAATTCTGATTGTAATTTCATTATCTTTTGCATCTAAAAGATATAAATCCCCGGTTATATGAGTGAGCTTTCCGCCCTTTGTTCTAACGGGAACTCCCTCGTTTATCCTTACCATAAGGCACGCCTCGTCGTAAAAACCGGAAAGGCTTATATTGATGCTGTTATTCTTTATTTCTTTTTTAACTCCAAGTGAAGAAAACCTCTGAATTGCCGCCGATGCCTCAGACGATGTGTAGTTTCTGAGCATAGGAGCAGAAGAATAAACCCAGTTTAAATATTCGTCAAAATGAAATTTAAGCTTTTCCCAGCCAAGTTCTGCTCCTCGTTCAATATCAAGGGCATCGTCGGGGTGGGTGAAGTGGCTGTTTAAAAAGTGGAGATTTAATTCTGATATAACAGCGAGCTTCATAAAGTTTTCCATCTTACATCCCGAAACAACACGGGGCTGATCAACTATCCCTTCCTTCGACACACCAAATTCCTGTACGCAGGATACATCAACCTCGGCATCTTCAAAATATATGCCCGAAATGGTTTTAATCTGAGGATATTCTTTAATAAGAAAATTTCTTCCTTCTGTAGATAATATATTTGATGGCGGAACATACACACTCATCGGAACATCAGGAAAAAGCTCATCACAAAAATCCACAAGCTCATCAAATGCCGATTTCATGGCCTTTGTATTTTGCCAGGTTTTGTAGTCAAATTCGCCTTTGTAGTCCACATTTCCCAGGCATAGCGGCTGGTGGTTGTATCCATGGTATCCGATTTCGCCGCCCTGTCTTAAAAGCATATTTCCAAAGTTTAAAAATGTTCCCTTGTCGGGGGCGGAATCTGTGGTGCCATCTATCGCGTCATCATAACATTCAATGGCAAGACCTGTGTATTTTAAACCATATCTGTCGGCAAAGTTCATCATATCCGGCCACCATATGTTAATGTAGAAATCTCTGGTGCTTGTTCCGTAATCACGGAAAACATATTTATTGCTTCCCGATGGTATCTGAGACGGGAAGTCGTCAAGATAAAAGGTTGAAGCATTAATAACAGGATAAACACAGGCATCGCCAAGAAGACTGTAGGCCGATGCAAAAAATCCTCTCATAACCTTTTCATAAAGCCCAAAATTGCAAACAACAAATTTCCCCTTTCCCCAGTCTGCCTCCCATATAAGGGGGAGCTTTCTGGAGTCGTTTGTGTGGGCATGGATTTTAACTCTATTTTCGTCAAGACGAAGGGCTCTTGCAGAGTCGTATCCATCGTCAATTTCAAAGCCTCTGCCGCCGCCTATCATAAAATCTTTTTCAACATAGATGCTGTTAACAACAGAGTTTTCATAAGAAGAATCCATAATACCGATTTTGCTTTCAACAACTGTGGAAAAAGCGCTTCTCTCCAGCGTCATACCAAGTAGAACCTGCCCGCCGTTTTTAACATAATCACAAAGCTCAATAACTCTTTCGCCAAAGGGGGTAAGGTCAGGCAGAAGAATTGCCACAGCAGCATAATCTGAAAATGCGGGAAAATCATCTGATGAAGCATCATAAGCTTTGTAGCCCACCTTCATATCTGTGAAGATAGTTTTAAATTGCTTGTATAATTCCATGCTGTCTTTCCTCTTGCTGTTGTATAAAACAAGAGTGTCTTTTTTTTGTTTTTTTGCTGCTTCTGCCTTTGTTAAAATATGGCTCTCCGGCAAAAACGAAAGCTCGTTGTTTTTGTAGTTATATTGTATTCCGCTTCTTTCGGTAAAGAGTATGCAGGTTATAAGGAAAAATATAAGAGCGATTCCGATTATTCCTTTATATCTGAATGAAAAATAATACTCTTTAATTTCTTGAGTATCAATCCGCTCTCTGAGACGATTAAAAAGCTTTCTTAATTTTTCCAAAATGCAATCGCCTCCTTTGCCGGTGTTGAAAGATATATATGCTCTCTTTCTATTTCATCAAGAAGCAGCTTTATATCATTTCCGCGCCCAAGAGATGCAAAATACTGAAGCCTCAGCATTATAAGCTCTTCGCTTTCGTGAAAATCCTTATCCATAGCATCAATATCTTCTCCAACCTGGGTGTAGTTTCCAAGCTTCATTCCATTTTCAATAAGCCTTGTATAGTCCTTAGCTGTTTTTATAGTCTGAAGCTTTTTCCTTGTTAGCTCATCAAAAAGGTTTCTGCTAACAAGCTGCGCCTGTCCCTGAGTGAGATTTTGCTCAAGAGACGACCATAAAAACTCACAATATTGGCAAAGTAGATCAAAATCATCAGGGTTTTTCCCATATTCCTTTTCAAGCTGCTGCAGCTTGTAGTCGTTCTCTTTTGAAATTTCAACCATCGCTGTTACAGCATAGTGAACAACCTCTGTGTCGTCGTTGTTGCCGGCTCTTTGCAAAAATTCAATATATTCTCCGGGGTTGTCGTTTAATATATCCATAATAAGCTCCCTGCGCTCTTTGGGGTTATTGATGATAAGTGCTTCTTCCATAGGAATGATTCTGTCGGTATTCTTTCTGTCTTCCACTTTAAGTGATTTGTATATTTCAGAATCCAGCTTCATTTTTTCCACATCAATATTCTTCTGACCGTCTTTTTTAAGAAATACCTTTGTGTGCAGAAGTAAAACTGTGAGAATTCCCCAGAAGGGAATAAGCACAACCACAATAAACATATATTCGTGAACCTTAAGCGCACCGCTTTGTATGCCAAAATAGGTAAGAACACAACATACAATATGCAAAGTAACAAATAAAAGCCATAACCATATCATTTTGTGTTCCTCCTTTTTTAAAATCAATTATTTAATCACCTTGACTCCGATTTCCATTCCTTCAAATCTCGGAAGTATAAAGCCCAAATCATTTTCTGTGGCCTGAGAAAGTAAAAGACAAAGCTTTCCTTTTTCTGTAAGTCCCAAAACATCATTTGCTCTTATTTTCCTTGCCAGCATCTCGTCACATTCTTTAAGGCTGAATCCCTTGGTGTCAAATTCAATAAGAGAATAGGAAAAGACCTTTCTCTCTGCCATATCCTTAAAGTTTGCATAAGCTCTTTCAAAAGCCTGACTTGATAGAATTCTTGTTCCTTCGATATATTGCTTTTCATATGTAATCTGATTGTAGTCATATGCACGAAGAAGAAATATCTCAACAAGCTCACTTAAAATCCTGAATAAATTAACATAATAAAGTGATCTCTGTTCGTGCTTTGTGTGCCATATAAAGATTAAAAGCTCAAGCTTGTCATTTCTGAATACTCCTGCAGCATACATAGGCAGTCCCTGAGTAAACTGAGTGTTTTTCCAGATTTCGTTTTCTTTCAGCTTATTTATAACATCAGTATATCCGTCAAGTGAAATAGAACGGGCAGCTTCGTCGAGAATGTCTCTTGATGCAACCTCAAGTCTTGCAAAGTTGCTGTTTTCCCCAACAGAATAAACACTAATGCTCTTGTTTTCCAGAATTTCCTCAAAGGTGTCCATAATTTTTAAATAAAGTCTTCTGGGTTCAACCGTGTCAAGACTTCTTGTAATATCAAATATCTTTCCAAAGCTGTCTTTTGAGCCGATTATCTGTTTTTTAAGATCGCGTTTTTCGCGGAAGGTGTCGTTATAAAGCTCTCTTGTAAACATAAGCTTTTCTTCCAAAAGCTTATTCTGATCCTGCAGGTCGTTTATCCTGTTGTCCTTAACAATCTTCATATAGCCGCATATTGCACCAACAAGAAAGAAATAAATAAACGACAGCCAGTTGGTTGTTTCATAGAAAATGGTAACCCATTTTGTTCCGGAAATCATTTTTGCAATAAGCCAGGAAAAAGAACTCAGCCCCGCCGCTGCCAGACCAAATCCCAACCCGTGAACACAAGCCATAATAACAATAAACGCCATTCTGAAATCCACAATCTGGAAAAACAGGGCAGATTTTGTTGTCCATAAAAGAATCTCGGTCAGAATAAATAGTGAGAAAAGCTCAATAAGCTTTGTTGCAAGGGGATGCTCTTCCATCCATTTTTTAAGCTTGTCTAAAAACCTTGTAATAACAATATGGTTAATTTCAAGATATTTTTCATATTCTGATTCAATATCATCAGTAAATGGTATTCTTGAAAACCATCCGTATTCGTTTCTTATAGCCACATTGTTTGTGTCAAGCTTCCTGCCTTCTTCCTCCGCTGTAAAGTCAATGATAGCCTCCGGCTTTATTTCCTTTATCCTTCCGGCAATGTCGCCGAATTTTATTCCGAATTCTTCATTGACTGTGAGCATTCCAACTCCTTTTTTCCAGTTGTCCGAAAACCTCACAATCAGCTCTGCCAAATCAATCATCGAAATAAAATATGCCCTTGTCGAAGGAGCTTCTTTAAATGTCAGGGTTTTTCCAAGCCTGATTTTATCAAAAAGCTTATATAAAAAGTCATTTTTATATGTTCCGCTGTATAGATAAGGAATTCTGACAATTTTAATATCAAGCCCCAGCTCCTTTTCATAATATTCGCAGAGCTGTTCTTTTGAAAGGGATAAAAGCCCTTTTCCTGATTTCCCTTTGTAGGCGGCGTCGGGAGAGGAAAAATATAAAACTCTTGAGTTATTCTGATTAGTTCTTGTATATTCCAGAATAAGTCTTAATTCTTCTGCGTCGCTTCTTTTTTCGTTTCCATATGTAAGCTCATTTGCAAAATAAATTATAGTGTCAAATTCATATGTTTCAAAAATATCTTTTATTGGCGGCTTTTTCGATGAATATATCCTGAGCCTGTTATTTTTTCTCAGCGTAGTTTCGCCAACTATTGTAATAAGAGATTCAGGGAAAGTATTTTCTATAAATTCTTCATCAATATAGGCGGTGTTTCCTGTAAAAAGCACATTCTTCGGAACATAAACATCCTGCCCCTCAACAACATTTCTTCCTTTTTTCAATGCCTCTCTTATCTCTGTGAGCAGACGGTTATTAACAACCTTTAAAAGACAGTCAATAAGCACCGGGTTAAACACACCGCACATCCCGTTGGCAATCATCTCTATTGCCACATCCTGCGCAAATGCCGCCTTGTAGCTTCTTTCGCTGGTGAGGGCATCAAAAGCATCGGCTAAGGAAACAACCTGAGCCGATATCGGAATATCATCAAGACTGAGTGAGTCGGGGTAGCCTGTTCCGTCGTATCTTTCGTGGTGATGTCGTGCAATTTCCTTTGCATGCTTTATAATATCGGCATCAATATCTCCCGTGGCTTTTTTTATAAGCTCCTCGCCGAATACGGAATGTTTTTTAACAATGTCATATTCAACAGGGGAGAGCTTTCCCGGCGAATCAAGAATTTTTTTTGGAATCCGGGATTTTCCAATGTCGTGAAGGGATGAAGCAATGGATATATTTTCTATCTCTTTTTGGGAAAGCTTATAATCCTCGCTTTCCTTCTGAAGCTGAATAAGCATAAGCTGGGTAAGCATCCTTACATGGTAAACATGGAATCCACTTTCACCGTTTAATTCTTCGGGAATTGAGCTGTTTTCAATATATTCAATTTTAAGTCTGGGGGTAGCGTCTGTATTTTCCATAATCAGAACAGCATTTTTATCAGGCATTTTAATCCCTCGCTTAATTTAATATATACATACTAATAATGTATCGGTATTCTATATACCATCCGGGTCACTTTCTAAAAAGTAGGTTGCCTCCATATCTGCAGTAGATAGAGCAAATGCAAGGGGAAACATTTCAAATGCAGCGCCAACATTACTTTTTTCTTCGTTTCCTGAAAATCCCATATGGTATCTTATTGCAAAAGCTTCTTCTCTTGTGAGCTTCATATATCCTGATATAATATACACCGACTTCTCCCCGTGACCATAGGGCAGACGGTCGTCATAGGAATATGTTGGCACCTGATGCCACACTCCCGATGCATCCTTGACATTTCTTGTTGACGGAACATACATATTTATTTTGCATAAATCGTGAAGCAGAGAGACAATGGCAATTGTTTCATCGCTTGCACAAAGCCCGTATGTACTTTTAACCCTTTCTCTTTCCATGTAGCTTTTTAAACAGTCGTAAACATTCAGACTGTGGTCGCAAAGTCCTCCGGCATAGCTAGAATGAAATCGCGCGCTGGCAGGCGCTGTAAAAAAGTCACAGCTGTCGCAAAGATATGCCAATAGCTTATCTGAACCTTCGCGCTTGATATTCTCATTATATATTTCGATAAATCTCTCTTTGTTCATTTTTATACCTCACTAAATGACATAAATTATACTTATATAGTTATTTTACCACATTATTTCAAAAAAGCAAGAACTGTGTTTGTTTTATCTTCGTTGACAAATATTATTTTGTTGTGTTACTATTTAACTGTAACCTGAACACACATAGAGGAAAAATAAAATGTATGAGATAATTTTAGAATTTGAGCTTTCCATATTAAATGCCCTTCAATCCATATCCTGCAGCCTTTTAGATGGCATCTTCGTTTTCATAACCCATCTGGGCGACAAGGGTATGCTTTGGATTTTATTGGGGCTTTGCCTGTGCTTTTTTAAAAAGCATAGAAAAGCAGGGTTATGTATGCTTTTTGCCCTTCTTATTAATTTTATAATATGCAATATCACCCTAAAGCCTCTTGTTGCAAGAATAAGGCCTTATGAATATGTTAGCGATATAAAGCTTTTGGTAAATAAGCTTTCTGATTTTTCGTTTCCATCCGGTCATAGCTCTTCTTCCTTTGCCGCTGCGCTTGCTTTGTGGTTAAATAATAAAAAATGGGGTAGAGTGAGTTTTATAATAGCAGGATTGATAGCTTTTTCAAGGCTCTATCTCTTTGTTCATTTCCCATCGGATGTGCTGGCAGGAATTATTCTTGGAATTTTCTCCGGTTTTGTGGCATATAAGATACTGAATAAAAAACAATCACTTTAATTTCATTTTACATTCCGAAGGTGTTTTGCCTGTATAGAGCTTAAAGGTTTTGTTAAAATATGATGCATCATAAAATCCCGTCACTTCCATCGCTTCCGCCACAGAGCAGTTTGTTTGTGTGAGCATTTCATATGCTCTGTTAATTCTTAGCCTGTTTCTGTATTTGGTAGGGGATGTGCCGGTTTCTTCCTTAAAGCATCTTCTGAACATACACTCCCCAAGGTTACACATTTTTGCAAGCTCTGAAATATTTATTTCACCAAGATAATTTATATCTATGTATTTTATGGCTTTTCCTATTCTTGAATTATTATATTCGCTCTCAAGAGTGCATATTGTATAAATAAGCTTTAAAAGAATATATTTGCATTTTAAAAGATAAGCATGCTCTGCCCGGCTGAAGGTAACATAGCATTTTGCAAATAAGCCTGCCATAATTCCGCTGTCGCAGTTTTCAAATCTGTGTATTTCAGGATACATCGTTATCTGGTAGCCTGATAAATCGGTCATAAGATAGTTGATGGAAAAAATTTCTCCTTCTTCTCCGTCAATCCATTCTGATTTATAGGCAATATTATATGGCACATATATCGTGTCGCCTTTTTTTGCAACGATGGGCCTGTTGTTATACATATCAAGCTTCATTTTTCCATTTACAATATAAATTATTCTGTCGTTTTTATGCTCTGTGGCATATCTGGTGTATGTGTGAGTGGGTTCAATGTAGCGGTGTGCGGCGGAAATCGACTCTATCTGAAAATTTCCGTCAACAATAGCTTCATTATTATAAATATGGTCCTTTTTCATAAATTGCATAGTTATACCTTATAAAAATATTATTAATAATACCGTATTATACCCCAATAATATTGTTTTGTCTATGTATTTTTGTAAAATATTTATATATAATATTAAAGTATTCAATGCAAGCGTTTGTGCCATTTTGTGCATAAATGTTGTCGAATGTAATATGTTTTCTTTTTTGACACATATTATCTTATTACTATTTGGAGGGTTGTTCAATGAACGAAATCAGTATTGGATCACCAAAAAAGAAGGCAAGCCTCGGTGTGCGCATTAAAGAAGAGCTCAGAAGAAACTATATGCTCTACATTTTTGCTATCCCTGTAATTGCCTACTTTATCATCTTTTGTTACTTGCCAATGTTTGGTCTGGTAATAGCATTCAAAAACTATGTTCCCGTTCGCGGAATATGGGGTAGCCAGTGGGCAGATATGTATGGCTTCTATCACTTCTATAACTTCTTAACAAGTGATTTGTTCCTGTCCGTTGTTAAAAACACACTTGTTCTTAACATCAACATTCTAATCTGGGAATTCCCTATACCTATCATTTTTGCTCTCATGCTCAATGAAATCAAAAATCTTAAGTATAAAAAAGTTATCCAGACCGTTACATACCTTCCCCACTTTATTTCATTGGTTGTTATCTGCGGTATGGTTAACAGATTCTTCCGTAGTGACGGTATCTTAACCTCACTTATTGTCCTCTTTGGCGGCGAAAGAATGAACTATATGATCGAACCCGGCTGGTTCCGCACAATCTATATCGGTTCCGGTATCTGGCAGACAGTTGGCTGGAGCTCTATCATTTATGTATCAGCTCTTTCATCTATCGACCAGGAACTCTATGAAGCCGCTGTTATCGACGGTGCAGGTAAGTGGAAACAGACTATCCACATTACTCTCCCCGGTATCGCTTCAACAATAATTATCCTTCTCATCATGAGAATAGGTCGTCTTCTCAGCGTAGGTTATGAAAAGGTTCTCCTTCTTCAGACACCTCAGACAGCAAATGTTGCCCGTGTTATCTCTTCCTATGTATATGAAGTAGGTCTTGGTGCAACAATCCCTGTTCCAAATGCTCTTTCACTTTCATCTGCGGTTGGTATTTTCTCATCTATTGTTAACATCCTTATGTTATTCCTTGCAAATACCGTATCCAGAAAATTCAGTGAATCAAGCTTATTCTAAAAAGGAGGATAAAACACAATGGTATATAAACCAACCCTTGGAGAAAAAATCTTCAATGTTTTTAACATAATCTTCATGGCATTTATGATTGTCATCACACTTTATCCATTCTGGTATTGTGTAACTTGTTCACTCTCAAAAGATATCGTAGGTAACTCAGCATCTCTCATGCTCTGGCCAAAAGGCTTAAGCTTTGCAGCATATGCAGCAGTTCTCGACCGTCCTTCAATCCTTACAGGATATAAAGTAACAATCATCGTTGTTGTTGTTGCAACAACTCTCAACATCATAATGACATCAATCGCAGCCTTCCTTTTAACAAGAAGAAGATTTGCCATCAAAGGCTTCCTTACCTGGCTTATGCTCTTCACTATGTATTTTGGCGGCGGTATGATTCCAACATATGTTATCTATGCTAATGTTCTTAATCTTAAAGATACATATGCAGTTCTTATTATCCCCGGTCTTATCAGCGTATATAATATGATAGTTATGAGGACGAATTTCGCAGCTATCCCTGTCAGTCTTGAAGAATCAGTTAAGGTTGATGGTGGTAATGATATGCATGTTCTCTACCATATCATTCTTCCTCTTTCAAAAGCTATCATCTCTGTTATGGTTCTCTACTATGGTGTTGCTCACTGGAACTCATGGTTCAACGCTATGCTCTATATCAACGATCCCAGCAAGCGTCCTCTCCAGCTCGAACTTCGTACAATCCTTCTTGAAAACCAGACAGGTGCTGATGGTAACGCAGCCGATAATATGGGTCTTGCAGAAAATATCAAGTTTGCCACAATCCTTGTTGCAACACTTCCTATCCTTGCAATCTACCCCTTCATTCAGAAATACTTTGTAAAAGGTGTTATGATTGGTGCTGTAAAAGGTTAATAAAAAGCTAATAATACATACAAAAATACCATCCATATTGGATGGTATTTTTTTGTATGTATTTAATTATTTTATCTTTCTTCAAGCTCTTTATATGTCCTGTTAAGCTTTCTGCAAAGGCTCTTATATGCAGGACGGATAATTCTTCCTCCGCATAAAACCTCTTCAATTCTATGGGCACACCAGCCTGCAGTTCTTGCAATAGCAAAAATAGGTGTATACATTTCAAGGGGGATATTGAGCATCTTATAAACAAGACCGGAATAAAAGTCAACATTTGCACAAAGAGTCTTTTTGTCGCCCTTAACCTCTGCAAAAACCTGAGGTGACATCTTTTCAATTCTTTCATAAAGGTCAAATTCTTCCTGCATTCCCTTTTCCGCAGAGAGAAGTCTTGCTTTTTCCTTTAAAAGACTTGTTCTTGGGTCAGACATTGTGTAAACAGCGTGTCCCATACCATAAATAAGACCACTCATATCATTTGCTTCTTTTCTAACGATTTTAATAAGATAATCATAAATCTCTTTATCGTTTGAAAGGTCCTTAACATTTTCTTTGATGTTTTCCATCATCTTAATAACCTTAACATTTGCTCCACCGTGTTTTGGTCCCTTAAGAGAACCTATGGCAGCTGCAAGGGTAGAGTAGGTATCTGTTCCTGTTGAAGAAAGCACTCTACATGTAAATGTGGAGTTATTACCACCACCATGCTCTGCGTGGAGCATAAGAGCTGTGTCTAAAACCTCAGCGTCAAGGGGAGTAAATTCTTTGTATGGATTAAGCATTCTGAGAAGGTTTTCAGCTGTTGTAAGATTGGGTTTGGGATTATGAAGAATAAGACTTTTATTGTCAAAGTAATGTATTTTTGTGTTGTATGCATAAACTCCAATCAAAGGCATCTTTGATAAAAGCATAAGTGACTGACGGAGAATATTTTCTATGCTGCAATCATCTGGGGTATCATCATAGGAATATAATGTAAGCACAGACCTTGCCATCTTGTTCATTATATCGCGGCTAGGTGCCTTTAATATCATATCCTCTGTAAAGTTGGCAGGAAGAGCTCTGTTTTCAGCAATAAACCCGCAGAATTCTTCAAGCTCAGCCTTTGTTGGTAATTCTCCCATAAGAAGAAGAAAGGCAATTTCCTCAAATCCGTATCTTTTATTAATTCCTGCATTAGGAACAAGGTCCATAATGCTGTAGCCACGGTAAATAAGCTCACCGGGCATAGGGTGCTTTTCGTCTTCGTTTATAACATAACCGTGAACCTCGCTGATGTTGGTAAATCCTGCCATAACACCTGAACCGTCACGGTTTCTTAAGCCCCTTTTAACATTATACATATCATAGTATTTAGAGTCTATGTTATATCTGCTCTGAGCTTTTTTGCTGAGAGCATCAATGTTTTCTGATCTGTTGTTCATGCAATATCACCGCCTGAAAAAATATGTTATCATTTTATCACATTTTATGAGCTAAATCAAGAATAAAAAACTCATAGTTATCAATACTGTGAAAAAGGCATATACATATATAAGTATTTTAGTGTCTGATTATAGGAAGGTCACAAAATGAAAGTTGTATGCTTTGTTCTTGCATTTTTACTGATTGTTTTTGCATTGGTGCCATATATGCTCACTATCTGTGATAATGATAAAATAGATAGTAGTGATGTAATAATAAGCCTTTATAATAAGAAAAAAGACAAAATAGAAAATGTAGGTCTTGAAAAATATCTTGTATATGTTGTAAGTGCTGAAATGCCATCATCATTTTCTCTGGAAGCTCTCAAAGCTCAGGCTGTTGCCGCAAGAAATTATGTTTTAACACCAAGAACACAAGCATACAAAGAATTTAATGTTGTCGATAGTGTCGCAAGTCAGGTATATTTCGGCGCAAACACGGAAGAAGAACTTGCAA
>JAZRGM010000036.1:0-32792 GCA_045644205.1 Clostridia bacterium | reverse complement strand
TCAATAATCGTATAAAGTGAATAATTATGCATTGTCAGGTTGTAGGGAATGGATTTATCCATTCCGCTTAAGCGCATAAATGCGTTCCCTACAATATTTGATACATAAATATTCATTAAATGTGATTATTGAGACAGCCCCGTTTTGTTATAGATTTTTTTAAATCCTAGCGGATATGATTTGCCATAATTTCTGTTGATAAGCCATTGGTAAAGCGGATAAACACATAAACATCGCCATTATCATTATCAAGATCGCTTGTGTCGCCAATAGACCATTTATCAGCTCTTACCCATGATGAAAAAAGATTTACATCAGTATTATTTAAAACTATAGCTTCTTTTTCTGAGATTCCGTCGTCAAGAGTTAAAATCATAGCCTTTCCCGATGATTTTACAGATGTTATCTTTCCATAGGCGGCTGTGTAGTCACCATCGCCGGAATATGGGCTGTCAAAAGACGAAGCCACATCATCAAAGCTTGCAAGAACATGAAGATAACCAATATAGCCATGAAAGGCTGTGCTCATAAGCAAAACATCACCGGGGCGAATATCATCAACCGAATTTCTGATTCCCTGAACCTCGGTATCGCCGGGGATAACAGATGAATATTCTTCATCGGAATTTGCCAGACGGTAGGTAAGCCTATAGGCTTCTTCGCCTTTTATTTCAAGACTTGTTTTTGTGACACTCTCTATAAGAAGATAATCACTTCCGGGATAAAGAGTGTAGATATGTTCATTAGATGCAGACGGAGTTTCCTCTGACGGAGTATCGGGAAGAACCACGGGAGGTTGCTCCGGTGCTTCTTCTTTTACATTCTGTTTTAATGCTCTATAGATAATCACAGCAGCTTCCGCTCTTGTGACAGAGTTTTCAGGGCGCAATGTTAAGTCTTCATAGCCAACAACTATCCCATTTTCCGCAGCGGCTAAAACTGCCGGTCTCATTTCTTCCTTAACCAGGTTAAAATCAGTAAATTTATCGCCCGATTTTTCATCTTCAACCACAAGCTTCAAAGCACAAGACACAGCATAGGCAATATCGGCTCTTGTGGCATCAGTATCGGGAGAAAAGCCTTCTTCGGGACAATACATATATCCGGCTGCAGAATCTATATATTTTTCTGCCCAATGACCTTCTATATCGTTAAAAGCTTTTGCTTCCTTTTCGCTATCAAAGCTAAGACAGAGCATTTTTGCAAATTCGGCTCTTGTGACATTTCCATCAGGGCGAAAGCTTCCGTCGGGATAACCATTTATTATTCCCTTATCTGAAAGAAAATCAATTGCCTCCCCTGCCCAGGAAGATGTTTCTTCATCTATATCATCAAACAATGCAAAAGCAGATAAAGACATAAAAATCATAGCTATGGTAAGTATTAAAGAAATTATCTTTTTCAATTTTATCACCTCATAAATATAATAGCATATATACCATCTTTTTTCAACGAATATTTTTTTCCTGCCTTCATATAATGTATAGCCGCCGAAGATTCGAACTAAGTGCGGTTTTTGCGGCAAATTCTTCGCAATACTTCGTCAAAATGCTCGGCAATACACCGCGTATTACCTGTGCTTTTTTCTTGTCTTGCTTTGAATTTATTGCAAAAACTTCTTCGAACTCTCCATTCGCAAAAAAATGCAGATTTTTGGTGCGGAAAGCGTAGATGGGCTGACGCCCTTCAAGCTTGACAATCAAAAAAGATGCGGTTTTTCACGAATGCAGAGCGTGCTGAGTTCGAGTCTCCGGTGGCTAGCCATTGGAGTATTATTCAATGGCTAACTAACTTTTAACGGACGGTGGTTATTTGAAAGAGAATTTTGTTGACACAACCAAAGAGCTAACATGGGAAAAGACAAAAAATGCAATTTATTGTCTTAAAGAGCACTACCCTTTTATAAAAACTGATACCATAGGAAAAAGTCATATGGGAAAAGATATTTTTTCTGTGCAGCTTGGCTGTGGAGAAAAAAAGATTCTCATTAATGCCGCTCACCACGCAAACGAATGGATAACCAGCCTGCTTCTTCTTAAATTTATTGAAAACTACTGCCATGCATTTAAAAATGACGAATGCATCTATGGAGAAAACATCAGAAGGCTATGGAATGATAAAACCCTGTGCTTTGTGCCTATGGTAAATCCCGACGGGGTGGACCTTGTTAATAATGGAATAGACAAAGATTCTGAATTCTACATAAAGGCTCTTGGAATCAGCCGTGATTTCCCGGACATTGATTTTCCAAAAGGCTGGAAAGCAAATATTGAAGGCTGTGACCTTAATCTTAACTATCCTGCCGGATGGGCTAATGCAAAAAAGATAAAATATGATATGGGATATTCAAAAAGAGCACCGAAGAATTATGTTGGCGATGCACCCTTAAGCGAACCGGAAAGCAGGGCGATGTATAATTACTCGGTGTTTAATTCATTTTGCCTTACTCTCTCCTACCACACTCAAGGAAAGGTTATATACTGGAAATATCAGGACTTTCTCCCCGAAGAATCGGAGCGGATTGGTTTGGAGCTTAGCCGGGCAAGCGGATATAAGCTGGATATTACCCCGGTGGAATCAGGGTTTGCAGGATACAAGGACTGGTTTATTTCCCAATATAATCTTCCGGGATATACTGTGGAAGCCGGTGAGGGCGAAAATCCACTTGATATATCGCAATTTGATGAGATTTACTCCGACAACGAAAAGCTCATTATAACTGCGGCAAGGCTTGTGTGATATTTGATTTAATTTTATCAGACTTTCTTTAAATTTTCTTTTTCAATACGATATTCAAAATAATCGTGGATTACTGTTTTTAACACAGCCAGAACAGGAACAGCAAAAAGGATTCCCCATATTCCAAACAAACCGCCTCCGATAAGGATTCCCACAAGAACCCAGAAGGGACTCACATCAAGCTTATCTTTAACGATATGAGGCTGAATAATATTACCGTCTACCTGCTGAACAGCAAAGAGAACAATGGCAAATATCAGGGTGGTTGAAAGATTTGAGGTTACAAGAGTGATAAGGAGCGAAATGATAAATGCTATTAAAGAACCAAAGTGAGGAACTATATTGAAAATGCCAATCATCAGTGCAAGCACAAGAGCATAATCTATACCCATTATTAAAAACACCACAAGACAGATAGAAAAAACAATTACCGCATCAAGCAAAATGCAGAACATATATTTATAGGTGAAATCAACAGCTTTTCTAAGATATTTTTTAACTATGGCAAGTCTGTTCTTTTTATCAAAAACGCAAACAATCTCAGACAGACCTAAAACAAGGGACTTTCTTTCAAGAAGAATATACACAGATGTGATGATGGAAAGAATAACATTTACAAAATTCATTGAAAAGCTAACGATTTTTGAGGTATAGATACCCATATCAAGCCATCCGCTATCAGAGAGGAATTCTTTGAAGTTGATGTATTTATCAAGACTTTTAAGATCTATATTTATAAATTTGCTTTTATTGATACTGAAAACAATTTTTTCAATAAGAGATGGTATTGTTTTCAAAAACTCTATAACATTATCAATCACAAGGGGCAAGGTGGCATAGAGGAATCCGCCCAAAACAAGAAAAACAAACACATACACCGAAATAACCGAAATTCCCCTTGCTCTTTTAACAAAGAAATCCGGCATTTTATTTTCAATAAATGTTTCAACTCCCTCACAAAGCGGATACAACAAAAATGCAATTATAAACGCATATACTATCGGAGAGGTGAGCTTTAAAAATGAAGCCACCGCAGAAAAAATTCCTGATAGATTATCAAAGGTTTTATAAACAACTATGATAGCTACTGCAAGAATAAAAAAGCTTAAATAGCGTTTGAATTCAGAAAAATTCACCGATATGTCCCCCTTAAATCATTATTTCTTTTTATTATTATATATTATGAAAGTATTTTTATCAATAGCTATCTCACACAATCAGTCCTTTTTTCATATAAATAATAAAGGGGTTATTGAAATGAAAAAGGAAAATGAAAACTTAAGCTGTCTGAATCCCGGAGAGTGTGCTGTGATAAAGAGTCTGGAAAACAGCGGCACCATAAGACGCCGCCTTATGGATCTTGGCTTTGCCGAAGGAAGCAAAGCCATATGCCTTGGTGTGGCACCATTTGGTGATCCGAAGGCATATCTTATTAAAAACACAATCATCGCCCTTCGGGAAGAAGACAGCTCTCTTATTAAAACAGAAAGAATTATGGAATAACAATCACTATATATAATGGATATTAAAATGAACTCTTTTTTTAATGTCGAACTTTGAGATTCTTCACTTTGTTCAGAATGACACTTTGTTTTTAAAAGAATCTGCGTTAATGTCATTCTGAGCGTTAGCGAAGGATCTACATACAAAACCCACCCCGGCATTTGTTATAGAAACTTAAAAAGCAACCCCCGGACAGAAAGTTCTCCTGCCTGGGGGTATATTTGATATTGCTAATCTATTTTTATATTTATATGCTGTCCGTCGCCATTGTTTCCAATAGTAATAATTTCTCCATCGGATGTGAGTGCTGTGGTAAAATGGTATCCACCGGCATCAACCGACACTATATTTTTAAGAGCTGAAACATCACATTCACCAAAATCATTTGAGCCTGCTGCAACAACTGTTCCGTCGGATTTAAGACCAAGTGTGTGCCACAAACCTGCAGACACATAAACAATATCTTCCCACGATGCAACATCGCACTGACCATTGGAATTGTTTCCTGCTGTGACAACTGTTCCATCTGATTTAAGGCCCACTGTGTACCAGTCGCCTGCGCTTATCTGAACAATATTTGTCCAGGATGAAACATCACACTGACCATAGCTGTTATTTCCTATGGCAACAACCGTTCCGTCGTCTCTCAGAGCAACACTGTGAGCTCCTCCGGCGGCAATTGATACGATGTTTGTCCAGGATGAAACATTGCACTGACCGTCGGTATTGCCACCAACTGCAGTAACACTACCATTATTTAAAAGAAGAATTGTGTGTTCAGCTCCGGCAGAAACTGATTTTACATCTGAAATCCCTGCAAAATTGCACTGTCCTTTATTATTTGAACCGGCAAATAAAAGAGTTCCATCTGTTTTTAAACCAACTGAATGATTTCCTCTTGCCGAAACCTCTGCAACATCTGTCCAGGATGAAACATCCAGCTTATTGCGGATACTGTTTCCCGCAGCAATAGCTGTTCCATCGGATTTTGCAACAACTGTGTGATTATAGCCGGCAGAGAAAAGGCGTGACATATTTGAAGCAATTTCTGCAAGGTATTCTTTTGAATCGGCATGTGAAGCAATCTTAACAAAGCCATTATAGGCAGCATAATAGTCACCTGATGCAAAGCTTTCCTTTGCTTTATTATAGATAGCTTCGTCTCCGTCGGATTCAATCAAAGAATCTGAATCTGCAGATGAATCACCTGTTTTTTCTGATGTTTCAATTGAAAAATCAAAAGGAAGACCGTAGTTATCTATGTAATAATAAGCACCAAAAGATAATACAGCAAGAACAAGCAGAATACATAATGTTATTAAAACCGGCTTAGCTTTTGATTTATTCTTTTCATCAGTAGCCTTTTCAGCAGCAGCCTTTTCAGCAGCAGCTTTTTCAGCAGCGGCGTTCTCGGCAGCAGCCTTTTCAGCAGCGGCCTTTTCAGCAGCAGCTTTCTCGGCAGCGGCCTTTTCAGCAGCAGCTTTCTCGGCAGCAGCTTTCTCTTCTTTAAATGAATCAAATTCCGCTTTATTCATCCAGTTAATCTTTTTAAAGGGTTTGGAACAATGCTCGCACATATCGCCTGTCATAGGATTCTGACATTCGGGACAGATGCGACCAATTCCACATCCAAGGCATATTCTTGCCTCGTCAATATTTTTGGCTTCACATTCAGGACATATCCACATATAATATCCATTCACCTTTCTGTCTGCAAATTTATATTTTGCCGCAGACAAGCTACTTATTCAGTGATTTTTTAAAACTTTCAAATGCAGGATTGTTTTTAAAAATCATAATGAGCATTGAAGCCGGGACAGCGCATGTTATCGCCTGAATAACATTGCCCATTAGAGATACAAAAGCTACTGCAAATGAATTATATATAAGGCTTTCAAACAAAAAATAGGATGAAAGCATAAGTATTTCAGATACTACACACGCCAGAACAATAAAAAGGAACGAAACAGACCTGCCCTTGCCGGCTGATTTTCTGAAAAAACAGGAGGAAACAAGGACCATTGCCCCTTTTATGATAAATGTGGCAGGAAAATATATCCAATAACCCATTGATGCATCGGCAAGAGCAGCCCCTATTGCCACCGCAAATGCACTATGCCAGCCGCCCATAATAAATCCGCAAAGAAGAACCACAACATCTCCAAGGTTAACATAGCCCTTCGTGTAGAAAGCGGGAACGGATAAAAACCTGGTTACAACAAAGCAAATGGATGCAAACAATGCACAAACAACAAGTCTTTTGGTTTTTGAACTATTCATAATTAAACCTTCTTTCATTATATCATAATAACATCAAATCCCCCTTATATCAATAAATATAAGGGGGATGTAATAATAATGTAAATTTGCCGGAATTAAACACTCTACATTTTAAAAACTATTCCGATTATTGCCGCAGGAATGATATAGAAGATTGGATGAAATTTTGTTTTTCTTGTTAGAATAAAGAAAAACAAAAATAAAATCACAGCTTTAATGTCAAAAAGCTTTATAATTTCTCCGGTTTGCTTAGAAATATCTGTTTCAAGACAGGCAGACTGAAAAACGCTGAGAGCCGCCGCGGCTATAAGACCGCAGACAGCAGGTCGAAGCCCTTTAAAGGCACTATCCACAAGGGTGCTTTCTTTGAATTTTTCCAAAAATTTATAAACTATTATGCAAATTATAACAGATGGAAGCACCAGAGAAAGCGTGGCAACAATGCCACCTGCAATGCCATACCATAAAGACCCCAGGGATGCTCCTGCATTAAACCCTGCATAGGTTGCCATATTGACTCCTATAGGCCCCGGAGTAGATTCGGAAACAGCTATCATATCAGGCATAAGCTTAGCGTTGAGCCAGTCATATTTATTTGCAATTTCATATAAAAATGGCAAAGTTGCAAGACCGCCGCCAATGGCAAAAAGCCCGGTTTTAAAAAATTCGACCATAAGGCAGAAAAATACACTCATTTTGCACTCCCTCCCTTTTGAGAGGTTTTTTTGCCATATAAAATACCGCAGGCAACGGAAACTGCAATAGTGTAGATTGGTGAAAAATCAAAAAAGACTGAAACAAGAAATGCCGCAGCAAATAAGACTACTCCGAATAAATTCTTGATGCCCTTTTTCCAAAGACCTATAACAGCGTTAAGCACAAGCACACTCACCACAACATTTATTCCTGCCAGAGCATGTTGAACTGCAGGAATGTGGGTAAAATTAGAGATAAATGCAGCAATGATTGTTATAATGACTACAGATGGACTGATAACTCCAAGAGTTGCAAAAATTGCACCCCATATGCCGCGAAGCTTATAGCCTATGAAGGTGGCTGTGTTGACAGCGATAACACCCGGAGTACACTGTCCAACTGCATAATAGTTCATTATTTCTTCCTCGCTTGCCCATTTTTTATTCTCAACAATTTCTTTTTGAATCATAGGAAGCATGGCATATCCTCCGCCAAAGGTAAAGCCTCCTATTCTGGCAAAAACGAAAAACAGATTAAAAAGTTCTTTCATAAATATTCCTCGCTAATTCATAGTTGATAAATGCTCGTCATAGGTCTCGGTGAAGATATGACTGCCATCTTTTTTCTTTTCGTCGGTATGATAGAAAAGCCACTTGTGTTGTTCAGGCTTTGCTGCAGCAACAATAGACTTTATTCCGGGGCTGCAGATTGGGCCCGGGGTGAGACCTTCATATTTATAGAGATTATATGGAGATTCAACCTCTAAATCTTCATAGAGAACCTCTGTCATATCATATCGACCGCTAGATTTGGCATACACAACCGTTGCATCAACCTGAAGCTTCATAGGCTCTTTAAGACGATTTTTGATTACACCCGCTATCTTTGCACGCTCGCTATCGAGAACCGCCTCTCTTTCAACAATTGAGGCAATTATCATGTTTTCAAAAAGATTATCATAATTTGAAAAATGTTTTTTGTATTCTGATTCAAAAGCAGCAAGCATTTTATTTACGATGTCATAGGGTGTGGCTTCTTCAAAAAATTCATAGGTTGATGGAAAAAGAAAGCCTTCCAGCTTGTATTTATAATTCCCATCAGGGATATGAGATATAAATTCATAATTATATTTTCCATTTTCTACTGCCGATATAAATTCTTCTTCGGTGCAAATATTCATCTCTGCACAGCGGGCAGCTATCATTTCAACAGAATACCCTTCGGGAACTGTGAAGGAAAAGGTTTTGCTCTCAGGTGGAGAAAGAAGAAGCACTTTCATGATGTCGTTTAAGCACATACCCTTATTGAGATAGAATTTTCCCTGATAAATATTTTTATAGGTACCGGGATTGAGACGATATTTTATTATAAAGGTATATTTGCTTTTTATAAAGCCATCTTCCTGGAGCATTTCACCAACATCAGACGCTGTGGCACCCGATGGGATATTAAAGGTCACCGCTTCACCATATGAAGAGCTTGTTGAAAAATACTCCATGATATATGGCGAAAAAACAAGAATACCAATTATGATAATGCTTACTGCGGCAATCATAATAAGTTTTAACTTTTTATTCATTTTCTTTTGTGTTTCTTCCATATGAACACCTCTTTTGTGACAGACTATATTTATTTCCGGCAAACATTTGATTAATGTTAAAAACCACATTTGCCGAAAAATTGATTAAGGGATTTTTTCTACAATTTTAACTTACAATCCCTCCGGGTTTGCTTTGCAAACCCACCTCCCTTTACACAAGGGAGGCTGGGTTAGAAAATTCATTTTATCACAAAAACAAAAACTGCCAAAAATTTCTGGCAGTTTTTTAATTGTTTTATTATTAGTTGAGAATTGCAAGCTCTGTTTCTTTATCAAAGAGGTGAATTTTGTTAACATCAAATGCAATTTTGATTGTATCACCAACAGCTGCTGTGCTGCGTGGGTTAACTCTTGCAGTGAAGCTTTCACCATTGATTTTGAGATAAAGGAATGTTTCAGCACCCATCATTTCTGTTACTTCAACATCTGCATCAACAACAGCATCGGGGTTAGCTGAAATGAAGCTTTCTTCATCGTGAAGGTCTTCAGGTCTGATACCAAGAATAACTTCCTTACCGATGCAACCTGCTTCTTTAACTTTTGTTGCAACACCTTCGGGAAGCTTAACTTTGCTGCCGCCGAATGTGAGATAGGTAGCACCGGCTTCTTCAGTAGCTTCGCATGTAACGAAGTTCATCTGGGGGCTGCCTATGAAGCCTGCAACGAACATATTGCAAGGTTTGTTATAAAGATTAAGAGGAGTGTCAATCTGCTGAACAAAACCATTTTTCATAACAACGATTCTTGTACCCATTGTGAGAGCTTCTGTCTGGTCGTGGGTAACATAGATGAATGTTGTCTGGAGTTTGTGATGGAGCTTGGAGATTTCTGTTCTCATCTGAACTCTGAGCTTAGCATCAAGGTTAGAGAGAGGTTCGTCCATAAGGAATACCTTAGGTTCACGAACGATAGCACGACCAAGAGCAACACGCTGTCTCTGACCACCGGAAAGAGCAGCAGGTTTTCTGTCGAGAAGGTGCTCAATATCAAGGATTCTTGCAGCTTCTGTTACGCGCTGTTTGATTTCATCTTTGGGGATTTTTCTGAGTTTGAGAGCAAATGCCATGTTCTCAAAAACTGTCATATGAGGATAAAGAGCATAGTTCTGGAAAACCATTGCTATATCTCTTTCTGCAGGAGCAACATCGTTAACGAGTCTGTCGCCAATGTAGAGTTCACCTGATGAAATTTCTTCGAGACCTGCGATCATTCTGAGTGTGGTGGATTTACCACAACCTGAAGGACCAACAAGAACGATAAATTCTTTGTCTTCTATATCGAGACAAAAATCTGATACAGCGGTAACGCCGCCGGCATATGTTTTATAGATATGCTCTAATTTTAAATTTGCCATAGTATTGACCTCCTGAAAATATGTATCATAATATGAATATACTATAACATAAACTGATCTTTTTTTCTAATGGGGATTTTCACAAAATTCCAAAAAATATTTAGTTATTCTTCACAAAAACATTGTTAATTTATTTTAAAAAGCCACCCTCAACCCCCATATATATGCTATTTGCACAAAGAGATAACTATATTTATGATGTTTATTACAAAATATGTATACTTGATTTTTTAACGCCTTGCATCAAATTTAAAACTTTGTAATTTATGCACAATTAAGCCAAAAAATCAGTTCGTTTTTTTTACGAGACTAGCGCTTATATATACAAATTATTCGCATAAAATTTCAAATTTGGAAATAATATAAAGGATATATTATCACTAATTCATATATGACAAACACAAGGAGATAACAATGGAATATTCAATTCATACCGACCTTGCAATAGAAGCGAGTGCTGTTGAAAATCTGTCGGATAAAAGCAAAACTAATAGCGGAATAAGCTCAGATACCTTTACCAAAAACGATATTACAATAACTGAAGTTAATATAACAAATGAAAATGGCGCAAAGGCTGTTGGAAAGCCTATTGGAAAATACATTACCCTTGAGGTTCCAAAGCTCAGAGATGACATAACCGAGGTTTTTGACAACACTCAAAAAGCTCTTACGGATGAACTAAAAAAAATCATTGATCTTGATTCTATCCACACAGTTCTTGTTGTTGGTCTTGGCAACAGATTTGTTACCCCCGATGCTCTTGGACCAAAGGTTATAGATAAGCTTCTTGTCACAAGGCATTTATATGATATTCTTCCTGAGGATATAACAAAAGAAATGCACTCTCTATGCGCTGTGGCACCGGGAGTGCTTGGTATAACCGGGATTGAAACCGGGGAAATAATCAAGGGAGTATCCGACAGGATTAAGCCTGATGTTATTATTGCAATTGATGCTCTTGCATCAAGGAAAACCTCGAGAATAAGCACCACATTTCAGATTGCAGACACCGGCATTATTCCCGGTTCGGGAATAGGCAACAAAAGATATGCCCTCAATAAGGAAACAATGGGGGTTCCTGTTATTGCAATAGGGGTTCCGACAGTTATCGAGGCTGCAGCTGTTGCCAATGATGCAATAGATATGCTTATTGAAGCTGTTAAGGAAAGCTGCGACAAAAATTCGGAAATGTATAAATCGGTTGATACCTTTGATAACGAAAAAAGGTATGATTTGATATCGGAGCTTCTTATTCCTTCAGGGAGCGACCTTATTGTGACACCGAAAGAAGTGGACAGCATAATTGACGAGGTATCGGGAATAATTGCCGACAGCATCAATGAAGCAATAAATGGCAAGACAGCCAAAAAACTGGGAAAGATTATCTGATATGACAAGCAATTTGTTTTGCTAATTGTCGGAAAGCACCATCCTCTAACCTGACCGAAGAATCTCCTGGTAAACCAAAACCACAATATTTGTTATAGAGCCCTATTGACAAAGAGCCTTATAGAACTGTAGTTATACTCCTATTACAACGCGAAAAGACCGTGGTCAGAGACCACGGTCTTTTCAAATAATTTAATTAAGTTGAGAACTTAAAGATTATTTACGTGAGCTGTGTGTGATAATGTCGGAAACAATACCTTCTTCAACAATTGCAAAGAAGTATGTTTTACCAGCATTTGCACCTTCAGCTGTATCGTAGTCAACTGAGGGAGCACCCATCCAGTCACCAGCGATTACAGAAGATTTAGATTCAGATGCTCTTGCATAGTAGGTATAAGCATTTTCGCTACCCTTAAGAGCAAGTCTGCCAGTTGCAGGACCATTACCATCGCTGTATACGATGTTACCATTTGTATCGATATCATCGATATAACCAATTACGATATCAAGGTCGAGGTCTGCATTAAGAACTTCACCTGCTGAGCTTACTGTCCATGTGTAGTTAACATTGTCAATCTGAGCAATAAGAGCGATGCATGTTGCAACACCATTACCATCATCAGCAACCATGATTATATCACCTTTGTGGAGAGCTGCAGCAATTGACTGAGCTGTATCACCAGATTTTGCATCTTCAGCTGTTGTATCATCTGTGATTGTTACTTCTTTTAAAGTATCATCATTTGCAGTATAGTATCTAACTTTATATGCAGGATCTTCATTTACTGTTACAGTGTTAACACTTTCAACAATAGCGATATCCTGTGCATAATCAATAGCACCTTTACCATCAATGATAACAAATAAGTCGTTCTGACCTTTTGCATTAGCAACTACGAAACCAGCATATTCACCTTCATCAACAAGGCTTGAAGCTGTTGTTACAAATACATTATCCATGTTATCGCTAACGAGGTTAAAGATTGTAGCATCATCTTCGATGAGGTTGTTCTGGATTGTCATAGCATTGCCTTTGAATTCAACGAGTGAATCAATAGCACCAACTGTATCTGCAATAGCTACAGGGTTGATTTCTCTGATCTTACCATTGCTGTCAAGTTTGTATGTTACAATTCTTTCACTAGCATGTTTTGTTTTGAAATCATCAGATGCGTTTACACCATCAGATGCAACATTTGCAAGAGCAGCAAGTTCATTCCAAGCAGCATCTTTAGCAATACCAGCGGAATCACCAATGCTGAACTGGTCTCTTACATCATAAGTTTCGATTTTACCTTCTTTTGTAAGAAGTTTGATCTGCCAACCTGTTGAGAAACCAGATTCTGTTTTAGCCATTTCAAGAATGTATGCATAGTTAGAAGCTACAGTTGCATCAAGATCATATTTGAAGATTTTGCCTTCTTTTGTGAGGTAGAAGATACCTTCATCACCAGGTGTGAATGTACCTACACCAGATTTGAGTTCATATTCAACACCGTCAACAAAAATGCTTTCTGTGCCATTTGTTTCGCTAACAGCACCTGTTACAGCACTCTGTCCGAGGTTGATAACTTCACACCATGTAAAGCCACTCTTTGTACCTGTGGATGTGATGTATGCAAGAACATCACCTGCTGCAATGTCAGCAAGTTCGATAGCTTCGCCATCTTTGTTTACAATTGTGTTAGAAACAGTTTCATCTTCGAAATCGAATACAAATCTGCCTGAGGGTTCAAGATTAATTCTTGATCTTGAAGCTTCAACATCTTTAACAACAGCATAGTCATAGTTTTTAACAACAATCATTTCATATGCACTGTCTGCATCATTGTTGATAAGAGTTACACCAGCATCAACAAGTGTAGCTTTGTTTGTGTTGAGGTAGGTAACTGAAGAAAGAGCGTTGTTATAGTATACTTTTAAGTTAGCTTTATCAACTGTAACATTTGTTGTTTTTGTAGCTGTAGCTGTCTGATAGTATTTAACTTCAGCATCGGAAAGAACTTCGATATCGCCCATATCCATTTCTAAAGTTTCACTATCTGAACCAGGCATAATAGCAATGATTTCCCATTTGTTGGTTCTAACTTCTTTAGCATAGATTGTAGAAGCATAACCAAAATACTGTTCAGCGTTTACACCTTCAGCAAGTGTGAAAGGTACTGGAGTAGTACTGATAGCGAAATCTTCTGAATCATAATCATCTCTGATTTCGAATTCGATTGAACCGATTTCTAATTCACCGATTACAGGAGTTTTAACAACAACACCATCGAGTTTTACAACATCGAGACCTGTGAGGAGTGTTGTGTATGTTGTGTCATTGTTACCATCAAGGATTTTGTACTCAACATTTGTACCAAAACCAGTCTGAGCCATCATAGGAATATCGAGAGCGTTGTATGTGAGGTGAGCAACTACGCCTCTGTTAGCAGCTGCAGCATCTGCAGGAGCGTTAACGCCTTCTGTTAAACCATATGTGTTAGCAACTACGAGGTAACCTGTGGGGTAACCACCCTTCTGAGCAGCCATGGGTTCATAACCGAGAGCTACAACGAGCATTTTAACAGCCTGTTCGTAGGTTACGTTATCTTCGGGACCGAAGTTACCGTCGCCATAGCCATTTACGATGCCCTGACCAGCTACGAGGTTGATGTAACCAGCAGCCCAGTGATCAGCAGGAACGTCTGCGAACTGAGTAGCACCTTTGGCAGGATTTCCGAGACCTAAAGCACGACATACAACTGTAGCAAATTCTGCTCTTGTGATGTCTTTTTCAGGACCGAAAGTGCCATCTTCGTATCCATTGAGGATACTGAGTGATGATAATGTCTGTACGGCTGTGTATACATCGCTATCTTCAGCAACATCTGAGAAAGAAGCGAAGGATACAGTGCCGAGCACCATTGTTAATGCAACAACGAGTGCAAGAACTTTTTTGAGATTTTTCATAATTCTCAAGTCCTCCCTTAAATAAAATATTTTTTTGAATGAGATGTTTTAATTCTTCGTGATTAAGACGCATCTCATTCAAATACGACTTAACACTGCGGATAAGGATACCTTATCCTTGCATTGATTATAGCATCGGTAAAATGCTTCGTCAATGCGGTATTTATTGTTGTAACAAAAATGTAATGATAGAGTAAACTATGTTACATTTTTGATATAACCCTGAAAAACAAGTAAGAAGTAATAAGGAATAGTGAATAAGTTTGGTGCAAAACCGCAAGCGGTTTTGAATTTATTCTATTATAGTTTTAATGAAATCTGCAAAGAGGGGGTGCGCACGGTTGGGGCGGGATTTGAATTCAGGATTATACTGAGTTCCCACAAACCATTTGTGCTCAGGAATTTCAATTATTTCTGCAACACCATCTGCAGCCACACCGCTTAACTTAAGACCTGCTTCTTCAAATTTTGAAACATAATCTTTGTTTATCTGATAGCGATGGCGGTGACGCTCAGACACAGTTTCTTCATTATATATATTATATGCTCTGCTGCCCTTTTGGATATTTATTTCTTTTCCGCCAAGACGCATAGGCGCAACAGAATCACCTGTTTTTTTACATTCGGGAATAATATTTACTATAGCATTTGCAGCGTCTTCTTTCTGTTCGGTGCTATAGGCATCGGAAAGACCTAATACATTTCTTGCAAATTCAACTGCTGCCATCTGCATGCCCATGCCTATGCCAAAGAAGGGAACATTATTTCTTCTTGCATAGCCTGCGGCAAGAACCATACCCTCAGTTCCTCTTTCGCCATAGCCTGCAGGAACGATAAGAGCATCGCAATCGGAAAGATTTGCTTCAAGGTTATCTTCGGTAAGACCTTCGGAATCTATCCATTTTATTTCAACATCTGTGTCGTTTTCAATGCCTGCATGCTTGAGAGCTTCAACAACACTAAGGTAGGCATCAAACAGAGCAACATATTTTCCAACAAGACCAACCTTAACGGATTTTGAAAGGTGGGTAGCTCTGTAGACCATATCTTTCCATTCAGTAAGGTCAGGTTCTTCTTTTGTGAGCCCGAGTTTTTCGCAAGCTACCTTACCAAGGCCTGCTTCTTCAAGCATAAGGGGAACTTCATAAAGAATTGAAGCATCAAGATTTTCAATGACTGCATCGGGACGAAGGTTACAAAAGAGAGCTGTTTTTGATTTGAATTCGTCGCTTAAGGGAATTTCACTGCGGCACACAACCACATCCGACTGAATACCAAAGCCAAGAAGCTCTTTAACGCTATGCTGAGTTGGCTTACTTTTCTGCTCGCCCGACATGCTAAGATAAGGAACTAAAGTAACATGGATATAGAGGCAGTTTTCCTTGCCGACATCTGTGGATACCTGACGGATTGCTTCGATATAGGGAAGGCCTTCCATGTCGCCCACTGTGCCGCCGATTTCGGTGATAACAATATCAGCACCACTCTGAGCTCCAACAGAAAAGATTTTACTCTTTATTTCATTGGTTACATGAGGAATAACCTGAACTGTGCCTCCGCCGAAAGCGCCCTGACGCTCACGGGTGAGCAGCGACCAGTATATTCTGCCTGAGGTAACATCGGAATCTATATTGAGATTTTCATCGATAAATCTTTCGTAGTGACCAAGGTCTAAGTCGGCTTCGCCACCATCTTCGGTTACAAAAACCTCACCGTGCTGAAGAGGACTCATATTTGCCGGGTCAACATTGAGATAAGGGTCGAATTTCTGCATGGTAACTTTATAGCCACGAGCTTTAAGGAGTCTGCCAAGTGAAGCCGCTGTGATACCCTTTCCCAATCCGGATACAACGCCACCTGTTACAAAAATGTATTTAACTGCCATAAAATCACCTCATTTAAAAAATTCAATACCTGATATATTGTATAATTTTTTCGACACAATGTCAAGGTATTTTTATAAAAAAAGAACTGAAAAAACATAGAAAATAAAGGCGGAATAATGTCTATTTTTAACAATGGGAAAACACAATGTGTTTTATAACTGGTTTCTTCCTGATTATATATACCATAAGCAAGAAAAACTTTCGTGGCATAGTAATGATTGAGTATGAAATTAAAGTAATAGGTAATAAGGAATAGTGAATAAGTTAGGTTGATTTTCGCCTTTTGGCGAAAATCTTCCATACCTATTCCCTTCACTATTACTTCTTCCCTTTATTGTTTACCGAACATTGAGTTCGGTAAACAATAATTTGCCATTCTGAATAAATGATGCATGCTGAAACCCGAAAAAGCAACCTAAAAATGTCAATTTCCCCAAAAAGCAGAACCCGACAAAACATTTTTGCTTTGCCGGGTTTCTTCCTATTATATATTATAATATTCAACTGCTGCTTCAAACATCTGCATATCATATTTTCCGTCAACATTGATATAGAGATTGTTTCCGATACGCTCGGAGTGGCCCATTTTACCAAATACTCTGCCATCGGGAGATGTGATACCTTCGATTGCAAGAACAGAGCCATTAGGGTTATGAGCAATATCCATTGTGGCATTTCCGGAAAGGTCGGCATACTGAGTTGCAACCTGACCGTTTGCGGCAAGGAGTCTTGCTGTTTCTTCAGAGCAGAGGAATCTGCCTTCACCATGGGAAATAGGCACATTATATACCTCGCCCACCCTTGTTTTTGCAAGCCAGGGTGATTTATTGGAAGCGATAACTGTGCGCACTATCATGGACTGATGGCGGGCAATGGTGTTGAAGGTGAGAGTTGGTGAATTTTCATCTGTATCAACAATTTCACCATTTGGCACAAGACCAAGCTTTATGATTGCCTGGAAGCCATTGCAGATACCTGCCATTAAACCATCACGGTTTTTGAGAAGGTTATTTACAGCATCTTTTATGCGGGGGTTTCTTAAGAAGGCTGTGATGAATTTACCTGAACCGTCGGGTTCGTCACCACCGGAGAAGCCGCCGGGAATAAAGATTATCTGAGATTTATCAACTAAGGATGCAAATTTTTCAACAGACTGGGCAACGCCTGCCTGAGTGAGGTTATTGATAACCATTATTTCAGGGTCAGCGCCGGCTTTTAAAAGACGCTTAGCTGTGTCGAATTCGCAGTTTGTTCCGGGGAATACGGGAATTAAAACCTTTGGTCTTGCCACCTTTATTGAAGGAGCTACTCTTTTTTCGCAAGGGAAGCTGAAGGTTTCAACCTTGGGTTCTTCTGCCTTTGCCTTTACAGGGAACACGGGCTCAAGCTTATCGCAATATATTTTTTCAATATCACAAAGGCAAACCTTTTCGCCGCCAAAGGATAACGCATATTCTTCGGTGGTTTCACCTAAGACAATTGCACCTTCTATATCTTTTGTTGTTTCAAGAACAAAGGCACCATAATTATAGCCAAAGATTTCTTCTTTTGAAATTCCATCAGCAAATTTAAAGCCTATGCGGTTACCAAATGACATTTTCATAACTGCTTCTGCAATACCGCCAAAGCCGGGAGTGTAGGCTGAAACAACGCTTCCGTCTTCTGCAAGCTTATTTACAAGAGCAAAAATCTTTTTCTGGCTTTCTTTTTCAGGAAGGCCGAGCTTTGTTAGCTCAGGTTTTACAAGAACAACCTTCGAACCTGCCTTTTTGAATTCGGGAGAAATAAGCTTTTTGGCATCGGCAACTGTTATTGCAAAGGAAACAAGAGTTGGGGGAACATCAATATCTTCAAAGCTTCCGCTCATTGAATCCTTACCGCCGATTGATGCTTTAGCAAAGTCGAGCTGTGCATCAAAAGCGCCAAGGAGTGCGCCCATGGGCTGTCCCCAGCGTTTGGGATCACGGAGAGGCTTTTTGAAATATTCCTGGAAGGTGAGATAACAATCATCAAGGGGAGCGCCTGTGGATACAAGCTTTGCAATTGATTCTACAACTGCAAGATATGCACCATGATATGGACTCTTCTCCATTATATATGGGTTATAGCCCCAGCTCATAACGGAGCAGGTGTCGGTTTCTTTTGTTTCCAAAGGAATTTTAGCAGCCATTGCCTGGGCGGGAGTGAGCTGATATTTACCACCAAAAGGCATATACACAGAGCCTGCGCCGATGGTGGAGTCGAAGCGTTCGCTGAGACCTTTTTTGGAGCAGACATTCAAATCGCCTGCAAGAGCTTTGATATTATCTGAAAAGCTTCCGTCAACCTTTTTAGCAAAGTCCTGAGCTTTTTCAACTGTTATGGTGATGTGCTTTTCAGCACCGTTGGAATTTAAGAATTCACGGGATAAATCTACAATCTGTCTGCCATCGTGGTTCATAACAAGGCGGGGTTCTTCTGTTACCTGGGCAACGATTGTTGCTTCAAGGTTTTCGGAAGATGCAAGAGAAATGAATTTATCAACATCCTTTGGCTCAACCACAACTGCCATTCTTTCCTGAGATTCACTTATGGCAAGCTCAGTTCCGTCGAGACCGTCATATTTTTTGGGAACTGCATTAAGGTTTATCTTAAGACCATCGGCAAGCTCACCTATTGCAACAGACACACCGCCTGCGCCGAAGTCGTTGCAGCGTTTGATAAGGAGAGATGCTTCTTTATTTCTGAAAAGTCTCTGGAGCTTTCTTTCTTCGGGAGCATTACCCTTCTGAACTTCTGCGCCGCAGTTTTCAAGAGATTCGGTGCTATGGGATTTTGAAGAACCTGTGGCACCGCCGCAGCCATCTCTTCCTGTTCTTCCGCCAAGAAGGATTACAACATCACCGGGGCTTGGAACCTCGCGGCGAACATTTTCCTGAGGAGCTGCACCAACAACTGCACCAATTTCAAGTCGTTTTGCAGCGTAGCCATCGTGATATAATTCATCAACAATACCTGTGGCAAGACCTATCTGATTACCATAGGAGCTATAGCCATTGGCAGCTGTTGTAACAATCTTTCTCTGAGGAAGCTTTCCGGGAATTGTTTCGGAAATGGGTTTTAAAGGATCGGCAGCGCCGGTCACTCTCATTGCCTGATAAACATAGGCTCTTCCGGAAAGGGGATCGCGGATAGCACCACCAATACAGGTTGCCGCACCACCAAAGGGTTCGATTTCTGTGGGGTGGTTATGAGTTTCATTCTTGAAAAGAAGAAGCCATTTTTCTTTTTTACCTTCCACATCAACATCTATTTTAACTGTGCAGGCATTGATTTCTTCTGATTCATCAAGCTTTGCAAGGTCACCTGTGGATTTTAAATATCTCACAGCCATTGTGGCAATGTCCATAAGATTAACGGGCTTTGTGCGTTTTAATTCTGCTCTTACCTTTGTGTAGCGGTCATAAGCATCACTCACAAAATCATCTTCAAAGCTTGCTTCGTCGATGGTTGTTAAGAAGGTTGTGTGGCGGCAATGGTCTGACCAATAGGTATCAATCATTTTAATTTCGGTGATGGTGGGGTCGCGATGTTCTGAGGTAAAATATTCGCGGCAGAACTTTATATCGTCGATATCCATTGCAAGACCATTTTTATTTATAAAGTCTGCAAGTTCATCATCTGTCATTTTTATAAATCCTTCAACAACCTTAACAGGCTCAGGAACAACAAGCTCAGCTTCTAAGGTTTTATATGTATCAAGGGTTGCTTCTCTGCTGTCTACAGGGTTTATAACATACTTTTTGATAGCATCAACATCATCATCTGTGATGTTGCCATTTAAAATATATACCTTTGCAGATTTAACTGTGGGACGGTTTGCCTGACTCATAAGCTGAATACACTGTGAAGCTGAATCAGCTCTCTGGTCAAACTGACCGGGAAGATATTCCACAGCGAAAACTATACCGTCGGTTTCGGGGAGGGTATCGTAGATATTATCAAGCTGGGGTTCGGAGAAAACTGTGCGTTTGCTCTTGGCAAAGATTTCCTCTGTGATATTTTCCACATCATATCTGTTGAGAACTCTTACCGATTCAAGATTTTTAACGCCAAGAAGACTTTTTGCCTCTCCTAAAAGAGCTCTTGCTTCGTTATCGAGTCCTTTCTTTTTTTCGCAATAAATTCTATATACCAATGTGCTTCATCCTTTCGTAAGGAGATTTTTTATTTATTTAAAATCGCTAAAGCTTTTTTACCTATATCAGAGCGCTGATATTTATTTTCAAAATGAACCTTTTCGCTTGCGGCATAGGCTCTGCTTATGGCTTCTTCGAGAGTGTCGGCTGTGGCGGTTATGCCAAGAACTCTTCCTCCGTTTGTTATAACCTTGCCATCTTTAAGGCTTGTTCCTGCGTGATATACAAAGCTATCTTCAGAGAGATTATCCTGAGTTATTTCAAAGCCTTTGTCATATTTTTGAGGATAGCCCTTTGATGCAGCTATAACACAAGCCGCGCTTCCTTTAGAAAATTCAACATCGCAGCTTTCAAGGGTTCCATTTGCCACAGAGAGCATAATTTCAAAAAGGTCGGATTTTAAAAGAGGAAGAACAACCTGCGTTTCGGGATCACCGAAGCGGCAGTTATATTCTATAACCTTTGGACCTTTTGGGGTGAGCATAAGACCAAAATAGAGACAACCTTTAAAGGTTCTGCCCTCTTTGTTCATTGCTTCGATTGTTGGGATAAAGATTTTTTCCATACATTCTTTTGCAACAGCCTCTGTGTAGCAGGGGTTGGGAGCGATTGTTCCCATGCCGCCTGTGTTTAAGCCTTCGTCATTATCAAGGGCGCGCTTATGGTCCATTGAAGATACCATGGGCTTTAAGCATTTACCGTCGGTAAAGCAAAGAACCGATACCTCAGGACCTGTTAGGAATTCTTCAATAACGATATTGTTGCCGCTGGCACCAAAGACCTTATCTTTCATTATCATATCTATGGCATCCTTAGCTTCTTTGAGGTCGGGAGCTATTATAACTCCTTTTCCAAGAGCAAGACCGTCGGCCTTAATAACGATTGGGAAATCGCATTTTTCGAGATACTCCTTAGCTAATTCGCTATCGGAGAAAACCTCATAGCCGGCTGTGGGAATATTATATTTTTTCATAAGGTTTTTGGAAAAAACCTTGCTACCTTCAATGATTGCAGCGTTTGCTCTGGGGCCAAAGCAATCAATACCCTTTTCGTTGAGCGCATCAACCACACCCAAAACAAGGGGATCATCAGGAGCTACAACTGCAAAATCTATTTTGTTGTCAACTGCAAATTCAACAATTTTTTCTTTTTCTGTTGCACCAATTGCAACACACTCTGCCTCGGCTGCAATTCCACCATTGCCGGGAAGAGCATATATTTTATCTATTTTGGGGCTTTTTTTCAGGCTGTGGATTATGGCGTGTTCTCTGCCGCCACCGCCTATGACCATTACTTTCATATTACGCGTCCTTTCAACATGGAAATTAACTATTGATTATTAACACTCAATATTTGTTTTATTATATCAACTTCATATCTTAAGGTTTTTACTTCCTCCTGCAAATCGGATGAAATATTAACCTTTTCGGCAATATTCATATAGTTATCAAGCATAAGCTGTGTTTTGGGTATTAATTCAGTTTCAACCTTCAAGGCTGTTTTCTTGACAGATTTTAAATCTGTTTCCATAGTGTCAAGCCTTTTTTCCATAGTATCGAACCGATTTTCCATATTATCAAACCGATTTTCTAAGGTATCAAACTTTTCTTCCAAAACATCAAGCTTCGAAAGTTTTTCAAGAACAATGCGTTCAAATTCGGTACTCATTATATCACCTTCCTTATATTTATCAATAATTCAAATGAGAAAAATTACATTTCACAGCAAACCTTTTCAACTGAAAGCGGAAGGATAATCCATTCTGCTTCCTGCATTACCTTAAGCTGAAGAGTTTCGGCTGTGTCGTCATCGGATATTTCAACAGCCTTCTGCATTATGATTTCCCCACCGTCGGTAATTTCATTAACAAAGTGGGTTGTGGCTCCGGTTACCTTAACTCCTTTTTTAAGAGCTGCTTCGTGAACCTTTAAGCCATAGAAACCATCACCGCAAAATGAAGGAATGAGCGAAGGGTGAACATTGATGATTTTTTTATCGTATCTTTTAACAAAGCTTTCGGAAAGGATAGAAAGAAAGCCTGCAAGAACTATAAAATCAATCTGCTTTTCTTCAAGAACTGCTATGAGCTTTTGTTCAAATTCCTTTCCCCTTGGGATATACACGCCTTCAATGCCTGCATTTTTGGCTCTCTGGAGAGCATAAGCACTTTCTTTATTTGAAACAACCAGAGATATTGTGCCGCTTTTAATGATTCCGTTTTTTTCGGCATCTATGAGAGCCTGCAGGTTGGTTCCGCCGCCGCTGACAAGAACAGCAACTTTCTTTTTTACCATAACTGCACCCCGCTGCCTTTAACGATTTCACCGATTATGTAGGCATCTTTGCAAGCTGCAAGGGCTTTGTCGGCATCTTCCTTGGCAACGACGATGCTCATTCCAACGCCCATGTTATAGGTATTGAACATATCTCTTTCGGGAATACCGCCAAGCTTTGCAAGCATATTGAAGATTGGGTGAACTTTAACAGCTGCTTTTTCTATTTTTGCGCCAAAGCCTTCGGGAATACTTCTTGGAATATTTTCATAGAAGCCGCCGCCTGTTATATGAGATACTGCTTTGATATTTGCAACATCATTTATGGCAAAGAGGTCTTTAACATAAATTTTGGTTGGTGTTAAAAGTTCTTCGCCTATGGTTTTGCCAAGCTCATCGCTGTAAACATTAAGGTCGGCATTTTCAACATCAAACACCTTGCGGACTAAAGAATATCCGTTTGAATGGATACCTGATGAAGGAATGGCAACTATAACATCACCTTCTTTGATGGTTGTGTTGTCAAATACTTTTGATTTATCTACCATACCAACTGCAAAGCCGGCAAGGTCATATTCATCTATGGGATAGAAGCCGGGCATTTCAGCTGTTTCTCCGCCGATGAGTGCAGCACCTGCCTGAACGCAGCCTTCTGCAACACCGGATACTATTGATGCAATTTTTTCGGGAACATTTTTTCCGCAGGCAATATAGTCAAGGAAGAAGAGTGGTTTTGCTCCGCAGCAGATAACATCATTAACACACATTGCAACGCAGTCTATTCCGACGGTATCGTGCTTATCCATTAAGAATGCAATTTTGAGCTTTGTGCCAACACCATCTGTTCCGCTAACGAGAACCGGTTCTTTTATTCCTGCCATATCGGGAACAAAAAGTCCGCCAAAACCGCCTATATCAGACATTGCACCGGGGGTGAGGGTGCGGGAAATGTGTTTTTTCATAAGTTTTACGGCATCATAGCCGGCGGTGATATCAACACCTGCTGCTTTATAGCTTTCGCTGAAGCTGTTGTTCATAAGTTTTTCCTCCAAACATTAAGATTTATAGAATTTATGTTTTTTATTTTAAATTACTTTTTAATTATTCTTTTCCATTCCAGCAGTAGGTGCAAAGCTTACAAGGCTCGATACCTATGGCCTTTATCGTGCCTTCGATTGACTGAAAATCCAATGAGGCAAAATTAAGTTTTTCACATATCGCTTTTCTTAATTTTTTTCCTCTTTCTGTACTGCCATCGCTGTATTCCTCAATATGCTTCAAGCCCTCATCGCCTTCAAGCTCTGATATTGTCTTTCTGGCGATTAATTCCATTTCACTTGTGGCTCTTGAGAAGTTTAAATATTTGCAGCTATACATTATTGGAGGGCATGCACTCCGCATATGCACCTCTTTAGCACCGTTGTGATAGAGAAAATCAACGGTTTCCTTAAGCTGAGTTCCTCTTACTATGGAATCATCCACAAACAAGAGCTTTTTATCTACTATCAGGTCGTGAACGGGAAGCTGCTTCATTTTTGCTATGTGAGCCCTGTCGGATTGTTTTGGCGGGGTGAAGCTTCGCGCCCAGGTGGGAGTATATTTTATAAACGGACGGGCAAAGGGGATTTTGCTTTCGTTGGCATAGCCTATTGCATGGGGAGTGCCTGAGTCGGGAACTCCGCTTACAAAATCAATTCCTTCGGCACTTTTTGTTTCCATATCGTGAGCTGCCATGATGGCACCATTGCGGTTTCTCATAACCTCAACATTTATTCCCTCATAGATTGAATTGGGGTAGCCATAATATGTCCACAAAAATGCACACACTCTCATTTCCTTACCAGGTGCAGCAAGCTGAGTTATGCCATCTGCTGTAAACTCAACTATCTCTCCGGCGCCAAGCTCTCTTTCAAGCTCATAGCCTACCTTCTGGCAGGCAAAGGATTCAAATGATGCACAATAGCCATTTTCATTTTTGGCAATGTGGATAGGGGTTCTGCCAAGCTTATCACGAGCAGCAATGATTGAACCGTCGTTTTTGAGAATAAGAATAGAAAGCGAACCGTCTATAACACTATGAAGAAATTTTATGCCATCGGTAAAATTCTCTTTGAGGCTTATGAGTGCTGCTGCAAGCTCTGTTGAATTAATCTTACCGCCTGTCATTGCACCGAAATGGTCGCCATTTTTTAAGAGATGCTCTTTTATAAGATTTTCAGCATTATTTATAATACCTACCACGCATATGGCAAAAGTGCCGAGCTGTGAACGGATTAAAAGGGGCTGGGGGTCAGTATCACTGATACAGCCGATTGCCGAATTTCCCTTCATTTCTTCAAGAATATTATCAAATTTGGTACGAAAGGGAGAGTTTTCGATGTTGTGAATATCTCTCTGGAGGCCTATCTCTTTATCATAGGCTGCCATGCCTCCCCTTTTAGTTCCCAGATGTGAATGATAGTCTGTGCCGAAGAATACATCGGACACAGCATCAAACTTACTTGCTGCGCCAAAAAATCCACCCATTTGGTTTTCTCCTTTAATTGTTGAATTTATCTTCTACTGCCTTATTTTTTTCAAGCACTGTTTCTGCGGCTTTTTTTCTTGCTTCGTCAAGCTTTGCGGCAAGCTCTTTATCTTCGACAGCAAGAATCTGAATTGCAATAAGTGCTGCATTTGCAGCTCCGTTTATTGCAACTGTGGCAACAGGGATACCTGAAGGCATCTGCACTGTGGAAAGAAGGGCATCCATACCGTCTAAGCATGCTGATTTAACAGGAATTCCGATAACCGGGAGTGTGGTGTTTGCGGCGATTGCCCCTGCAAGGTGAGCTGCCATTCCTGCCGCTGCAATAACTGCACCAAATCCGTTTGCTCTGGCATTTTTGGAAAACTGGGCAGCTTCGATTGGAGTTCTGTGAGCCGAAAAAACATGAACCTCATAGGGTACACCGTATTCTTTCAGAGTGTTTATTGCTTTTTCTACAACGGGCAGATCACTGTCGGAACCCATTATGATGCCGATTTTTTTCATATTTAACATCCTTTCTCTTGGCTTTTTTCATTATAATCAAAAGATAAAATCTTCATTATATTACAATTATAAAAAATCATCTACAGTATAACACAAAAACTACATTCTTTCAATAGTAATTATACATAAACGAACAATAAAAGGCGGCGGAAAAATATAATAAAATTTTTCCGCCGCCTTTTATTATTTAAGAGTTTTCTCTGCAGCAGTTACTGCATTTTTCATAAGGGTAGCAATTGTCATGGGGCCAACACCGCCGGGAACAGGGGTTATCCAGGAAGCTTTTTTGCATGCGGAATCAAAGTCTACATCTCCGCATAGCTTACCATTTTCGTCGCGGTCCATACCAACATCAACCACAACAGCGCCCTCTTTTATATAGCTTTCGTCAACCATTTTTGCTCTGCCCACAGCAACCACCAGCACATCTGCCTCGCGGCATACTTCTTTTAAGTTTTTGGTTTTGGAATGGCAGATTGTTACTGTGGCATTTTTATGGAGAAGAAGCATTGCCTGGGGTTTGCCAACTATATTGCTTCTTCCGATTACAACACAATTTTTGCCTGAAAGCTCAATTCCGGCATCATCTAAAAGCTCCATTACGCCGGCAGGAGTACAGGGAAGAAAATCGAAATTGCCTATCATTATTTTTCCAACATTTACAGGGTGAAATGCGTCAACATCCTTTTTGGGATCGATGGCATTTAAGATTGTTTCTTCGTTTATGTGTTTGGGGAGAGGAAGCTGAACCAGGATACCGTGGATATCGTCTTTTTTGTTGAGCTTATCCACAAGGGCTAAAAGCTCATCCTGGGTAGTCTGGGCAGGGAGAGCATATTCTTCGGAATATATTCCGCAATACTCGCAGGCTTTTTTCTTGTTGTTAACATACACTCTCGATGCAGGATCATCTCCCACTATAACAACAGCAAGCCCGGCATTAACGCCTTTTTCCCTGAGGCTTTCCACCTTTACCCTGAGTTCGTCCTTTACCTTTTGTGATACTCTTTTTCCGTCTAAAATCTGATAGCTCATTTGTGATAACATCCTTCCGTTTTGTTGTTTTTTTATTTTCTTTGCTCATAAGAGCTGTTTTTTCTTTTTTTAATATTCTTGGTCTTATAAGGCATGATGCATCAAAACCTATAAGGTCATTTCTGCCTGCCTTTGAAAGAGCCTTTATTATTATTTGGTGATTGCGCGGGTCCGTTGGCTGAAGAAGAGCTCTTTGCATCTGCTTTTCTTCGGGTGTTTTGGGAACATATACCTTTTCCATAGTGAGAGGGTTGATGCCTGTGTGATACATACAGGTTGACACGGTAAATGGTGTGGGGTAAAAATCCTGAACCTGCTCGGCGCTTATATGGTGCTTTTTTATATAGAGCGAAAGCTCTATTGCATCGTTTAAGGTGCTTCCCGGATGGGAACTCATTAAATAGGGAACTGTGTATTGATTTAAACCGATGCGCCTGCTTTCGCGATTGAATTTTTCAACGAAGCGCTCATAAACCTTAGCCGGCGGCTTACCCATTAAAGACAGAACCTCATCCGACACATGCTCAGGGGCTATGCGGAGTTGTCCGCTGACATGGTGTTTGCAAAGCTCTTTTAAAAAGCTTTCGTCTCTATCGGCAAGAAGATAATCATAGCGGATGCCCGAACGGATAAACACCTTTTTGACACCGGGAAGCTTTCTTACAGCCCTGAGGGTTTTGAGGTATGCTGAATGGTCTGCCTTTAAATTTTTGCAGACATCGGGATATAGACATTTTCTTTTGGAACAGGTGCCGCTTTTTAACTGCTTCTGGCAGGACGGAGCTGAAAAATTTGCTGTGGGGCCTCCGATATCGTGAATATAGCCTTTAAAATCGGGAGCTTTTGTCATTCTGACAGCTTCTCTGACAACAGATTCTGTACTCCTGCTTCTTACTGAGCGTCCCTGATGGAAGGTCAGCGCGCAGAAATTACATTCCCCAAAGCAGCCGCGGTTATTTGTGATGGAAAATTTTATTTCCTCTATAGCAGGAACGCCACCGTCTTTATCATATACAGGGTGAGGGCGGAAGCTATAGGGAAGCTCATAGACAACATCAAGCTCTTTTGTTTCAAGAGGTTTTGATGGCTTTGCTGCAAGAAGATACCTGTCGCCATGCTTCTGGACAAGAATTTTAGCGCTTATGCTGTCCTGATTTTCATATTGAACACGGGTTGCATTTGCATAGGCAGTTTTATCCCCGGAAACATCTTCATATGAGGGGATTTCAAGATACTCTCCTACCGATGTCAAATCCTTTCTGATAAAGCAGCAGCCATCTATCAGAGTGTCGCCAAGGGATTCACCTCTGGACAGACAATCGGCAAGAGCCACAATTGACCTTTCGCCCATGCCATAGGAAAGGCAGTCTGCCTTGGAATCAAAAAGAATACTTCGACGGACTTTATTATCCCAATAGTCATAGTGAGCAAAGCGGCGAAGGCTGGCTTCAATGCCGCCTATTATTATCGGAACATCTTTAAAGGCTTGCCTTATAAGATTGCAGTATACAATGGTTGCTCTGTCGGGTCTGAGACCTGCTTTTCCTCCGGGGGAATACATATCGTCGGAGCGTTTTTTCTTGTTGACAGTATAGTGGTTTACCATAGAATCTATATTTCCTGCCGACACTAAAAATCCCAAGCGAGGTCTGCCAAGGCGGGAGATGTCGTCGGTATTCTTCCAGCTAGGCTGAGAAATTATACCCACGCTATAGCCATTTTCCCAGAGAACTCTTGAAATTATGGCGTGGCCAAAGGATGGATGGTCAACATAGGCATCACCGCAAACATAGACAAAGTCCAGCTCTGAAATATTAAGTTTTTTCATATCCTCACGGGATATGGGAAGAAAATCGGGATGCTGCATAGGAAACTCCATATATAGTGAATAGTGAAAGGAACAAAGCCGCTAGAGGCGGCTTTGAACCATTTCTCTTAACTATTCTCTCTTATCTCTTCTCTTTTATTTACTGCATCAGCATTTCGTTATACTGCTCGCGTGTGATAAGAACCTGACGGGGTTTGTTTCCGTCAAGACCGCTTATGATACCTCTTGCTTCCATCTGGTCGATAATGGAGCCGGCTCTGTTGTAGCCTATGCGGAATCTTCGCTGAAGTAGTGAGGTGGAAATCTGACCGCTTGTTATTGCCATATCTATGGCATCTGAAAGAAGGGGATCAGCATCGCCGGGGTCTTCACCGTCGGGCTGATATTCGCCTTCGTCTTTTTCAAGCTGTTCTATAACATTTGGATCGTAAACTGCTTCAACACCATTGGTTACTGATTCGACAACTGCTTTAACATCATCGTCGGAAACAAAGGCACACTGCATACGGGCAGGGCTTGTTTCACCAACGGGCATATAGAGCATATCGCCTTTTCCTATAAGCTTTTCTGCTCCGCCCATATCGAGAATTGTCTGAGAGTCTCTTACTGATGCAACCATAAAGGAAATACGGCTGGGAACATTGGCTTTGATATTACCGGTTATAAATTTTACAACAGGTCTCTGGGTTGCAATAACAAGATGCATACCTGCCGCACGGGCAAGCTGAGCAATTCGGCACACATAGTTTTCAACATCGGCAGGAGCCACCATCATTAAATCGGCAAACTCGTCGATAATGATAACAATTGATGCCATTTTATTTTCGGGAGTGCCATTTTTCTCCATAAGCTCATTGTAGCCTTTTATATTGCGGACATTATTTTTTTCGAAAATGCTATAGCGCTCTGTCATTTCCTGAACAGCCCAGGAAAGAGCACCTGTTGCCTTTTTAGCATCTTTAACAACGGGAATAAGCAAATGGGGAATTCCATTGTAGACACCAAGCTCAACCTGTTTGGGGTCTATCATAACAAGCTTAACCTCATTTGGGTCTGCTTTATACATAAGGCTTATGATAAGGGTATTTATGCAAACAGATTTACCTGCACCTGTGGCACCGGCAATGAGAAGATGGGGCATTTTAGCAAGGTCCATTATGATTGGTTTGCCACTTACATCTTTACCAAGAGCCACCGCAAGCTTTGATTTGTGGTTTTTAAATTCTTCTGATTCAATAACCTCGCGAAGGGTTACAACGCTGGGGTCTTTATTTTCTATTTCAATACCGATGGTGGATTTTCCGGGAACCGGCGCTACCATAACGCCCTTTTCAGCTTTGAATTTAAGACCTATATCCTTTGAAAGACCTGTTATCTGACTCACTCTCACACCCTCTGCAGGTTCTATTTCATAGCGAGTGATGGTGGGCCCCTGGCTTATTTCCACAACCTTGGCATCCACCTTGAAGCTTCTTAGGGTTTCTATGAGCTGACGGGCATTTGTCATAAGTTCTTCCTGAACATTTGCATTTGCTCCGTTTGCCTGAGGCTTGGCAAGAAGGTCAATATCGGGATAGTTATATTCAATTATTTTGCTTTTGCCATCTCCTGCTCCGTCTATCTCTTGGCGGATTTCCCTTGTGATGTTTTCGGTTTCTTCGCCGGAAAGTCGTTTTGCCTCCTTTTCTTCTTCGGAGGGTTCTTCATCTTCGGGGCCTGAGGTAACATCATCATAGATTCTGATTTCCGGGTCGGGAATGTCATTAGGCTCTTCTTCGGGAATGTTTATAACGATATTTTCAGGCTCGCGGTAGGGTTCTTTATCTATATCGGGCTTAACAACAACTCCGCCGCTTCCCTTTGGAGCTTTCTTTTCCTCTTTTTCCGAAGCTACAAACAGGGTTTTGAAAAATGCAACTATCTGAGAAAGGGATATATCAAAAACAAGAACAGAAAGCACAATAAGAGCGCAGTAAAGAATGATATATGCTCCGGCATCGCCAAGGCAGCGAAGAACAACGGTCAGCACTCCGCCAAGGATACCGCCGCTTATTTCTCCGGACATTCCATGGGCAAACCATTCTTTTGCTATAACATCGTGGGCAAAGGTCATGTGGAGTATGCCGCATATGTCATATAAAAGACAATAAGACAGGATGAATTTCTTTTTTATTTTTTCCTTCTGAGCGAAAAATACTGCATAAACAAAAAGTGCAATTGTCATAAGGGGAAGAATATAGGCACAGGTGCCCATAAGACCTGTAAGACCATTATATATCCATCTGCCAACTATTCCGCCTGAAGCACCTCCGCTGAATATGCAGATTAGAAGATATATGCAAAGCCCCACAAAACACACAGCCACAAGCTCAAAATTAACAGCTGATTTTGGGGACTTGTCTTTTTTTGAAGATGCTTTGGTTTTTACTTTTTTTGATGCTGAAAGGGGTTTTTTGTTGTTTTGTTTTTTATCCATGTAAAAATACCTGTCCTTTTATAATTTAAAAGCACGCATGCTCTTTGTTTGCGATAACATACCATACTAATTATAGCACATTTTCAAAACCAAATGTATATGCTTTTTGAACATATATTGGACTGAATTTTTGGTTATTTCTAACAACATATTACATATAGTAATTTAATCGGGTTTATTGTATAATAAATATAACAAATTATAGGAAAGAGATAAACCTATGAATATAAAATCTAAAGTTTTAAAAATATATGCTGCTGCAAAAAAGCTGACAAAGGATTTTCTCGACGGTGATTTTTTGGGATTATCGGCAGAAATAAGCTTTTATCTTTTGTCCACCTTTTTCCCCATGATAATAATGGTGTTTACTGCAGGCTCGGCAATAAGCCTTTACTACACAGATATAATGTATAAGGTGCTGGCTCTCCTGCCGCATAAGGTGGAAATTCTTCTGGTGAATATGCTTAAAAGCCATGGAGAAAGCGCAGCAGTTATTGCAATTACAGCCGCCCTTTCCATAACCACTATGTCAGGCTTTATTCTCACAGCCGAAAAAGGGCTTTTGAGATTTTATAAGCAGGAAGACACAAGAAGCTTCTGGAAATCAAGGCTTATTGCAATTGTTTTTGCCATTCTCATTTTTGTTTCGATAATTGCAAGCTTCGGACTTATTATTTTCGGCAGACTGATTTCAATTGCCATATCAGTTTATAACCCCACGAAGGAAATCGTCTATTTGTGGAATATCTCAAGATATTTTATAATTTTTGTTTTTATTGCTTTGGTTATTTCTGCTCTTTATAAAGCCTTGCCCACAGCGAAGCTCAGAATAAGAGAGGTTATTCCGGGAGCGCTTTTCACAACGGTTGCCTGGTATCTTGCGTCTATGCTCTTTGCGCTTTATGTTAATAATTTTCCGCAGTATGAAATTATCTACGGTTCGCTGGCGGGATTTGTTTGCATGATAGTATGGATATATATGATAAGCATGATAATTCTGGCAGGTGCAAAAATTAATGCACTTATATACCACAGAAAAAGAAAAAAGCTTAACTTTGACGAATTTTAATTACAAATTTTTGCAGTTATATTGCATATTCCAAAGTAAATACTAATTTTACGGAGGGATATATAATGAAAAACGAAAAAAGAAAGTCGGACCATCCTGACTATGATAAATTTAATGCGGCATCTTCTACGGAATGTACCGGACTTATTACAGTTCCGCCGGAAAATGAAGATGAACTTGAAAACTACAGAGATATTTATGAATTTGATACTACCATCAAAAAATCGGAGAATTAAGTCTCCGATTTTTTGATTTATATTAAATTATGTTTTTTCATTTCAGTTTTTAAAAACTCAAGATTTTTTTCTTCCATTTCATAAAGAGGAAGCCTTACCTTTCCCGAGGGAGTTCAGCATTCTTGCAACGTTTGGTTCATGACTATAGGTGAGCGGCTTGGATGCGAAAGATTTGTAAAATACTTTAAACAGTTCGGATACCGTGAAAAAACAGGTATAGATTTGCCGGGTGAGGGCATGGGAGTTATAAGCCCCAAAATGTCC
>JAZRGM010000035.1:0-27476 GCA_045644205.1 Clostridia bacterium | reverse complement strand
CGATTTTTTGATTTATATTAAATTATGTTTTTTCATTTCCGTTTTTAAAAACTCAAGATTTTTTTCTTCCATTTCATAGAGCGGAAGTCGTAGTTTTCCTGCATTTTTGCCCATAAGATTTAATGCAGTTTTAACAGGGATGGGATTTACCTCACAGAAAAGCGCTTTAACAAGGTTAAAATACTTTATCTGCATATCGCCTGCCTTTTTGAAATCGCCTTCAAGACACAAGCGGCACATATCGTGGGTTTCCTTTGGAGCTATATTTGAAAGAACAGATATAACGCCGGATGCACCTATGCTCATTAATGGAACTATAATATCATCATTTCCCGAATAAACATCTATTCTATCTCCACAACGGGAAATAATGTCGCAGGCTCTTGCTACATCACCTGTGGCTTCTTTTATGGCAACAATATTGGGAATTTTTGATAAAACCTCAACCGTTTCGGGTTTAATGTCGACTCCGGTTCTTGAGGGGACATTATATAAAATAGCAGGAAGGTCGGTGGATGCCGCCAGAGCCTCATAGTGCTTTATAAGACCTCTCTGGGTGGTTTTGTTATAGTATGGAGTAACCCACAAAAGACCATCGGCTCCCCTTTTCTGAGCTTCCTTATTCATCATTATGGCGTGGTCGGTGTTGTTGCTGCCGGTGCCTGCTATAACGGGGATTCTGCCTTTGGTGCAGCTCACAGCACACTCTATTGCATCTAGATGCTCACCATCTTCAAGGGTTGGAGCTTCGCCGGTTGTTCCGCAGATAACCAGGGCATCTGTTCCATTTTCAATCTGAAATTCAACTAAGCTTTTTAAAGCGTCAAAATCAACGCCTGTTTCATTTATGGGAGTTACAAGTGCTGTGGCACTTCCTTTGAATATTGTGTTTTTCATAATTTCGCCTCCTATAAATTTATATATGTTACTATAAAAACTTTATAACAAAACATTCATTATGTCAAGCAATAACAAAAATATTTTTTGCAGCGTGTCGATAAAGTCGACACGCTGACAGACGAACGAAAATGGATGCAGACAAGGAATCACGAAGAAGACAGTACGATGGTACGGCAAGAGAAAATGACGAAGTAAGCAAAGCGCCTAAAATTTTGGTTTTTGGCATACTTGCCAAAAACAACATACATATAAAAACCTACCATCAAAACATACTTTATTTCTGATGATAGGCTTTGTTTTTTTGTTTGCGCTTTGTGATGCGTTCATTTTCGACAGTCTGTAAAAAATTTTTATTGACAAATTTTTTCCTTGGTGCTATAATCCCTTTTAACAAGTAAATACATCAATTAAAGGCTATGACCGGAAACAAGTAGGTTTGAAAAGAGCTGCTAAGAGAGATGTCGGGTGGTGCAAGACAGAAGGCGTTTCAAACTGAATACATTCCGAGAGCTGCGCACCGAAAGTCTGAAAAGATGAGTAGGCTGCGACGGGAGTGCCCGTTATCGCACCTTGAGTATGAATGACACTATGCAGGAGTACTTTTAAAGGCTGTATGCTGTGAGGCTGCAGTAAATTGAGGTGGTACCACGGATAAATTTTACCCGTCCTCATGTTGAGGGCGGTTTTTTTATGCCAATAAAACCGCTCTTCCAAATGTATTTTATTTTTTATAAAAGAAAGGGATGATTTTTATGGCATGGACAATTGGTTTACTTGTAGTATTTTTTACAGTTACAATAGGTGTTGGAGTGTATTGCCGGAAACATTCAACTGATGTAAACGGCTTTGTTTTGGGCGGAAGGTCTGTTGGACCATGGCTCACAGCTTTCGCTTATGGTACATCCTATTTTTCTGCGGTTATTTTTGTTGGTTATGCAGGTCAGTTCGGATGGAGATTCGGTATTGCTTCAACCTGGATTGGAATAGGCAATGCAGTTCTTGGTTCTCTTTTAGCCTGGATTGTTTTGGGAAGAAGAACCCGTCTTATGAGCCAGCATTTAAAAACTGCCACAATGCCTGAATTTTTCGGCAAGAGATTTGACAGCCAGGCTCTTAAAATTGCGGCATCGGTTATTGTGTTTATTTTCCTTATTCCCTACACCGCATCTTTATATAATGGTCTTTCAAGACTTTTTGACATGGCGTTTCCCGGTGTGGATTATTCATGGTGTGTTATTATTATGGCTATTCTCACCTGCATCTATGTTACAGCAGGCGGATATATGGCAACTGCCATAAATGACTTTATCCAGGGTGTGATAATGCTTATTGGTATTGTTGCAATTATCGCGGCAGTTCTTATGGGACAAGGCGGATTTATAGAAGCCTTAAACGGTCTTGCAAAGGTAGAGCTGGAAGGTGGCGCACCCGGAACCTTTAATTCGTTCTTCGGCCCTGAACCTTTAAATCTTTTATTCGTTGTTGTTTTAACCTCTCTCGGAACCTGGGGCCTTCCTCAGATGGTACAGAAATTCTACGCAATAAAGAGCGAAAAAGACATCAGCAAGGGTACTATCATTTCCACAATATTTGCAGTTATTGTTGCAGGAGGATGCTATTTCCTCGGCGGCTTCGGCAGACTTTTCTCCGATAAAATAGGCGTGGACGCAGCAGGGCTTCCTGTGGGCGGTTATGACAATATAATCCCCGTTATGCTTGAAACTCTTTCGCCCGTCCTTATTGCCATTGTTATTATTCTTGTTTTCTCAGCATCAATGTCTACCCTATCATCTCTTGTTCTGGCATCAAGCTCAACCCTCACCCTCGACCTTGTTAAAGTCCATGTTGTAAAGAATATGACAGAGAAAAAACAGGTTCTTATAATGAGAGTATTTATAGTTGTGTTTGTTGCAATTTCTGCCTTTATAGCAATCAACAAAGATAAACTAAGCGCCATAGCAGATATGATGGGTATTTCCTGGGGTGCTCTGGCAGGTGCGTTTTTGGCTCCCTTCCTTTATGGATTATACTGGAAGAAGGCAAGCAAAGCATCTGTTTGGGCAAGCTTTATATTCGGCGCAGGTCTTATGATATGGAATATGCTTGACCGCGGCTCATTCCCCCCTGTTCTCCAGTCACCAATAAACAGCGGAGTTATTGCTATGCTTGGCGGACTTGTTATTGTGCCTGTGGTAAGCTTATTTACTCCAAAGCCAAAATCAGAGCTTGTGGAAGACAGCTTCTCCTGCTACAATGAGAAGGTTATAGTTTCAAAGAAAAAATCACTTGGTGAATAAATTAAATCAATAAAAGGGAATGTAAATTAATTTGCTAAATTATTTTACATTCCCTTCTTTTATTTGACATATATTGCCTGTGTGTGATAAAATTTTTTTAGTGTTTGATTTAAAAGAGGTGAACAAGGTGAAGCTGCTTATTAAATATTTAAAGCCTTTTTTCTCCCGTATGGGCATTGGTTTTGGGATAAAAACCATAGGTACAGTTATTGAGCTTTTTATCCCATATATTTTAAGCCATATTCTTGCAAATGTTATGAATTTTTCTATTAAAGAAATCATATGGTGGGGCTTTCTTATGATTGTCTGTGCAATTTTTTCATGCACCTTTAATATTGTTGCAAACAGAATGGCGGCAAAGGTTTCAAAAAACTTTGCCCAGAGCCTGAGAAAAGACCTCTTTATTAAAACCCTGCGTCTTTCTGCCGCTCAGACCGACAGATTCACCATTGCGTCTTTAGAATCAAGAATCACAACCGACACTTATCATGTTCACGGATTTATAAATATGATGCAAAGGATGGGCGTCAGAGCGCCGATTCTTCTTGCAGGCGGAATCGTTATAACAATGATAATGGATTTCAGGCTATCTCTTGTTATGACCGCAATCCTGCCCCTTATTTTTGCAACTGTTTATTTTGTAAGGGCAAAGGGTGTGCCGCTTTATGAAAAGGTTCAGAGCGGTGTGGATTCAATGATAAGAGTGGTAAGAGAGGATTCACAAGGCATAAGAGTTATAAAGGCTCTTTCAAAAACTGATTATGAACACAAACGCTACGATAAGGTCAACAAAGCCTTGTCTCAAAAGGAAACAAAAGCAGGAGTTATAATGGGAAGCGTTCATCCCATAATGACTATGTTTATGAACGGGGGCAGCGTCGCAGTTATTGCTCTGGGGGCTGTGTTTGCTTCAAGGGGAAAATCCGAGCCGGAAACCATTATTGCTTTTATGCAGTATTTCACTCAGATAACAATGGCTATGATGGCTGTAACAAGAATGTTTGTTATGTATACAAAGTGTTCTGCTTCAGCTTTGAGAATATCTGAGGTTTTATCCTGCCCGGAAGATATAAGCATATGCTCTATAGAAGAATATCCACCTATAGCTACCGATGCCCACATTATTTTTGATAAAGTGTGCTTTTCATATGCAGGAAAAAAAGACAATCTCCACGATATAAGCTTTTCACTAAAAAAGGGAGAGTCGCTGGGGGTTATAGGGGCAACAGGCTCCGGAAAATCCACCCTGGTTAAGCTTCTTTTAAGGTTTTACGACAGCTGCAGCGGAAACATCTATATAAACGGAGAAAACATCCGCACAATAAATAAGAAAAGCTTTTATAAAATGTTTGGCTCTGCTATGCAGAATGACTTTCTCTATGCTGAAACCATCAGGGAAAATATAGACTTCGGACGAGGTCTTAGCGATGAAGAAATAAAAAATGCTGCCATAATAGCCCAAGCAAACGAATTTATTGAAAGCTTCCCCCTTGGATATGGGCATATGCTTTCATCTCATGGCACAAATATCTCCGGCGGTCAGAAACAGCGGCTTTTAATTTCGAGAGCCATAGCGGCAAAGCCTGAAATTCTTGTGCTTGACGATAGCTCCTCTGCTCTTGACTACAAAACCGACTCCGCCTTAAGAAAAGCCCTTAAAGAAAGCCTTCCCGACACAACAGTTATAACTGTTGCCCAGAGGGTGAGTTCTGTTAAGGACTGCTCTGTTATAATTGTTCTTGACGAAGGAAGGATAGATGGCATAGGAACCCACGAAGAACTCCTTTTATCCTGCCCTCAGTATAAAGAAATAAGCGATTCCCAGATGGGAGGTGCTTTTGTTGAATAAGGAAAAGAATAAGGAAAAGAAAACCGAAAGAAAAAACGGGAGAATTGTGTTAAGACTTTTTTCCTACATACTAAAGCTATGGTATCTTTTTATTCCTGCTCTTATTATGACTCTTTTGTCAAATCAGCTATCTCTTCTGGGGCCGAAGTATTCAGGCGAGGCAATTGATGCTATTGCAGTCAGTGGCGGAATAAACTTTAATCTTGTGTGGCAGAGCATAACGAAGATGCTTTTATGCTATCTTATATCTGCTGTTTTATCCTATATTCTTGCAAGCCTGATGATATATCTTAGCCAAAGAATAGTTTATACAATGAGAAAGCAGCTTTTTGAAAAGCTTACCTCACTTCCCGTTGGCTATTTTGACACCCACCCCACAGGAGATATAATAAGCCATATTTCCTATGACATTGACACCATAAACAGCACCCTTTCTCATGATTTTGTGCAGATTATGACCAGCATCTACACGGTTTGCGGCTCTCTTATATTTATGTGGAACATTTCAAAGCCTCTTATAGCTGTTTTTGTCGTAACTGTTCCGGCTTCGGTTTTATTTACCCGTTTCCGTTCAAAAAGGATACGACCGCTATTTAAAAAAAGGTCGAAAAAGCTTGGAGAATTAAATGGCTATGCCGAAGAAATGCTCTCAGGCTGCCGGACTATTGCGGCATATGAAAGAGAAGAAGAAATAGCCTCAAGATTCAACCTTCGCAACACAGATTCAATGGATGCCTACTACAAAGCCGACTACTATGGCTGCACAATGGGGCCAACGGTTAATTTTATAAATAATCTATCAATTTCTCTTGTTATGATACTTGGCGGCATACTCTATATGCTCTCAGCCAATGGCACAGCCCCTGAGGGGACACTGTTTTTTATAAGCCTTGGCGGAGTGGCGCAGTTTGTTCAGTATTCAAGAAAATTTGCCGGTCCCATAAATGAATTTGCAAATATTTTAAGCGAACTGCAATCTTCCTTTTCTGCAGCTGAGAGAGTTTTTGCCATTCTTGACGAAGAAAGCGAAAAAAGCGACAGTAAAAATGCAACCGAAATTAAAAATTCAGAAGGAAATGTTGAATTTAAAAATGTTGTGTTTGGATATACTCCCGAAAAAACCATTTTAAATGATGTTTCCTTTGAAGCCCTAAGCGGAAAAACTGTGGCTATTGTGGGACCAACGGGAGCCGGCAAAACTACTATCATAAATCTTCTTATGAGATTTTATGATGTGACAGACGGGGCAATAAAGCTTGACGGAAAGGATATAACAGATATAACAAGGAAATCTCTAAGAAAAGCATATACCATGGTTCTCCAGGATACCTGGCTTTTTGGAGAAAGCATCTATGAAAACATTGCCTACGGAAGAGAAGGAGCAAGCTATGAGGATGTTGTTCTCGCGGCAAAAAAGGCAAGAATTCATAGCTTCATAGAAACCCTTCCCGACGGATATAACACCATTTTAACAGATGACGGAGTTAATATTTCAAAAGGGCAAAAACAGCTTATAACAATTGCAAGGGCTATGCTTGCTGATTCTGAAATGCTTATTTTAGATGAAGCCACATCAAATGTTGATTCCCGAACGGAAATTAAAATACAGGAGGCTATGACAGAGCTTATGAAGGGGCGCACCTCCTTTATCATTGCCCACAGGCTCTCCACCATACAAAATGCTGATGTTATCCTGGTTATCAGAGACGGAAAAATAGATGAGCAGGGAACCCACGATGAGCTTATGAAAAAAGGCGGATTCTACAGCACCCTCTACAACTCTCAGTTTGATTAAAAAAATTCCAATTACAACAAATTTTTCTAAGATTACAATTATATTATATTACTGCAACAAAATTGACACCACCGCTTGAGTAATGTATAATTCATATGAACATTTAAAAAGGAGAAAATAAAATGAAGAAATTAATTGCACTTATTCTTTCTATCGCAGTTTGCTTATCTTTTGCAGCCTGCTCAAAAAAAGACGAACCGGTAAATAAGAATGATGATGAAATCATTTCAGATTCTTCTCTTGTTTCCGACGGAGCAAATGAAGAAAACAACGAAGAAGACATAAAAGACGAACCCTCAAAAAACGAGCCCTCAAAAGATGAAGGCATAAAAGAAAATGAAAAAGAAAACAATAAAACACAAAAGCCTCAGGAAAGTTCACCCGTAAAGCCTGAGGACAAACCATCTGCCCCATCAGAAAACAAGCCGGAAGCTCCAAAGACTGTGGGAAATATTATCCTTGCAGACTTTAAAGCAAAGGCAGCATCAATGTCCGGTGCGCTTTCAATTGCTGAAGCACTCTGTGCAAACAGCGTTGTTCCCTATTCACTTGCAGCTATGGAGGTTGAACCCGGTCTTCTCCAGGGCTTTGACAACGCTGAAATAAAAGGCTTTAAGGAAGGCGCTGTATTTATGCCTATGATAGGCACACACCCCTTTATAGGTTATGTGTTTGTTCTTGAAGACGGAGCTGATACCCAGAGCTTTATTTCAAATCTTAAATCAAATGCAAACTTAAGATGGAACATATGCACAACTGCTGACGAAATGGTTGCAGGAAGCGTTGGCAACAAGGTATTTTTTGTGATGTGTCCTTCAAGCTTTGAACAGGAATAATAAAGCAGGCTGAGCCTGCACCCCCGTTGCGAGCGTAATATGTTTTGCATCTCATCTCGCAAACGAATTTCATCGTAAATTACTATACAGCTAAAAAGGGTGTGAGAAACTATGTTTTCTGCACCCTTGTTTTTTACCATTAAAACGAAAGGAGACTTGTCACCATGCTTTTTTCAAGCATCCCCTTTTTATATTATTTCCTTCCTGCGGTTATTCTTTTTTACTTTATAGCACCAAAAGCACTCAAAAATTCTGTGCTTCTGATTTTCAGCCTTGCTTTTTACGCATGGGGAGAGCCGAAATATGTTTTTCTTATGCTGGCAACGGTTGGAGTAAACTATATTTTAGGTATTTTGATTGAGAAATTTAAAGGTCATTTTCTTTCAAAGCTTTTTATGGTGCTGTCGGTCACAGCATCCCTTGCAGTTCTTGGGTTTTTTAAATATGCCGATTTTTTTGCAGAAAATTTTTCAATCATTACAGGACTGCCTGTTAAAGCTTTAAACATTGCCTTGCCAATTGGCATAAGCTTTTATACCTTTCAGATTTTAAGCTATACGGTAGATGTGTACCGCGGAGATGTTCCGGCTCAGAAAAACCCCATAACCCTGGGAACATACATCGCCCTTTTCCCTCAGCTTATAGCAGGTCCTATCGTGAGATATTCAGATGTTGAAAAGCAGCTAAGCCAAAGACAGCATAGCTTTTCAATGGCTTCGGAGGGAATAAGACGATTTATATTAGGTCTTTCAAAAAAGATTATTCTTGCCAATACTCTGGGCGAAATGTGTGATGTGTTTACAAACTCCCCTGATAAATCTGTTTTGTTCTATTGGCTATATGCTATATGCTATATGCTGCAGGTTTATTTTGATTTTTCGGGCTACAGCGATATGGCTATCGGTCTTGGAAAAATATTTGGTTTTGATTTTTACGAAAACTTCCGCTATCCCTTTATTTCCGGAAGCATAAGTGAATTCTGGAGAAGATGGCATATATCTTTAGGAAGCTGGTTCAGAGACTATGTTTATATTCCAATGGGCGGAAGCAGAGTTAAAAAAACAAGGCTCTTTTTAAATATTTTTACAGTCTGGTTTTTAACAGGCTTCTGGCACGGAGCAGAATGGAACTTTATTATATGGGGGCTTTTCTTCGCTGTGCTTCTCACTCTTGAAAAATACTTCCTCACCCAAAGGCTTAAAGCCCACAGGATTGCTGCTCATATCTATGTTTTATTCTTTGTTTCTATAAGCTTTGTGATTTTCAGCGCATCAGATCTTTCTGAGGCGATAGGAAAAGTGGGCGGTCTTTTTGGCGGGGGAAATATCCCATTTATTTCTAAGAGCTTTATTTTTAATCTGAGAAACTATTTCTTTGTTATTATTGCAGGCATTATAGCCGCAACTCCCCTTTCAAAAATTTTAATAAAAAAATTAAACCAAAATAAAAAGACAGCTACTATTATAAGCTATCTTGAAATCCCGGTTTTACTTTTTCTTCTTATTGTTTCAACAGCTTTCCTTGTTGACGGATCTTTCAATCCGTTTTTATATTTCAGATTTTAGGAGGTGGCAAAATGAAATTTAAAAATATAATATCTGTTGTAGTTTTTGGGGTATATTTATTTTCAATGTGTGTTGTGTGTGTCATAAAGCCGGACACCGAGTTTTCCGAAAGCGAAAGAAGAGCCCTTGCAGCAACACCCGAAATCAGCGTGTCATCTATTGCAGGCGGAAGCTTTATGAAGGATTTTGAAAGCTACACCACCGACCAGTTTCCTTTAAGAGACGGTTTTCGCTCAGTTAAATCACTTTTTGCCCGTTTTGTTTTAAGAAAGCTTGAAGATAATGGACTCTTTATTGCCCAGGGTCACCTTTCAAAAATTGACTCAGAGGAAAATCAGGCAATGATTGAGCATGCTGCAAATAAATTTGATTTTATCTATGAAAAATATCTGAAAGACAAAAACACAAACATCTATTTTTCAATTATTCCCGATAAAAACCGCTTTATTGCAAAGAAAAACGGTTACCCTGCCCTCGATTATGAAGGCTTTGAAGCAAGAATGAAGGTAAAGCTACCCTTTATGAAATATATTGATGTTTCCCCTCTTTTATCTGCCGATGACTACTACCGCACCGACACCCACTGGAAGCAGGAAAACATAGTTGATATAGCAGAAAAATTTGCACAGGAAATGGGAAGGGATATTAAAGCTGAATACAAAGTAAACACCCTTGACAATCCTTTTTACGGAGTGTATTACGGTCAGGCAGGAATCCCCTTTAAAAGCGACACGATAAAATATCTTACAAATTCTACAATTGATAACTGCATTGTAACATACTATGACACCGGCGCCCCCGAAAAGGGAGATATGTATAATATGAAAAAAGCCTACAGCAAAGACCCTTATGAGATGTTTCTTTCCGGTGCCAAACCGCTTATAACTATTGAAAATCCGGATGCGAAGGAAGAAAAGCATCTTGTGATGATTCGTGACTCATTTGGAAGCAGCCTTGCCCCCTTATTATCTCAGGGCTACAGCAAGGTGACTGTGGTTGATATAAGATATATTCAGAGTAGCTTTTTAGGAAACTTTGTTGATTTTGAAGATGCTGATGTGTTATTTATATATAGCACAGCGCTACTGAATAATAGTCTTGCTATTAATTAAACAAGGAATCTTTTTCCTATTCATAAAAAGAGACTGTCTTAATAATCATATAATACGAATAAGTATACAAAAATAAATGTGTAAATATTCATAAATCGATTATTAAGATAGTCTCTTTTTTATTGTGACACATAAGGTTTAGATGCAAAGCTTTCAAGGCTCCCTTGTGTAAAGGGAGCTGTCAGCGTAGCTGACTGAGGGATTGTTTCACTACATTATCTATACACATACAAACTCCATCAAAGTTTTTCAAAACATCAAGATTTGATATTCGGATAACTTTTATCCCATATTGTTCTAAATAAGCAGTTCTTTTTTCATCATTGAAAAGTCCATCATCTTCGTAGTGCTGAGAGCCATCCAATTCAATAACAATATTTGCCCTTGCACAATAAAAATCTGCTATGTATTTGCCTAACACTTTTTGCCTTGTGAATTTCACTGGATATTCTCTCAAGAAGTCATACCACAAATGTCGTTCTTCTTTTGTCATATTTTTTCTGAGTTCCTTTGCAAATGGAACTATTTTACTATTATGTTTTCTATCCATTTACAACCCCTCCGAGTTTGCTTCGCAAACCCACCTCCCCTTACACAGGGGAGGCTTTTTTATTTCGTCATTTTTCTACACATCCATATTTGTCGTGTCAAGTCAGGAACAAAATTCTGTTGATATGCAATCTTCAATATGAATTACTGAACAGTTTTCATAATACATTCTGAAGCAATTTTTATCACATCGGGAATCTTGCTTATTTTATTTATAAGCATCATATACTGCATTTTTTCACTCTGGGAAATATCAAGAGACACAATTTCTTTAAAGCTTTCCTTTTCATAGACATCAAGCTTTGTTTCAAGATTTTTTATTCTATCAGTTAATTTCAAAGCTTCTTCTCTACTGCCTGACTTTAGGTGCATAGTCATTTCTTTAAGATAAGAAAAGAGCAAGCGGGAAGCTGAAGTGATTTTTATTAAGCCTCCCCCTAAAGACCGGAACCTATTAAGATTTACGGAGCATACAGCATAAGCAAAATCCTGGCATCTGTTGGCAACAGAATCACACAAATTAAAAAACTCATCTATATCATCTGCACAGCCGGAATCCTTAAGCTTTGACGACACACTCTGCAAAGAAAAATCTGCCTTTTTTTCGTTTAAGCTTATTTCGCTGCAAAGCTCTTCAAGCTTCTCAGCGCGAGCTTCCGGACTATTACTAAACGAAATAAATTTTTCCAGACCCAAAAAGCAGCCTTCAACAAGCTCAAGATGATTTATAATATTATAATAGATTTTTTCATTCATAAAAACACCCCTCTACGCATTGTAGCATAAAGGGGGATGTAAAATCAAGCTATATAAGACTTAAAAAAACAGGAACTGTTATGACAGAAAATATGCTTGATATAAAGCACAGCTTTGCCGGAAAGAAATAGTCTTCGTCCACAAGCTTTGCAAAAATTATCGGATTAAGACCATAGGGCATACAGAACAAAAGAACTGCTGTGCGGGTTAAATCGGGAGAACAGAAAGGCCTTAAAACAAGATAAACACAAAGCGGGATAAAAATAAGCCTTACAAATGACATATAATAAGCTTTTTTATCAGTCACCAATTCCTTCACTCTGTATTCCGACAGAGCCATTCCTGCCATAAGCATACTCATTGGTGCCATACAGGCTGACGCCTTTGATACTCCGCTTATAAGGATTTCGGGAAGCTTTATTTCAAGAAAACCAACAAATCCGCCAAGAGCCATTGCAACAACAACAGGGGTTATAAGCTTTTTAAGGGAAAACTCTCTTTTGGTAAGCATACAAAAGCCAAATGTATAGATATAAAAAGCTACCGGCATTGCAAAAATAACGATATTGAGAAGCCCTGCTTCACCATATACTGCTTCTGCCAGAGCGTAGCCCATGTAGCCATAATTTGCAACAATGAAGCTATAGCGATAAACATTTCTTTGATATTTATCCTCTGTTATCTTATTTGAAACAAAATACCCTGCTACAACAAGAACAATCAGTATACACGCAGATACAAATATAAACTGGGAATATCTTACAAGATATGTCCGATTGAAATTTGTATAGAACGCTTTAAATACTGTACATGGCATAAAAAGATTAACACACAAAGCAGATACCAGCTTTGTATGGTCAGTATTTATTATTTTTCTTTTTCCGAAAAAAAATCCAAGACACATAAAAGAAAATAAAAGTGTCATCTGTTCTATTATGGTAATCATTTTCTCACCTCATAGAAATCATATATTATTCTGCGTTTTATGTAAATGGAATATTCGGATTATATATGGAATTTTCCGAAATAATATTGACAATGACTGTTGCGAATTTTATAATATCCTTGGTGATGTTATGTTTGATAATATGGAAAATTTAAAACTTATAGATGTTTTGTGCAGGCCTGCCAGCAAATATAAGGAATTCAAATGCCGCCCAAACCACGGACTTGTTTTTAAAATAAGCGGAGAGAGCATCTATAATTTTGGCAAAAGAGAAATTATCCATCATGCAGGCGAGCTTCTTTTTATTCCAAAAGGAGAAGAGTATACTGTGAGATGCGAAAACAGCGAGAGCCGCTATCTTCTTATTAATTTTGACGCAAAAATAGAAAAAGCTATCCTTGGAATCTTTGACATCACAGCCTTTCCGGAGCTTAATTTTTTATATGACAGCTTAGAAAGACTATGGCTTTTCGGAGAGGAAAGCGGAAAGCTTAAATGCATTTCTGCGTTTTATGATGTTTTGTCATTTATAAGCAGAAAACAAATATCCGACTATGCATCAAAGAGAGGCTTTCACAAAATAAAGCCTGCTTTGGAATATCTGGAAAAACATATTTTCGAAAGCGACCTCAGAGCAGGTGAATTAAGCATGATGTGTGGCATTTCAGACACATACTTCAGAAAAATATTCAAATCTCACTATGGTTTGAACCCTGCAGAATATATAACCAACAAACGCCTTTCCAGAGCCCATTCCATTATTGCAAGCGGAGAATATGAAAAGCTTTCTGAGGTGGCATATCTTTGCGGATATGATGACCCGCTTTATTTCAGCAAGCTTTTCAAAGCAAAATATAAGCTTTCACCATCTCTTTATTGCAGTATTGATTTAAAATAGGTTTTATGATATTATTTTCTTATAAAACCATGTGAGGTACATTATGAAAAGATGCGATGATTTAGGGATAAAAGGATTAAAGCTTATTCAGGACGATGAGCTTTTCTGCTTTGGAACAGACAGCGTTTTGCTATCTGATTTTGCAAAGGCGAAGCAGGGGGATGTTGTTGTGGATTTATGTAGCGGAAATGGAATAATCCCCGTTTTGATGAGTGCCAAAACAAAGGCAGAAAAATTTTATGCGGTAGAATTGCAAAAATGCTCCTATGAGCTTTGCAGGGAAAATATTGAGCTTAATAAATTAGATAAAAAAATAGAAGCAATAAATGCCGATATAAAAGATGTTTTATCCTTTTTCAGGCAGGGAAGCGTTGATGTTGTCACCTGTAATCCGCCATATATGAATAAAGGCGCAGGATTTTTAAATCCGGAGGATTCCCTTGCAATAGCCCGCCACGAAATAAAGACAAATCTTAAAGGTGTTATTGATGCGGCAGCATCAATCCTTAAATTTGGCGGAAAGTTTTTTATGGTTCACAGAGCAGACAGACTTTGCGACATTATAAGCTTTATGAGAGATAAAAACATTGAGCCAAAAAGAATAGCCTTTATCCAGGCATCCCCCGAAAAAGAGCCGAAGCTTATTCTTGTGGAGGGGATGTATGGCGCAAAGCCCTCTCTTAAATTTGAAAAAACGATATATGTTAATATCTGAAAGGATTAATTATGAGTATAACAACAGAAATTCTAGAAAAAAACGGGATAGATAAAATCTTAGCAGATAAATTTGATAAATATTATAAGCTCCTTATAGAGTGGAACGAAAAAATTAATCTTACTGCCATAACCGATGAAAAGGAAGCGGCATTAAAGCATTTTGTCGATTCCATATGCGCTCTGGACTGCGGTTTGTTTTTTAACGGGGCAAAGATTATTGATGTGGGAACAGGAGCAGGATTTCCCGGACTTCCTCTTAAGATTATAAGAGATGATCTTGATGTCACACTTATGGATTCTTTAAATAAAAGAATAAACTTTTTAAATGAGGTAATATCTTCTCTTGGTCTTACCGGAATTGAAACAGTCCACGCAAGAGCGGAAGAACTGGGAAGAAACAAAAACTACAGAGAGAAATATGATATATGTGTTTCAAGAGCTGTGGCAAACCTTGCAAGCCTGACGGAATTGTGTATGCCATTTATTAAAAAGGGTGGATATTTTATTTCACTAAAAGGGCCAAAGGCGTCTGAGGAAGTGAAAGAAGCAAAAAAGGCGATAGAGCTTTTAGGCGGAGAATTTGTTGAAATAAAAAATTATGCCATAGATAAAACCGACCTTGAGCATAATCTTGTTATAATAAAAAAAGTGCGCCTCACGGAAAAAAGATTTCCGCGAAACGCACCAAAACCAATTAAAGAACCTTTAAAATAGATGCTTGTGGGATGAAAAATCCTAAAGACAGATAAACGAAAGAAAATGGTTTATAAAAAACAGAGTTTTTTACAAACCATTTTAGGAAATAGGAAAAAAAGATTCAGAATTGTCAAATCGAACTCAAAGCATGGTTTTGCCTTGCTTTGAGCGATAGCCCGACGCTGTACAAAGGTACTGCGAGGGTGAGATTTGGCAATAGCAAAAGGCATAGAATTAAAGAAACCCATCATTTATGAGGGGTTTCAACATACAGATTATAATAAATTTAATTACCTTTTGCGATCTGGACTTTTTTTACATTTCCACTAATATAACATAACAAAAAGCGGCATACTAACTATACACATTAAGGTTGACACAATATTAATTGAAACAGCTAAGCTTTCGTTGTTATTATACACCTGAGCAAGCTGAGTTACCATTGATGCAGATGGCGTTATTGATGCAAGAAAGGTTATAAGAAGGATATTATGTGCATTACCAATATCTGTAAGCATCAATATGAGCTTTAAAACGCAAAGAACAAAAAACGGGCACACTACCATTCTCATTGCCACCGCAAGATACACCCTTTTATCTGAAAAAATATCTTTAAAATTTACATCTGCCATAAGCATTCCGGCAATAAACATTCCCACATTCCCTACCATAGAGCCAAGAGACGAGGAAATGTCTTTAACAAAGGAGGGAAGTCGGATGCCGGAAATCATCATTGCAAGACCTATTAGAGTTGCCAGTATGCAAGGATTAAAGATAATCTTTTTAATATCTGTTTTTGAAGATTTTTCAAAAAGAGCAATGCCCCTTGTCCAGATAAAAATAATCTGTACTGCAACAAAGGCGCAGGTGTAGATAACCCATTCATCTCCAAGAATAAAACTCACAATGGGTATTATAAGATTTGCCGCATTTGAATAAATAACCGAAGCTCTCTCAGCCCCCGATGCCTTTGCAAGGCGGCTGTAGATTGCATCTATCAGAAAAAGCAGAAGATGGACTATTATTGCAGCAGAAAATGCAAGAATGAGTCCTTTTTTTATTTCCGGAGTGAGGGAAATATCAAAAGAATTTAAAAGGACTGCTGGCATCAAAACATAGAGAGCCAGCTTTGAAAGGGTTTTGCTGTCGCTGCCCTTAACAGCTCCGGCTTTAACAAGAATAAAGCCAATAAACATAACAATAAAGAGCTGAACTATTTTATAGAAAAGAAGATAAGGTATCATATTATTTTACAGCCTGCTTCCATAGCGGGAGCTATCCTGTGCCTTTCCGTGATTTTTAACTATCTTTAGCTTAAAGCTGTCCTGCGATATTATCCAGTCTTTGGTTATTGCAGGATTATTTTTCGTGATTTTTATTTCTCCTATATCCCTTAGCTGATTTTCAACATCCATAACCACAGTTTCAAGATCTCCATAATGATTTATGGATTTATATGTTGGGGTTAAAAGCGGGTTTATAAAATATATAACAAGCTTTACTGCAAGATACAAAAAGATTATAAGAAGTATCACACAAGCCATAATATCAAATTTTTCGCTTCCCATTTCAAGACCGCGGGTATCGAAAACAAACTCACAGAATTCCTGACCTTCAAAGCTTCCCAGATTGCTCACATCTGTTCTTATGACATTTGCCATTTCTGCAAAAATACCCGTTATTTTTTCTCCTGATTTTACCTCCTGATGAGGATAAGCCAGAATAAAAACATTTATTCCGCTAAGTTTTGCACTATAAAGCTGAGCGGAAAATACGCCCTCTGTGTCGGTTTCGCTGTAGTTGGTGGTTGTGTTGCGGGTGGTGTAGCCCAGGGGAAGCTTTTTAACATCGGAAAAGCTTATATCAAATTCATATTTCTGGTCCTGCCAGTAGCTTCCCGACTTTACCGCGTAGCTTCTTATGAGATGAGAACCATCACTTTTTGCGGCAAGGTCTTTATTTATATTAATTGTTTCAATTTCACGGGCAAATCTTCCTTCGTCAATATCAAAGGATTTAAAAACCACATTGCCTATGTAGGCTCTTTGCACAAAAAGATAAGCAAGGAAAACAAAAAGCATAAAAAGGGTTCTTATAAGATGCTTTATTCTGTGGTGCTTCATTGCATTATATATAACTCCGTCTTTGCAGGGAATGTTCTTCATAGTATAAGCCTCCATTATATTTTAACTCCCGGAATATCCTTAGCAAGGTCATAAACATCCCGCTTAGACATACCAAAAGCCTTTGCCGCAATTTTTATTGCTTCTTTTTTGTCTGTTCCATTTTTCATTAAGTCATTTATGTATTCCAGAGGGTCGGAAAAAGGCATTTCCTCTGTTTGTTCTTCTTCAATTTCCTTAAGGGGCTTACCTTCCACAACAAGCACATACTCACCCTTGGGCTGATTGTTACTATAGAATTCTATGGCTTCTTCAAGGGTTGTACAGAAACATTCCTCGTGGATTTTTGTGAGCTCGCGAACTATGCTTATGCGTCGGTTACCAAAGAATTTAAGCATATCTGAAAGGGTTCTTGTGAGCTTATGGGGAGCTTCGTGGAAAATGAGAGTGTGGGTATCTTTAGCTGCCATTTCAAGGTGATCCCGGCGGCTTTTTTTGTTCATGGATAAAAAGCCTTCAAAAGCAAAGCGGCCTGTATATTGTCCTGAAATAATAAGAGCATTTATAAGCGCCACACACCCCGGAACGGGAACCACCTTTATCCCTTCATCTATGCAGAGCTTAACAAGGTCTTCGCCCGGGTCGGATATGGCAGGAGTGCCGGCATCTGTTACAAGGGCAATATTTTTCCCCGACTTTAATTCCTCCACAAGATATGCGCCTTTTTCTTTTTTATTGTGTTCAAAGTAGCTTGTGAGAGGCTTTGATATATTAAAATGGTTTAAAAGCTTTAAAGAATGTCTTGTGTCTTCACAGGCAATAAGATCACATTTCTTCAAGGTTTCAAGGCACCTTACGGTGATGTCATCAAGATTACCTATTGGTGTTGCACAAAGATAAAGAGTTCCTTTTTCCATTTATACCTCCGTAAATTTGGCAAAACGGCTCCGGAAAAAGCTAAGCTTCCCCGAAACCGTTTGATTTTTAGTTATGGCAATGCTCGCAGTCGTGACAATTTGGGAATAATGATTTATCATAATCAATCCCATTTTTGTCATAGTAATCCTGAAGAGCTTTTTTTATTGCTTCCTCTGCAAGAACGGAGCAATGCACCTTTGCAGGAGGAAGACCGTCGAGAGCTTCAACAACTGCTTTATTTGTTAGTTCCAAAGCTTCAGAAACCTTCTTGCCTTTAATCATTTCTGTTGCCATCGAGCTTGATGCTATAGCACTTCCGCAACCAAAGGTTTCAAATTTTACATCGACGATTGTATCGTTTTCTATTTTGAGATATATTTTCATTATATCTCCGCATTTAACATTTCCAACCTCACCCACACCATCGGCATTTTCTATAACACCAACATTACGGGGATTTTTAAAATGATCCATTACCTTTTCACTATATAACATGAGTTCTTTTTCCCTCCATTAAATCTCTCCACACAGGAGACATATTTCTTAAATAACCAACTACCTCAGTTACTGCTTTTATGATGTGTTCTATTTCTTCGTCTGTGTTGTATTCACTAAGAGAAAGTCTTAATGAACCATGGGCAATTTCGTGAACCCTGCCAATTGCAAGAAGCACATGGCTTGGATCTAAAGAGCCTGAGGTGCAGGCAGAGCCTGACGAAGCACAAACCCCATGCATATCAAGCATTAAAAGAAGAGATTCTCCCTCTATTCCCTCAAAGCACATATTAACATTTCCGGGAAGTCTCTTTTTGGCATCACCATTTAAGATGCTATGGGGAATTTTTGAAAGACCTTCTATAAGGCGGTCACGCATTTTGGTAAGCTTTTTAGCATTTTCATCTATTTTTGAGCATGCATCCTCAAAGGCTGCTGCCATTGAAACTATGGCAGGAATATTTTCTGTGCCTCCGCGTTTGCCCCGTTCCTGAGCTCCGCCTTCGATGATATTTGACACAACTATTCCCGATTTAACATAAAGCGCTCCAACGCCCTTTGGTCCATGGAATTTGTGAGCTGAAAGGCTGAGCATATCAATATTTTGTTCTTTAACATTTATTTTTAAATGGCCTGCCGCCTGAACAGCGTCTGTGTGGAAAATAACGCCTTTTTCTTTGCAAATAGCGCCTATTTCCTCTATTGGCTGAATGGTGCCGATTTCATTATTGGCATACATAACAGTCACAAGGCAGGTTTCTTCCTTTATGGCATTTCTAACATCTTCAGGATTAACAATACCAGCTTCACCAACAGGAAGGAGAGTTATTTCAAAGCCCTGCTTTTCAAGTTTTTTTAGTGTATGGAGAACAGCGTGATGCTCAAAGGCTGTGGAGATAATATGTTTCTTTCCCTTTTTTTCACCGCGGATTGCCGCAGATACTATCGCCTGATTATCAGCTTCGCTTCCGCCGGAGGTAAAATATATTTCTCTTGCCTGGCAGCCTAAAGCTTTCGCCATTATTTCTCTTGCTTCCAAAAGATGCTCTGCGGCTTCCTGACCCACACTATGAAGGCTTGATGGGTTACCGTAGATTTCTTTCATATATGGCAGCATTTTTTCTATTGCTAAATCTGACATTTTTGTTGTTGCTGCATTATCAGCATATATTTGCATTTGCTACACCTCTGAATTAATTATGTCTTTTATTATTTCGCCTGCCATGATAAGCCCCATAACAGACGGTACAAACGAATTTGAACCCGGGGTAATTTTGCCGCTTTCACCCTTTTCAAGCTTTTCTTTAAGCTCAAAGGGCGGCTCCTCGGAATAAACACACTTCACATTATTTATATTTCTTTTTTTAAGTTCCTGCCTCATAACTCTTGCAAGAGGGCAGACCTTTGTTTTCGAAATATCGGCTACTCTGAAAGCTGTGGGGTCGATTTTATTTCCGGCACCCATTGCCGAAATAACCCGAACTCCTGCCTGCTTTGCCCTTTTGCAGATTTCTATTTTTCCGGAAACTGTGTCTATTGCATCAGCAACATAGCTAAAGATTGAAAAATCATAAAAATCGGTATCGGGGAGGAAAAATGTATCGGCTGTGATAACTTTGCAATCCGGCGCTATAGAAAGAATTCTTTCCTTTGCGGCTTGGGTTTTAGCCATACCAAGGGTACTTAAAGTGGCTATTATCTGACGGTTTAAATCAGATGGCGACACAATGTCGTTATCCACAAGATATAAGCTTCCCACCCCTGCCCTTGCCAGAGCTTCGGCTAAATGACCGCCCACTCCGCCAAGACCAAACACACAGACTGTGCTCTTATTTAGTTTTTCCAGCGCATCAGAGCCAAACATCAGCTCTGTCCGTGAAAACTGCTCATTCATATTATCACCGATTATACCAAGATTAATTATACCACACAAAGCGGAAAATATCTATGTGTGATATACACAAATTTATTGTCTCTTTAAGCCTCATTATTATCCCAGAGCATAGCCGGATTTTCATATATGCGGCTTAAAACCAAAGCTGTGGCACCATTTAAAAGCGCACGATTGCCAAGAGAAGAATAGGAAAGATTTGCACCGTATTTTCCCACAGCAACAGATGATTTCTTTATTTCCTCAGAAAGTCTTTTTATAACCGCAATATCAAAATTTGTTATATTGGATGAAAGAACTATCTGACCGGGATTGAAGATATTTATTATATTTGAAATACCTACTGAAAGATATTTTATTTCTCTTTCCATAACAGCTAAAGCCGCCGGGTCGGAATGATTAAGATAAGCATCAACTATATCGCTGCAGGAAGAGTTTTCGTTTAAGAGCTTTGTCTTGGAAAGATTTTTTCTAAGCTCCAAAAGCATTGCAGCTTCACTGGTAAATGCCTGAAGGCAACCATTTTTTCCACACTCACACACAGGCCCCTCAGGGTCAATTACAGAGTGGCCTATTTCTCCTGCCGCGTCATTTGCGCCTCTTATAAGCTTTTTGTCTATAACAAGAGCGCTTCCAACGCCTCTGCCAACATATAAAAACACAAAGCTTTCTGCATTTTTGGAATTACCAAACCACATCTCCGCCATAGCCATAAGCCTTACATCATTATCCACCATAACGGGGATATTAGCTCTTTTTTCTATCATTTCTCTGATATTGACATTATGCCAGTTAAGATTGGGAGCATACACCGACACCCCCTCATTGGAATCAACAATACCATGAATACCAACACCCATACCTATGATACGGGTGGTATTTTGCTTTTTAAATTCTTCAAAAGAAGCTATTATAAAATCAACACAAGCTTTTGGCGAAACATTTTTTTCTATTGACTTATGCTTATAGAAAATAATCTTTGCACAAAAATCAGATACCGCAAATTCAACCTTATCAGATGAAACACAAGCAGATGCAACGCAGAATTCAAGCGGATTTATTTTTAAAAGAATAGGCTTTCTGCCGCCTGTTGATACGCCTGTTGAAAACTCTTCAATAAGCTTATTATCAATTAATTCCGCTGTTAAATTGGTAACCGTTGCCGCGGTAAGACCTGTTTCCTTTGCAAGGTCTATTCTTGATACAGCCCCCTTTTCCCTTATAAGATTTAAAATAAGGGCTGTGTTCATTCTTTTCATTAGAGAAAAGCTTCCGATTTTCTTTTTCATTTGTGTTATCCCTCAATTATTTATTCATTTGAAGATATATTAAAAGCACATTCATATCAGCAGGAGAAACTCCAGTTATTCTGCTTGCCTGACCTATTGACAAAGGTCTTATTTTTGAAAGCTTCTGCCTTGCTTCTATTCTTAATCCGTCTATTTTTTCATAGTCGATATTTTCAGGAATAAGCCTTGCTTCAAGCTTTTTATATTGCTCAACCTGCTGAATCTGCTTTTTGATATAGCCATCGTATTTTATCTGAACATACACCTGCTCTGCCACAGCCTTTGGAAGCTTAGGGCGGTCGTCGTCTAATTCCGAAAGGATTTCATAGTTTAACTCCGGCCTTCTTAAAAGGTCGCCCAGCTTAACTCCCGTTGTGATTGGTGTTGAATTATATTTTTCAAAAAATTCATCGGTTTTCTTGCTTGGTGCAATAACCTTTTTCTCGCATCTTTCAATTTCAAGCTCTATCATTTTTTTCTTTTCGAGAAACTTTTGGTATCTTTCCTCGCTTATAAGCCCTATTTCTCTGCCCTTTGGGGTGAGACGCAAATCTGCATTATCCTGACGCAGAAGAAGGCGGTATTCGCTTCGGGATGTCATCATACGATAAGGTTCTTTTGTTCCCTTAACTGTTAAATCGTCAATTAGGGTTCCAATATAGCTTTCGCTTCTGTCAAGGGTAAAGAGAGATTTACCTTTTATTTTTCTGGCTGCATTTATTCCGGCAATAAGCCCTTGAGCCGCCGCTTCTTCATATCCGGAGCTTCCGTTAAACTGACCCGCTCCGTAGAGACCGGGATAGTCTTTAAATTCAAGACCGGCATTTAGCATTGTTGCATCGCAGCAGTCATATTCAATGGCATAGGCAGTTCTCATCATTTTTGCGTTTTCAAGGCCTTCAATGGAGTGAATCATCTGAATCTGCACATCCTCCGGAAGTGATGATGAAAAGCCCTGAATATACATTTCCTCAGTGTTAAGACCCATAGGCTCAATAAATATCTGATGGCGGGGCTTATCGCTGAAGCGCACAACCTTATCCTCAATAGACGGACAGTATCTTGGCCCCACACCTTCAATCTTTCCGCTGTATAAGGGAGAGCGGTGAAGGTTGTCCTTTATTATCTGATGGGTGGTTTCGTTTGTATAGGTCAAATGACACAAAACCTGATTTTCGCCAATATAATCATTTTCAAAAGAAAATGGAACTATTTCATCGTCGCCTGCCTGAGGCTGCATTTTTGAAAAATCTATGCTGTTTTTATTTATTCTGGCAGGAGTTCCTGTTTTAAAGCGCATAAGTGGGATTCCATTATCTATGAGGCATCTGGAAAGTCTGTTTGCAGGGAAAACTCCATCGGGTCCGCTTTCAAAGCTCACATCTCCAACTATTACCTTTCCTTTTAAATAGGTTCCTGTGGCAATGATGGCAGCTTTAACCTTGTATCTTGCGCCAAGATTTGTTAGAACGGATTCAACCTCTTTATTATCTCCAAAGCCTATTTCTATTATTTCACCCTGCTTTATGTCGAGACAAGGGCAGTTTTCAAGGGTGTGTTTCATTTCATCGGAATATTTTCTTCTGTCCGACTGAACTCTCAGGGAATAAACCGCAGGGCCTTTTCCCTTATTTAACATTCTTGATTGGATAAAAGTTTTGTCGGCATTTTTTCCCATTTCGCCGCCGAGAGCATCTATTTCACGAACAAGGTGGCCTTTGGCTGTGCCGCCTATACAGGGGTTACAAGCCATATTGGCAACTGTGTCCATATTGATAACAAACATAATAGTTTTTGCGCCAAGACGAGTCGAGGCAAGTGCCGCTTCGCAGCCTGCATGACCTCCGCCTATAATGGCAACATCATATTCTCCTGCAAAATATTCCTGCATAGGGTTTCTTCCTTTCGTTTAAACTCCGTCAAGGTTAAAAGGCGGAATAAAGCTTTCATCTGCCGATGAGCCTTCCTGAATATACACATTTTCCGCTCCCAGCTCCAAAACAAAATCCACAAGGCTTTCATATTCCTTTTTTCTCACCCTGCGGTTTATTTCGGGATAGTTTTCGAGCTTCCCGTTGGGAGTGTATTGGCTCATCAGGCTTATAATAACCTTGTCGCCATATTTCAAGTAGACATACTCTGCTATTTTCTTTGCTTCATACACAAACCCCGGCAGAAGCAAAATTCTTATTATTACTCCTCTTTGAAGAATTCCTCTTTTATCATATATAAGCTCCGGACGCATACTGACCATTTTGTCTATGGCTTTTTTTGCAATCTCCGGATAGTCGGGAGCATTTGAATATTTTTTTGCTGTGTCGGGCAGCCAATATTTGAAATCAGGCATAAAGATATCAACTGTATCTTCAAGAGTGGATACTATATCTTCATTTTCATAGCCGCTTGTGTTATATACAATCGGGATTTTTAAGCCCTTTTGTTTTGCAAGCCTTACTGCATTTATTATTTTTTCACTATAGTGGGTAGGTGTTACAAGATTTATATTATTTGCATTTTTCCCCTGAAGCTCAAGAAAAATCTGAGAAAGTCTTTCTTCGCTTATTCTCTTGCCAAAGACCTCATGGGCAATGTCTGTATTCTGACAAAAAACGCAGCCCATATTGCAGCCCGAAAAAAACACAGTTCCCGAGCCTTCCTCACCTGATATACAGGGTTCTTCCCAAAAATGAAGAGCGGCTCTTGAGACCATAATATCAGAGGGAGCTTTGCAATAGCCTTTATTACTGCTTCTTTTGGCGTTGCATTTTCTGGGGCAAAGATTACATCTATCTTCCATTTTATAAAACTCCAAGACCTTCAAGAAGAATTTTAAGCCCTATGAGAATAAGGATTACTCCTCCCGAAATCTCTGCTTTTTTCTTGAAGCGTGTGCCGAATTTATGCCCTACAACAACACCTGCAAATGCAATTATAAAGGTTGTTATTCCGATAACTAAGATATTTACACATATATTTGTGTTTTTATAAAATGAAAATGTTATTCCTACAGCCAGAGCATCTATGCTTGTTGCCACAGCCATTATAAAAAGCTCTTTGAAATTAAGCTTATTATCCACAGGACACACTATTTCATCATCGTCGGACGATAAAGTATCCCAGAGCATTTTGCCGCCTATATACAAAAGCAAAAGAAAGGCTATCCAGTGGTCTACAGCTGTTATATATTTTTCAAAGAAGGTTCCAAGAAAAAAGCCCGTAAGAGGCATAATTGCCTGAAAGCCGCCAAAGAAAAGAGCAATAATAACAGCCTGACGGTAGTTAATTCTTTTCATGCATAACCCCTTACACACAGACACCGCAAAAGCATCCATTGCAAGACCTATGCCGATTAAGAAAATATCTGTAAAGTTCATATACTGTCTCCCAAAGATTTAATTAAAAGAATGTTGATATTTCCTGCTCAGGAACAACCGATTTTTCTGCTTCAATAATTTTAAGCACGGGGCCAACTTTTCCGTAAAGCTCGTGATGCTCCATAGATATTTTGGCAGTAATGATTGCCCAGTCTTTATTTTTAAGATTTAATTCCTGCGGCATACCAACACACACAAGACCTTTAAACTCTATATCATCAATACAACAGGTCATAACATGGCGTCCGCAGATGGCTGTTCCATCTTTCATTCTTTTGTTTATTCCGCAGATGCCCTTGAATTTAACTGTTTTTCCATTATATTTTTTAACATCCTCGGCAAAATCTCTGAACCACAAAGCATAATCGCGGTCTTCTATTTCAATAACCGGGGCGTCAACATCAAATGGAAGAGGGTCCTCTTCATTATCATATTCAAGTCTGCCATCAGCATATTCATAGGCTATGTTTATCCGGCGGGAAACTCCTCTTATTATTTTATGAATCATTTCCTTATCGGGGTTTGAATCTGCTCGGTTTAAAACAATCAGCTCTGAGTTTGTGAGCTTATCTACCACAAGGCTTCTCATATTTGCATTATAGCTTTCAAAGGTGGAGCTGTCTGCAAAGAAAAGCTGCTGATAAACAAGCCAGTTGGCAGGGAGAGCTTCATAGAGCTTATCCAGAGTCCACATTCCGTTGTATTCAATGACAATCATTGAAGCTTTATATTTTTTCTCAAGGTGAACAAGATTTTTCCGGGTTAATTCTGAAACATCTGATATTTCTTCTATAAAAACATTGCTTCCGCCATTGGGAAATGATGATTTTTCATATTCCTCCTCACCATCTTCACACATTATAAGAAGGATATTCTCCCCTTGGTTGAAGCGGTCGTCAGAAAGGGTTTCCTGAATGCTTTTTGTTTTGCCTGATTCAAGAAAACCCGTAAAAAGATAAACAGGAATTTCGGTAGCCATAGCTTAGATTCACTCTTTTCTTAGTTAAATAATTTTTTGATTTCTTCTTCGTTGATTTTTGAACCAATAACGCAAATTCTGCCTATAACTGCAGCACTTCCTTCTCTGACATCGGGTTCGTCGGGAACATAGTCAAAGTGAATCCACTTTCCGCAAACGCACTCAACTATTCCCTTTGCACGAAGGATTGTGCCATATTTTTCAAAATCTGAAAGTGCATCAAGAGCTTCTTTAATCTGCTCTTTGGTAAATTTCTTTGTGGTTTCTGTGCCCCAGCTTGTAAACACATCATCTGCATGATGATGGTGATGGTGGTCGTGGTCATGACAGCTGCAATGCTCATCGTGATGATGATTCTCATGGCAATCGCAATGCTCATCGTGGTGGTGATGCTCATGGCAATCGCAATGTTCATCGTGATGGTGATGCTCATGGCAGTCGCAATGCTCATCGTGATGGTGATGCTCATGGCAGTCGCAATGCTCATCGTGATGGTGATGCTCATGGCAATCGCAATGCTCATCATGGTGGTGATGCTCATGATGACTATGAGCGCTTTCCTCTTTTAATTTTTCTATTTCAGCTTCAAGAGTATTTTTCCTTTCCATGGCAAGAAGAATTTCTGAGCCTGATATTTTATCCCAGGGAGTTGCAACAATAACTGCATCGCTGTTATGCTCTTTTATAAGCTCTATTGCTTTTGATGTTTTTTCATCTGTTGCAGAATCTGTGTGGCTAAGAATGATGGCGCTTGCATGCTCTATCTGATCATTGAAAAATTCACCGAAATTTTTCATATACATTTTGCATTTGTTGGCATCAACAACTGTTGTGAATGCATTAAGCACAGCATCCTCTGCCTCTACCGCCTTAGCCGCCTTTATAACATCAGAAAGCTTTCCAACACCTGAGGGTTCAATAAGAATTCTGTCGGGAGCATATTCGGAAAGCACCTTCTGGAGAGCTTTACCGAAATCACCCACCAAAGAACAACAGATGCACCCTGAATTCATTTCATTAATTTCTATTCCGGCATCCTGCATAAAGCCACCGTCTATGCCGATTTCGCCGAATTCATTTTCTATTAAAACAAGTTTTTCGCCCTTATAGGCTTCTGTTATGAGTTTTTTGATAAGTGTGGTTTTTCCGGCACCAAGAAAGCCTGAGAAAATGTCAATTTTTGTCATTTTAAAGCACATCCTTTTTAAATTTATATATTCAAACCAAAAGCTATCAATCTAACATATTATTATATAACAATATAAGGATAAAGTCAAATAAAACTAAAGCAGCTGCAATGCTTTTTCGTTGCAACTGCTTTGGTTGGTAAATTATTGTTTATCGCTCGACGCGATAAACAATAATAGATAAAAGTGAATAGAGAATAGTGAATAGAAATGGTTCAAAGCCGCCATTAGCGGCTTTGTTCCGATTCTCTTCTCTCTTATCTCTTCTCTCTTCACTGTTATTGTTTAATGGCATCGAGCCATT
>JAZRGM010000034.1:0-10689 GCA_045644205.1 Clostridia bacterium | reverse complement strand
GAAATATGTTCAATATTCCCTGCGCTTTTTCCTCATTCTATCATAAAATTTGTTATTTCTAAAATTCTGCGAACCTCAAAGTCTTGAAAATAGAGATTTTTCAAGGCGGAAGCTTTTGGTAATACGAGGTATGGCAAAAGCGACAACGAAGAAAAAGCCTTTTTTCAAGACTTTGAGGCGCGTTCGGATAATACTTCAATGGCTAAAATTTTCATCAAAATTTAAAAAGGATTTTAAAACTATTATAAAACGCGGATATGATATTTCACTGTTTGAAGAGGTGTTACTTCTCTTACGCGAAGAAAAAACATTACCGGAAAAATATTACGACCATGCGTTAAAGGGCGAATATGCCGGACATCGCGAGTGTCATATTTCCCCTGATTGGCTTCTTATATACAAAAAAGAGAATGATATGATAACCCTGTCATTAACACGAACCGGAAGCCACAGCGATTTATTTTAATTAAAGACTAAAACGGAGCAGCGTTCGCTGCTCCGTTTAATCGTTTTAATAAGATTTCAATCATATATATTTAATTATCAATTCAGCAACAAGCACCACTCCGCAGGAAGACGCGGCAACGGTTAAAAGACTTTTATTTTTTAAAGAAAGCACCACAGCAACTACAAAGCCTGCAATGGCAGAGGTGGCATATGAGGTGGAATAGAAAATCGCAGGAATTGTCATAACGCTAAGCACCGCATATGGAATATAATAGAGAAAAGACAAAACAAATCTATTTTGAATTTTCTTTTTTATAAGCACCAGGGGCAGCATGCGGATAAGATATGTTACTCCTGCCATGGTTAAAAGATAGAGCCAGAAAGGAATATTATTCATTTTTTTACGCCCTCCTCTCTTACTTCCACAGGAGATACAATTGCCATCACAATGCTTGCTATGCAGGCACAAATGATAATCACAAAGCCGCTCTGGATTTTGTCAAGAGCCGGAATACATTTAAAGAGACAGGAAAGCACAACAGCTATAAGCACACAGAAAAGTGTGCTTTTTTGTTTGGATGCAACAGGCACCACAATAGCAACAAACATTGCATAAATAGCGATTCCAAGAGCTGATGTTATGATAGATGGCAAAATATTGCCTGCCCCTGCACCAAGGAATGTGCCGAAGCTCCAGCCCAAAAATGGTGTGAGGATAAGACCATACATATATCTTCTGCCAACATATCCCCTATTGCCTGAGGAAACTGCAAAAACTTCGTCGGTATTCATAAAAGATATAACAAAGCGGTCGAAGCTATTTACGGATGCGCCAAGCTTTTGGGAGAGCGAAACAGACATAAGAGCATATCTTAAATTTATAACAAGCTGAGATATGGCTAGTTCTAAAAGAGTGCCTCCGCCGGTTATTATGGGAACTGCGGCAAGCTGACCTGCCGAGGTTACATTTGTCATAGAGATAAGAAGAGCCTGCAAGATGGAAAGACCTGATTCCACAGAAAAAATACCAAAAGCAAAGGCAACCGAAAGATAGCCAAAGCAAATGGGGAGACCGTCTTTTATCCCTTTTGTAAAGCTTGTTTGTTCGTGCATTATTTAACCTTCTTTTGTAAAAATCTATAGTGTATTATACTATTTTGAGTTTGTAATGTCAATCATAGCATATATTGACAAAACATTGTTTTTTAGATAAATTATAATAAGGTGATAAATATGCTTTTTAATAAAATAAATATGGAAGCTATTCCAAGACCGGTATTTGCCCACATCTACTCCTGCCCGGGATATGAATCGCGTTTTAAAAAGATGCTTCCAAATATTGAGATAGCCTATGTTAAAAAAGGCGAGCTAAAAATAGAAATAATGGGAAGAGAATATGTTGCAAGGGAAGGAAGCTTTTTAATTCTTCCCCACAGCTATGAATTTTATATTTACGCATCAGAAAACAAAGCTCATATTCACTACACTATTTCTGCGATGATTGATGAAAAAAGCACCCTGGAAGAAGACGGGGAAATGAGAAACGAAAGAGAAATAATTGTTCCTCTTATAGCAGAAAACATTTTAAACCGTGAAAAATGTGAATCTCTTATTTATGAAGCAATCAATGAATATCAAAAACCGGATAATGGCGGAAATATTAAATGCGGTGCCATTGTGGCACAGCTTATTTGTGAGCTTTCTCAAAGCTCAGACACTTTAAAAGAAAAATCCGGCGAAAAAGCCGGAATACTCGACAGAAGAATCAAAAAATATATTGAAAAAAACCTTGGTTCAAAAATTTTACTTCAGGATATTGGAGAAGCTCTGGGGAAAAATGCAAACTATCTGAATCAGGTTTTTAAAAAGAAAAACGGATTATCAATAATATCATATGTAAATCTTGAAAAAATGAAAAAAGCGGCTGTTCTCATCGGTGATGAAGGCTGCAGTGCAAAAGAGGCTGCAAATGCAGTTGGTATAAACGACATAAACTATTTTTCAAGGTTATTCAAGCAAAAAATGGGAATGAGCGTTTCGGGATACAAATCATCTTCAGCGGATTTCACATTTTCACTTGCGGACAAGGAAAAAATTAAATCTAATTAACAATGGGATTGTAAAAAAATCCGGAACGCAAAAAGACGAAAATGAAACCAACATAAGAGTTAAATGTGCTCATAAATCCTCAAATTTTGGTTTATAGGTTGAAAAACATCTTTTTAAGATGTTTTTCTTCAATTATATGCCTTTTTGCTATAAGCAAATCTCACCACTCGCAGTACTTTTGTACAGCATCGGGCTATCGCTCAAAGCAAGAAATAATCTTGCTTTGAGTTCGATTTACTCATTCCGAATCATTTTTCCTAATCCCCAAAAAAGCATCCCCCGGCAAAAACAGCCGGAGGATGCTTTTTATTAAACTATTTACATATCGCCAAATTTTATTCCATTCTTCCAAAGTCCGAAAGGTTTTGCCAAACCTTCGCTAACATAGCAAACCCCTTTGAAAAGACGGGTAATTGAAGCAGGACATTCCATAGAGATTGGTCCGTAGAGCTGAATTCTTGAAATCATTTTCTGCCATGAGCTGCCATCGGGATAAATCATATCATGGCACTCAACATGGTCTCTTGCATTTGCAATATCGCGGGGACCTATGGTTGCGGCTCTTGGCGGAATATTCCACACATCACCCGATGCACCGGCTGAGCTGAAAAGTGAATTTTCACAGGTGGAAAGAGGATTCTGAGTTACAATTCTTGAGCCAAGTGTTAAAAACTCTTCAAGGCTGTCTGCTTTAAATTCCTCTGTGCAAGGGTCGATAAAAGCTGTGTGACCGGGCCAGCCTGTTGCTGAATAAACAACATCGGCACCGCCATCGCCTGCTTCTTCAATCATATCGGAATAAGAGTTTACATTTTCATTTGTAAAAACATGCCACTGCTCAATGGGAGGACGAAGCTCAGGGTCGATTTTACCGTAGAATCTTGTCATAAAGTTAGTGCCAAGGCCAAGGCCATAGCTCATAGGAGCCACATTGCCATCCTGGTCTGCCCATTCGTCCATTGCAAATGCATGAACATTTCTCATATTAATTCTTTTGGCATTAATCATATTTGCAACTGCTTCATAAGCTGCTACCCAGTGGTTAGGACAAATCATAACGAATTTTTTGTCTTTTTTGTCACTTTCCATAATTCTGTAGAGCATATCCATTATGAGATGGAATCTTGGATCGGGAACAACTTTTACGCTGTATCCGTTTTCGTTTGTATATTCCATATCTTCTCTTTTTATATTTCTTACTCTTTCAAGCATTTCCACATCGTCACTGAATGGAAGCCATGGTGCGGGTTTGAAATTAAATTCTTTCATTGGGTATTCGCTCCTTTCCTTATATAAGTCCTAATTCTTTGAGTTTGTCGGTTTCAGCATGGAATGTGTCAAATGGCTGTGCAATAGCTTCACTAACATAACAGATACCTTTGAAAAGACGGGTTATTGATGCAGGACATTCCATAGAGATTGGTCCGTAAAGCTGAATTCTTGAAACCATTCTCTGCCATGAGGAACCGTCGCTGAAAAGAATATCGTGATGCTCAAAATGGTCTCTTGCATTTGCAATATCTCTGGGACCTATTGTTGCAGATTTATATGGCACATTCCACACATCTCCTGCAGCACCCATGGGGCTAAAGAAGGAGTTTTCTGCTATAGTAAGAGGAGTTGTTGTTACAATTCTGGAACCGAGCTTTAGAAATTCTTCTAAGCTGTCGGCATGGAATTCTTCTGTTCGGGGGTCGATAAATGCTGTGTGACCGGGCCAGCCTGTTGCTGAATATACAATATCTGCACCACCATCACCTGCTTCTTCAATTAAATCAGAATAATAGGTCACATTTTCGTTTGTCATATAGTGCCACTGATTTTCGGGCGGACGAAGGTCGGGGTCGATATTTGCATAAAAATGGTTTACAAATGAATAGCCAAGACCTGCCCCAAAGGTTATTGGAGCCACATTGCCATCTTCATCTGCCCATTCGTCCATTGCAAAAGCGTGAACATTGCGGCAGTTTATGCGGAATTTATTTATCATATTTGAAACTGCATTATATGCTCCCGGCCACTGGTTAGGGCATACCATTGTGAATGGAGTGTTATTTACATCACTCTCTACAATACGGTAGAACATATCCATAACAACATGAAGAACAGGGTCTTTAACGATTTTTACGCTATAACCGTTTTCATTGGTATATTCCATATCCTCCCTTTTTATGTTTCTAACTCGTTCGAGCATTTCGGGGTCGTTTGAGTGAGGCAGCCAGGAAGCCGGCATAAAATTAAAATCTTTCATTTTTTCTCTCCTTTTTATAAATTAATTATTTACATAATTCATATCTGTTTCAGAAAGCACACCTAATCTCTGGGCTCTTGTTTTGAAACCATTTGATATAACATCAAACATAGCAGTCTGCCAAAGGATAACATGGTGACCTCTTTTGTGGAGACCGTCGATAAATTTTCTTATATTGGGGAAACGGTCGGCTGCAACTGCAGGTTCAAAAGAGTGGGGAAGCTGCCATGAATCGTCTATTATGAGATTGATATTTTTAAAGCCCCATTCTTCTTCGGCTCTTTTAACAATATCAAGAACCCATTCTTCGCTTATGGCATCACAAGGAGCATAAGTTTGGTTTTCGTTTTCCCCTAAAAATATCTCAGATTTTTCCCACCACTGCGGAGCTTGAGAGATTTGCTTATAATCTTCGTCAGAAAAAATTTTTACATTTTCATCATGAGAAACCTTCTCGGAACGCGGATTTCCCACCCTATCCTCTAACATCTGGTCGCCATAGGTGCAGATAAATGGATTTTTCCACCACGACGGAAGGTCTGAAAACTCTCTGTCTTTTGGATTATAGAGCCCGAAGTCTCTGAGCTTTTGGCGGAAAACTTTTATTCCGTCCCATTCATCCTTGGGAAAGGTGATAAGGACAGAAGGCATATTATAGGTTTCTCCCGCTTCAATAACCTTATTTCCACCGCAGCTTTCTATTAAAAATGATTTATCGTCATCCATTTTGCAGATTTTTGTATCGGGGATTTGAAGAAGTCCAAAGGAAACCCAATTTTCTCCGTTACCGAGTGAAAAATTAAAAAGAGAAGGTGAAAAATAACCGTTTGCCGAAATATCGGGGAAATGACGGTAGAACTCAAGATTTTTGCCCTTGTTGTTTCTCGCCTGAGGGGTGAAGCCTCTGTCAAGCCCCTCAACATTTATAGCTGTTTCTTCCGTAGCAAACATTTTTGATATAAAAACGGGAGTTGTTTCATCAAATTTTTTACTATAAGAAACCTTTATGCAATCATTAAGAAATTCAAAGCACATTTTTTCGTTTTTACCTGAAAAAACAGCTTTATCTTCACTTATGCTTTCCCTTTCAAGCTGTGAGACTTCGTCATTTACCGATGCAGATGCACCCACGCTTAAAAGCTTTTTGTCATTAATATAAATATTTAAAACCTTACCGTTTATTTCAACTGAATAAACACATTTTTTAAAATTCATATTAAGACCTCCCTTTGATTGCATATTATCAATTTTTTTAATTCGTGTAAATGGACAATATCAAGTTTTATGGATAATCCATAGTTTTTAATATTTCTTATTATTGACATTAAAAGTCTTTTGTTATAGGCTAAAATCAAAGATATATAATGAAAAGAGGTAATCGTTTTGAATGCCATAACAAACACAAAAATAATTACCGATGACGGTATAATATGGAACGGTACCATTTTGTATGATAATGGAATAATTGAAAAAGCAGATTGGGCAGACAAGGTGGAAATCCCCGAAAATGCAGATGTTTATGATGCAAATGGTTTATATACTGCACCGGGTTTTATTGATATGCACAACCACGGCTGCAGGGAATTCTGGTTTTATGAAAATCCGACTGAGGTTTGCAAGTTTTTTATAAAGCATGGTGTTACAACTGTTCTTCCCACTTTCTACAATGCAATGTCGATGGAAGATATGAAAAAAGGCGCCGCAAAGATAAAAGAGGAATCAAAAAAGGGCGTTGGAAAAATTATGAACGGGCTATATATGGAAGGACCATTTATGAGCCTTACCGGAAGCTTTGCAAATCAGTTTAAATGGAGCGGAGCTATTAAAAAAGAAGAATATACAGAGCTTATTGAAAGCTTTGGCGATATGATAAGAGTCTGGGCGATAGACCCTGCAAGAGAAAACATTGAAGAATTTATGGCATATGCAAAAGAGCATACACCAAATGCAATTTTTGCCCATGGTCATTCATGGTCAACCTATGAAGATATTAAAAAACTCAAGCATTACGGAGTTAAGGTGAGAACCCATATAACCGATTCCGGCGGACCTAAAGGAAGAGCTCAGGGAACTCCCGGAGCCGGAGGAGATGAATTTGCACTTTATGATCCGGATATGTATGCAGAGCTTATTGCAGACCAGACAGCGGTTCATGTTGTTCCCGGACTTATGAAGCTTATTGTTAAGATAAAGGGTGCAGAGAGAATATGCCTTATATCCGACCACACCACCTGCGGAGAAAACAACTATAAAAATGACGAAGAGGGCGGAATATGGTATGGCCCGGATCTCAACTATGACGACAGAGGCTGGCTTGCAGGAAGCCTTATGACGATAGATAATGCTGTAAGAAATGTTATGACCCACACCCCCACAGGCCTTTGTCAGGCTGTGAGAATGGCATCACTTACTCCGGCAGAGCTACTGGGAATTGATGATACTGTGGGAAGCATTGAAAAAGGAAAGATAGCAAATCTTATTATTATGGATGATGCTGTGAATATTAAAAAGGTTATATTAAATGGTGAAACTGCTGTGGATGACGGAAATATTCTCATGTAAACCTAAAGGAGTGATTTAAATGGCTCTTTTTGAAGTGACAGAATATGACAAAAAAGTATGGGAAGAAGAGCTGAAAGACTTTTTACCTGAAAAGATTTTAGATATTCACACCCATGTTCATAAAAAAGGATTTTTTACATAACAAAACGGATTTATTCCATTGACAGCTAAAAAGCTTATGTATAAACTGATTATATTTGGGTTTTAAGCGAAAAGTGTCCAAAATAATAAATTATGTATCTTATATTGTATTGATTTTGAAAAATTTCAGAATTATAATCTACCTATATTAATAAGGTAAATAAAATTAAAAAACACGATGGAGGCAAAAAAATGAAAAGAAAAATTAGAACCCCCTATTTTGAAATAGGAACAAAAAACTATATCTATGGTGACAAGGTGCTTGAATATGCCATTGCTGCCGACAAAGCTGCGGAAAAATATGATATTGATGTACTTTTTAACACTCCCGCAGTTGAAATAAGAAGAGTTGTTGAAAACACAAAAAATCTTATTGTTTTAGCTCCATATATGGATACTCTCCGTCCCGGACGCGGAATGGCAGATATTCTTCCTGAAGCTTTGAAAGCTGCAGGAGCTGAAGGCGTGGTTGTTAACCACTGTGAAAAGCCAATGAGCGTTCCTCAGATTAAGGCTACAATCGACAGAGCTAATGAGCTTGATATGCTTGTTTTTGCTTGTGCAGACAGTGTTGCAGAAACAAAGGCTCTTGCTCAGCTCGGCCCCGACATTATAAATCCCGAACCATCTGAACTCATTGGTGGAACAGGCGGCGGTGTAAGCGATATGGGATATGTTAAGGAAGTTATAACCGAAATCAAAAAGATTAACCCCGACATTTTGGTTGAACAGGCTGCCGGAATCACAAACGGTCAGCAGGTTTACGACTTTATTATGGCAGGTTCAGAGGCAGCAGGTGCAGCATCAGGAATTATGAATGCAGAAGACCCGATTGCTATGATAGATGAAATGATAGCAGCTACAAGAAGAGCTAAAGACGATTTGAAAAAAGGAATGTAAAAAAAGTCCAGAACGCAAAAAGATATATAATAATAAACATAAAGTATTAACCTGCATATCATTTAAAGATTTATACATATAGGTAGGAAAACATCTTAAAAAGATGTTTTCCTTTCATCTTATCTTTTTGCTATTGGCAAATCTCACCCTCGCAGTACTTATGTACAGCTTCGGGCACCGTGCAACCCGAGAAAAATCTCGGTTGCATTCGATTTGCTAATTCTGAATCTTTTTTTCCTATTCCTTTAATTGCGTAATTTTTAAAATAGAATTATTATATTTATTCAGGAGGCTATTATGGTTTATAAAGAGAAAATAAAACTTCAGTCAAATGACAAGGTTGTTACCTTCCATGATGTAACTGCTCAGGCAAAGGAAGCTGTTAAAAGATCAGGGATTAAAGACGGTATCTGCGTTGTTTACTCCCACCACACAACCTGCTGTGTTATCACTCAGGAATGTGCCTTTGATATGTCGATGACAGGTCTGGAAACTCTCCAGCAGGACCTTGTTAATGTTATGGAAAAATTTATTCCCGAATGCAGATATGAGGGAATGTATCTCCATCCCGGTCCAAAGGCTTTAAAATTTGCCGAAGAACACGATGAAGACGCAAGAGGCTGCCACAACACAGACGCTCACCTTCGTTCATCAATTATCGGCAGAAGCGAAACCATCGTTATTGAAGACGGTGAAATGGATTTGGGTGAATTTGGTTTTATCCACTTTATTGATTTTGACTCCACAAGAGCAAGACAGAGAACTGTTCAGATAATGATTATTGGTGAGTAATACAGATTTAGAAATTCCACTTTTCAAAGGAGAGCAAATACTATGAAAATCGGCTTACTTCCGCTTTTTATTAAACTATATGACGATATAGGCAATGCCTACAGACCAACCCTGGAACCCTACCTCGAAAAAATCGCTCAGAAATTTGAAGCAAATGGATTTGAGGTTGTGAGAAACGGTTTCTGCAGAATCAAACCTGAATTTGAAGAAGCTGTTAATAAATTTGAAAACGAAAAGGTTGATGCCATTGTTACAATTCATATGGCATATTCTCCTTCTCTGGAATCAATCGAAGTTCTCACAAAAACAGAGCTTCCAATCGTTGTTTTAGATACAACATATACCCCCGAATATAACCACGACTACCACGCAGGTTTTATAACATTCAACCACGGTATTCACGGTGTTATGGATATGTGTTCTATGCTCAAGTGCTATGGAAAGCCATATGCAATTGCAGCAGGTCACGCAGATAATTCCGATGTTATAGACAGAGCATGCGGACTTGTTAAATCTTGTGTGGCAGCAAAGGCTCTTAAAACAACAAAGGTTGCAAGAGTTGGCGGTTCATTTGCCGGAATGGGCGACTTTTTAGTTCCGAATGAAGAAATGAAAGAAAGGTTTGGCGTTGTTGTTGATGAGCTTGGACCCGATTACCTTTCTAAAATGGTTGCATCGGTAACAGATAGCGAGATAGATGCAGAAGTTAAAGACAATGAAGAAAAATTTGACTTTGCCGATGATATTATTGAAGAAGAATACAGAGAGTATTTAAAATCATGCCTTGGAATGAGAAGATGCCTTGAAGATGGCGGATATAATGCGTTTACTGTAAACTTTTTGCAGCTCGACGGTATTGGTTCAATGCCATTTTTAGAAGCATGCAAGGGTATGGGCAGAGGAGTTGGCTATGCAGGTGAAGGTGACGCACTCACAGCAGCATTTACAGGTGCATTTATGAAAGCTTATCCCGAAACAGGCTTTATTGAAATTTTCTGCCCCGATTGGAAGAATGATGTCCTGTTTCTTAGCCACATGGGTGAAATCAGCTATTCAACCGTTAAAGGCAAACCTGTTATTACAAGAGGCAGCGGCAGTATAACAAAAGGAACTCAGCCATACAAAGGCTTTGCCGGAATGAAGGAAGGCAAGGGGGTTTATGTTAACATAAGCCGCGATGCAGACGATTTCCAGATTTTTGCTGCAGAATGTGAAATAGTTGACCGTCAGCCAGATGAATTTACAACTGCTATGCATGGTTGGCTCAAACCCACAGGCTATACAACAGCTGAGTTTTTAGAATGTCACTCAAAACACGGTGCAACACACCACAGCATCTTTATCTATGGTGCAACAAAAGAAGAAATAGAGTTTTTTGGTAAGCTTTTAGGAATGAAAGTTGTTTTAGCGTAAATTATTGTTTACCGAACTCGATGTTCGGTAAAATATAAAGGGAAGAAGTAATAGTGAAGAGGGAATAGGTATGG
>JAZRGM010000033.1:0-4635 GCA_045644205.1 Clostridia bacterium | reverse complement strand
AACCTAAGTTTTTACATAGCATTTTTGAGTATAGAGAAAAGATAATAGATAAGATAGAAGAGAGAATAGAAAAAGAAGAAATCCGCTTTAAAAGCGGATTTCTACAATTTCTCTTAACTTTTCACTATTCTCTTTTCACTGCATATTTACATTCCCTTTTATAGTATGCTTTGCAGGAACTGTTTAGTCCTCTCCCCTTTTGGATTTGAAAAAATCTCCTGAGGAAGTCCTTCTTCTTCTATTGCTCCGTCACACATAAATATAACCCTGTCGGCAACTTCTTTTGCAAAGCCCATTTCGTGGGTAACAACAACCATTGTCATTCCTTCTTTTGCCAGCTGCTTCATAACATCAAGAACCTCCCCTACCATTTCAGGGTCAAGGGCAGATGTGGGTTCATCGAAAAGCATAACATCGGGATTCATTGCAAGAGCTCTTACTATTGCCACCCTTTGCTTCTGTCCGCCGGAAAGCTGAGAAGGATATGCACTTGCTCTGTCGGCAAGACCAACTCTTTCAAGAAGCTTTAATGCCTTTTCTTCTGCTTCTTCCTTTGAAATCTTTAGAAGCTTTATGGGAGCCAAGGTCATATTCTGCAAAACTGTTTTATGAGGGAAAAGATTAAACTGCTGGAAAACCATTCCCATTTTTCTGCGCATAAGGTTTATATCGGTTTTTGGGTCTAAAATATCGGTGCCTTCAAAATATATATGACCGTTTGTGGGTTCTTCCAGAAGATTTAGTGAGCGCAGGAAGGTTGACTTACCGCTTCCCGAAGGACCGATAATTACAACAACCTCGCCTCTTTTAATCTGGGTATTCACATCTCTGAGGGCATGGATAGTGTCTTTAAAGCATTTGGAAAGATTTTCGGTTTTTATTATTATATTATCGTTCACTGTTTCTCAGTCTCCTTTCCAGAATACTTACAAGCTTTGAAAGTGCAAGAACCATTATAAGGTAGATAATTGCAACCGCCACAAGGGGCATAAAAGCACTATAGGTGGCAGCTCTTATGGCATTTCCTGCATACATAAGGTCGCCAAGACCAATATAGAATGCGATTGAGGTTTCTTTTAAAAGCACAACAAACTCATTGGCAAGAGCAGGAAGAACTGCTTTAAATGCCTGAGGGAAAACAATGTGCCACATTGTTGCCATATAGCCAAAGCCAAGACTTCTGCCGGCTTCTGTTTGCCCCTGGTCTATGCTCATTATGCCGCCGCGGACAATCTCTGCCACATAGGCTCCCGAATTGAGACCGAAGCAGATTACCGCCGCCAGGAATTTGTCAACTCCAAGAGGCATAAAGATAACAAAATAGATAATCATTATCTGAACAACAACCGGAGTTCCCCTTGTTATTGTGAGATATATTCCGCAGATTTTGTCTAAAATTTTAATAACAATTCCGCTTTTTGGGTTTTTAATTCTTGTGCATCTTACAAATGCCACCATAAAGCCTAATGCAATACCAATTAAAAGAGCGCAAACTGTAAGTTTTATAGTAACCCAGAGACCTGTTATGATGGTTTTCCATCTGCCATGGTCTATAAAGTTTTTAACGAAGCTTCTTTTTATGCTGTTCCAGATTTTAACTGCAAAATTTGAGGTGTCGGGCATTTCGCTGTCATATTTAAAAGAGAAGTTGTTGATTAAGCCTTTATTAACATTGCCCGATTCAATCTTTTTCTGTCTTCCTCTTTCGTCGGTAACAGTTTTTATTTCTGAAACCTCTTTTTCGATGGTTAATGCTCCGCCAAACACAGCATCGGCAGATTTTTCATCAGCATATAAAACAAGACCGTCTTTCATTTCGCACAGTATAATTTTTACATCTGATGAAATAACGGGAGCTGTTTCAATAAGCTCTGTCACCTTATTTTCAAATTCCATTTTGAAATCAAGAGCTGATTTAAACATTGTTCCATTTGCTTTCTTTTCATCTGATGAAAGAAACATATTATAGTTTGGTGAAATAACGGAGTGAACATCAAGAGTTTCAAGCTCACAATCAAGGATAATATCCTTTTTATCTCCATAGGAAATACTATTTACCTTTATTTTATTTTTTGAAGCCACAAGCTTTAGTGCTTTTGTGGTTGCCAGAGCATCATACTCACTATTAACAAAGCTTTCAGCATCTGCAAGGCTTATTTCGGATGCAGTCATTGAGCTATTGATATAGACAGAAATGCCGGCTATAGCTGCCACTGCTATCACAATTGCCACAACAACAGCCCATATTTTTTTTGATTTCATTATGTATCCGCCTTTCTTTTGTTTATAAACACATTAAGCCGCTATTTAAAAAGCAGATTTTTCTGCTTTTTAAATAGCGGTTTAAACAGGCTGAGCCTGCATCCATTTCGCGTGCTATGTTTTCACGCGAACAGGAATTTGTGTAATTCCCCATACAACAAAAATAATCCTACCGTGCATTTTCATGCACGGTAGAAATATTATATTTGAAATTATTCTGCTTTAATATATTTGGAAATAATTTCGTCAATCTTGCCTTCGCCTGTGAGTTTTTCAAGAGCTGCATTGATTTCATCAAGAAGGGCATTTCCTTTCTTGATTGCGATAGCATAGTCTTCAACAGCATATTCTGTGCCGAGGATTTCAAGACCTTCATTTTCAGCAACAAATGCTTTTGCAGGTTCGTTATCAATGATAACTGCATCTACATCTCCGCCTTTAAGAGCGATAACTGCATCTGCGCCTTTACCATATTTGATAACATTTTCTGCGCCATAGTCGTCTGAAGCATAGATGTCGCCTGTTGTTCCAAGCTGAACACCAATCTTTTTGCCGGTAAGGTCATCAATGGATTTAATGTCAGAACCCTGGGCAACGATAACAGACTGAACGCCTGTTGCATAGCTTGATGTAAAGTCAACTTCTTTTAATCTTTCTTCGGTAACTGTCATACCAGCCATACCGAAATCAACTTCGCCCTGGTTAACTGCTGTGATGATGGAATCAAATTCCATATCAACTATTTCAAGTTCACAGCCAAGCTCTGCCGCAATTGCCTGAGCAATTTCAACATCAATACCAACGAATTCTTCGCCTTCTTTGAATTCATAGGGCGGGAAAGCTGCGTTTGTTCCCATTTTGAGAACCTTTTTGCCTTCTACATCTGCTTCTTCGCTTGTGCAAGCTGCAAATGAAAGAACAACCATGAGCACTGCCATTAAGAGTGCTGCCAATTTAAAAAACTTTTTCATTTTAATCTCCTCCGATTTTTGAAAGACCGCAAGCGATCTTAAATTGTAGATAAAGTTTACCACACAAAACAAATACTGTCAATACGAATATGCTCTTTGTATGTGTTTTTCAGTAAGATTGATGAATAAATATACGGACATTATGTATAATATTCATAAATTATGCATCAAAGCTATATGGCGCACTCTCCTTTTCAATGCTTATAACATACTCTATCCTGTCGGCATATTCATTTTTTTGTGATTTTGCATTTATGCCGTGGCGATGCATTAAATCTATTGCGTGGCGCAGAGTATTTGAAAAAAGGCGGACTGTGTTTGAGCTTGTTGTTTTTATTATGGTTTCGGGGATTTTTTCGCCTCTGTTTTTTTCTTCTATAATGGAATCTATAAGCTCATCTGTCTGCTGAACATTTAATGACCTTTTGGTTATTTTTTCAAGAGCAGAAAGCTGTTCTTCTTCTGTTTCAAGGCGGATAAGGGCTCTTGCGTGGCGCTCGGTGAGCTTGTGGTCGGCTATAATTTCTCTCACAAGCTTTGAAAGCTTTAAAAGCCTTACCTTATTTGCTATGCAGGATTGAGTTTTTCCAAGGTAAAGAGCCAGCTCCTCCTGAGTGAGACCGTGGTTATACAAAAGATTTCTGTAGCTTTCAGCTTCTTCCATAAAGCTAAGGTTCTCCCTTTGAATGTTTTCCACCAAAGAAACAATTGCGCTTTCGTTGTCATTCAGATTACATATTATTGCAGGAATTTTTAATATTCCTGCCATTTTGCAGGCTCTGAGTCTTCGCTCTCCTGCAATAAGCTCATAGTCACCCGTAAAAATCCTTCTGACGCTTATGGGCTGCAAAACCCCATATTGCTTTATTGAAGCAGCAAGCTCCAGAAGGCTTTCTTCATTGTAGGTCCGTCTGGGCTGATAAGGATTTGGGGATATGGCGTGAACGGGGATATAGCATATGTTTTTTTGCTGTTCTTTTTTCAGCTTCTCTTCTTTTCTTTCTTCGATTTCACTAATAAACCAGGATGCTATGTTTTGTTTTTTTATAAGTTGCATATTATGCCTCCTCTTTTGCGGTAGTATTTAGATTAATATTCCTGTGATTAAAGAATACCACCAAAAAACCAAAATAGGAAACATTTTCCATCGTTTAAAAAAGACATAAATCTTTAAATTTACAAAAAATAATCCTCTGCCTATCAAAATAAGCAGAGGAATGTGGTTTTTTAAATCAGATTTTGCGATATTTTTATTAATTTATATTCTATTACACATCATAAATTCCAAGAATTATAATTCCGGCAAAAGCAAGGGCAAGAGCCGCATAGTGCTTGGCAGAGAGCTTTTCTTTGAGGAAAATTCTGCCCCATACCATGGAAACTGCGCAATAAGCCGAAATGA
>JAZRGM010000032.1:0-5465 GCA_045644205.1 Clostridia bacterium | reverse complement strand
TTCGATATTAATAATAAAATGCTCAATCTTTGTTAAAGAGAGGGCATTTCTTGCGTTTTTTTGTTTGTATTATTAACAAAATTTTCTCTATTTAATTGACTTATCCCATATTTTGTTGTATTATTACAATGTATATGTATGTGTAATTTTATCCGGAATTTAAGGAGAGATAAACAAATGGAAAAATTAGGATTAAACGAAATAAGAGAAAAATATCTTTCGTTTTTTGAGAGCAAAGGTCATTTAAGACTTCCCAGCTTTTCCCTGGTTCCCGAAAACGACAAGAGCCTTCTTCTTATAAATGCAGGTATGGCTCCCTTAAAGCCATATTTCAAAGGGGAAATCGAACCCCCAAGACGCAGAGTAACAACCTGCCAGAAATGTATAAGAACACCCGACATTGAAAGGGTTGGTAAAACTGCCCGCCACGGAACATATTTTGAAATGCTTGGTAACTTCTCCTTCGGCGATTATTTCAAACACGAAGCAACAGCCTGGGCATGGGAATTTATAACTAAAGTTTTAGAGCTACCTATAGACAGACTCTGGGTTACAATATATCAGGATGATGACGAAGCCTTTGATATCTGGACAAAGGAAGTTGGCGTTTCTGCTGACAGAATCGTCAGAATGGGTAAGGAAGATAATTTCTGGGAAATCGGAACAGGCCCCTGTGGTCCTTGCTCTGAAATTTATTTTGACCGCGGAGTGGAATGTGGCTGCGGAAAGCCCGACTGTGCAATCGGATGTGATTGTGACCGTTTTGTTGAATTCTGGAATCTTGTTTTCACCCAGTTTGATAAAGACGAACAGGGCAATTATAACAAGCTCTCTCACCCCAACATCGACACAGGTATGGGCCTTGAGAGAATTGCCTGCATAATGCAGGGAGTTAATAATCTCTTTGAGGTTGACACAGTAAGAAACATAATGATGAAAATAAGCGAATTAACCGGCGCAAAATATGGTGACAACGAAAAGAACGATGTGTCTCTTCGTGTTATCACCGACCATATCCGTTCAACCACCTTTATGATAGGTGATGGTGTTCAGATAAGCAACGAAGGCAGAGGCTATGTGCTTCGTCGTCTTTTAAGACACGCTGCCCGCCATGGAAAGCTTCTTGGCATGAACGAACCCTTCCTTTATAAAATCTGTGACACAGTTATCGAAGAAAATAAAACAGCCTATCCCGAGCTTGTGGAAAAAGCTTCCTATATTAAAAAGGTTATTGAGCTTGAAGAAGTTCGCTTCAATGAAACCATCGACGGTGGTCTCAATATCTTAAATAGCTTCATAGAAGATATGATAAAAAATGACGAGGTTCAGCTCTCAGGTGAAAAAGCATTTAAGCTTTATGACACCTTCGGCTTCCCTCTTGACCTTACAATGGAAATTCTTGGTGAAAAATCAATGAATGTAAATGTTGAAGAATACGAAGCATGCATGCAGGCTCAGAAAGAAAGAGCAAGAAGCGGCAGAGGCGAAATGGACGATGCCGGCTGGGAAAAAGATGAATTCAAAAAAGCTATAATGGATTTTGAAAAAGCAGAATTTGTGGGCTATGAAACATTGGAATGTGATGCAACAGTAAAAGCCTTAGGCTGCAAATCAGAATTTGTTGATTCTGCGTCTTGTGAAGATGGCAGCGTGGTTATTCTTCTTGACAAAACTCCCTTCTATGGTGAAGGCGGCGGTCAGGTTGGCGACACAGGTATGATGGTGTCTCAGGGCGCCACAGTTATAATTACCGACACCAAAAAACTCGGTGACGGAAAAATTATGCACATAGGAAAGCTTGAAGCTGGTGTGCTTGCAAATGGTGACAAGGTTTCCTGCAAGGTAGATGCAAAACGAAGAGGTCTTATTGAAAGAAACCACTCTGCAACTCACCTTCTCCAGAAAGCTCTCCGCGAGGTTCTTGGTGACCATGTTCAGCAGTCGGGTTCATATGTTGATTCCGAAAGACTCCGTTTCGACTTTACCCATTTTGAAGCAATGTCTTCAGAGCAGATTGCCAAGGTTGAAAAAATAGTTAATGAAAAGGTGTTTGAAGCACTCCCCGTTGTTTGTCAGCAGATGCCCATAGACGAAGCTAAAAAGCTTGGTGCAATGGCACTTTTTGGTGAAAAATACGGTGATGTTGTAAGAGTTGTAAAGATGGGCGACTATTCAGTTGAATTCTGCGGCGGGACCCACACCGGCAACACTTCAAATATCGGCCTTGTTAAAATTGTTTCCGAAACATCAGCAGCTGCCGGTATCAGAAGAATTGAAGCCATCACAAGCCTCGGTGTTTTAGATAGCCTGAGTTCCAAAGAACAAACCATTTCAAAAGCAGCATCAATGCTAAAATCAACCCCTGCAGACCTTATCTCCAAGCTTGCAGCACTCCAGGCAGAGCTTAAGAGTGTTCAGAAAGAGCTTGAAGAGGTTAAATCCAAGGTTGCAAGCTCCGGCCTTGATGATATTAAGAAAAATGCAGTTGATATAAATGGAATTAAGGTTATTTCCGGCTCCTTCAAGGGCGCTGATGTGAATACAGTCCGCAAGATGAACGATGGCCTTAAGGAAGAATTCGACGGTGTTGTTTGTGTTATGGCAACAGAATTCGGCGGCAAGGTAATGCTTATTTGCGCAGCCGACAAAACAGCCACAGCAAAAGGCGCTCACTGCGGTATGCTCATTAAATCAATTGCAGGCCTTATCGGCGGCTCCGGCGGCGGTAAGCCCGAAAGTGCTCAGGCAGGCGGTTCCGATAGCGCCGGAATTGAAAAAGCTCTCCAAATGGCTCTGGAAGTATTAAAAGAACAAATCAAATAATAACTAGGGGGTGTATTTACATCCCCTTTTAATCTTATTATATATAGGAGGAAATCTATATGTCAGATTGCTTATTCTGTAAAATAATAAATGGTGACATTCCCTGCGATAAGGTGTATGAAGATGATAAGGTTCTTGCATTTAACGACATCGACCCCCAGGCTCCCGTTCATTTTCTCGTTATTCCAAAGGAGCATATCAAATCCTCTGCTGATATTACAGCTGCCAACAGCTCCATTGTTGCCCATATTTTTGAGGTGATTGCAAAAATTGCATCAGAAAAGGGCATAAATGAAAAAGGCTTCAGAGTTGTAACCAATTGCGGCGAAGATGGCGGACAAACTGTGGGACACCTGCATTTCCATGTGCTTGCAGGAAGAAATATCGGATGGCCTCCGGGCTGATTTTCAAAAGAAAATCACAATCCAAAAAAATAATGCTTGACACAGAACTTAAATGCTTGTATAATATTATAGTGTAATTTTGTCTAAACCCGTTGTGTGTTTTTAACATGACAGCACAAGCGGAGGGAGGGAACATTAATGGCAGAAATCAGATTAAAAGATAACGAATCTTTAGACAGTGCACTTCGCAGATTTAAAAGATCATGTCAGAAAGCAGGAGTTTTATCTGAAATCAGAAAAAGAGAACACTACGAAAAACCCAGCGTAAGACGTAAAAAGAAATCCGAAGCAGCAAGAAAACGCTCATACAAATAATATCATATTTAATATATACAGAGTGGGTTTACCCAACTCTTGAGTAAGGAGGGTACTTAAAGATGAGTTTAAAGGAAAAACTTTCAGAAGATCTCAAACTCTCCATGAAAGAAAAAGATACAGTTAAAAAGAACACAGTTCAAAGCATGCGTGCCGCAATCCTTCAGATAGAAAAGGACAAGCGCATCACTCTTGATGAAGATGGCGTTATAGAAGTTATCGCCAAAGAGCTCAAAAAGAGAAAAGATGTTCTTCCCGACTATGAAAAAAGCGGACGCGATGATCTCATTGCAGATCTTAAAAGAGAGATAGAAATAATCACAGGCTATTTGCCTTCCCAATTATCTCATGACGAGTTAGACGAAATTGTTAAAAATGCAGTTAGTGCCACCGGTGCTTCCTCAATGAAGGACATGGGCAAAATCATGCAGGCGGTTATGCCTCAGATAAAAGGCAGAGCCGACGGCAAGATGGTAAACGAACTTGCAAAAAAATATTTAAGCTAATTAAATATGAATTTGGGCGGTCATGAAAATGACCGCTTCTTTTTTTCTACTATATTATGTAATATATAATCACACAAGAAGGTGTATAATAATGAAGAAGCTGAGTGTTTTGCCGGATTTACTGGTTGCAAATGTATCAAAGCTTGATGAAGCTTTTTATAAAACCCATGGCATAAAGGCTGTCATTTTTGATATTGACAATACCCTTGTTGCTCATACAGAGCCTGAGCCACCGGAAAATGTACTTTCATATTTTGAGTTTTTAAAATCAATAGGTATAAAATATTCCATTGTTTCCAATAATAGTATGGAACGCGTTCACTCCTTTAGCAAAAATCTCGGCATACCTTATTATTATAAGGCTCTTAAGCCAAGAAAAAAATATTTAAAGAAAGTTCTTTCCGATATGGGTGAGGATGCAAGAAAAACAGCTCTTATTGGCGACCAGCTTTTTACCGACATCTTAGGCGGCAACCGCATGGGGATGCTTTCAGTTTTGGTTACAGCAGTTGGCGAAGATGAAACAGGCTTTGTGTCATTTAAAAGAAAGTTTGAAAAAAGAATCCTTGAAAAAAACAAGGGAAAGCTCAGAGAATATATCCCCGAGAAATGATTTTTGAGTATCTTTGTGCAATTTGGATAGGGTAATTAGTTTTTTGCCCAATTTAGAGCCTTTAAAATTTTATTTATCGTCAATTTTGCACATTGACTTTAAAAGTCAAAAATGATATATTAATAAGGCACTCTTGAGAGAGAAAAGCAAAAATAACTTTTGAAATTTTTTGAAAAAGTTTTAAAAAATGCTTGACTTTTGATTTGAGTTGTGTTATTATAAACAAGTTGGCGCCAAACGGTGCAAACAATTTGATCTTTGAAAAATGAACAGTATGAGAGGTTCTCGGAAATGAGAATTGAGTTTAAAGCGAAAGCTTTTTAACTAGTAAATTAAGTTAGTGTTTAATGAGCTAACAAACTTCAAAAGAAACTTATAGACTACGGTCTTTTAAATTTTTTATTGAGAGTTTGATCCTGGCTCAGGACGAACGCTGGCGGCGTGCCTAACACATGCAAGTCGAGCGGAGCCATCCGATAGATTCCTTCGGGATGAAATTGGGGAAGCTTAGCGGCGGACGGGTGAGTAACGCGTGAGTAACCTGCCCATGAGAGGGGAATAACACAGCGAAAGTTGTGCTAATACCGCATGATATGTTTTTACCGCATGATAGAAACATCAAAGATTTATCGCTCATGGATGGACTCGCGTCTGATTAGATAGTTGGTGGGGTAACGGCCTACCAAGTCGACGATCAGTAGCCGAACTGAGAGGTTGATCGGCCACATTGGGACTGAGACACGGCCCAGACTCCTACGGGAGGCAGCAGTGGGGAATATTGCGCAATGGGGGCAACCCTGACGC
>JAZRGM010000031.1:0-33323 GCA_045644205.1 Clostridia bacterium | reverse complement strand
CAGAGGATATAAGCGGAGCAAAAATAAAGGTTGATGCTTTAAAAGGTGAAATAAAGGTTCAGCTTGTGCAGAATATAGTCTCCAATGGCTAGCTTAATATAACTAAAAACGACTTGTTTCGGCAAGTCGTTTTTTTACTGTATAGGAATTTGCGTTCCTATACAGTAAAAAAATTGATTATATTGCCGTGCAAAATTTTTTGAAAAGCTTTGCTTTTCAAAAATGCACATGGCTTAAGAAAAGCGATATTGCTCCGCACTTCCGCCGCAGGCGGTGCGGCGAAGCCGCTTTTCTTGCGCTTCAGCATTATTGCATAACTTATTCGGAATGGTAAATTGTTGTTTGGCAAAGAGTTTGGGGTGAAGTTTTGAACTAAAGTTCAAAGTGAAGTAGCTTACGCAGTGAAGTTTTTCCTATCGAAAAAGTGAAGTTAAGTTTTCCACTTCGCCGCAAGGCGAAACTTCACTTACAAAGTAAACTTCACTATCGAAGATAACTTCACTTGCCCGTTAGGGCAAACTTAGTTGAATTCATCTTCGATGAATTCATATAAACAATAATTTTCAAAATGTTTCGTCAATATGCACAATCCTTAAAATCATTTTTATGCATGTTGACAAAAGGTGTCTAAATTCATAAATAATGTGTCTGTTTTTTTGTTGCCAAAGCAGCGTAATTGCTTTATAATTATATGATACAGTAGCAGTATAATTGAGTCTTCTGATGGCATTAATTGTTATTGATATGGTAATGCGTCAGCTGATATAATTATATTAAACAAGATACTAAAATCAAAAACGAAAAGGAAAAGGTGGGATTTTATGAAAAAGATTATCAGCATGTTTTTGATTGTTTCCCTTATTGCATCTCTGATGATGGCTCCCATGTCGGCTTTTGCATCGAGTGAGGATTTCCTCGTTGCCGAAAGCTTCAACGACCAGCCAACAGGTGCAGTGCCATTAAATGGTGCTGTGGCATCAGGAAATGCAAAAATAAAAGTAACAAAGGAGGGTAAGGAAAAGGCAGTTGAGCTTTCAGGCGCTGCAATTGACAGCACTCTCTACTATCCTGTTACCACAAGTGCAAAAATTGCGTCAATGTTTGTTGAGCTTAAGTTTGTAAACGATGTATGTGCCACAGAATTCTATGTTTACAATAAGGATGGCAAGTCATTCCTCCTTGCCTACATAGATAAAGACGGAACAGTATGCTCAGGCGACACCCGTCTTGCCAGCGGTTTCCCCAAAAACCGTGAAACAGGTGTGCAGCTTGTCTACAATGCAAAGCGCAAAAAGGTTTCAATATATATGGGCAATAAATGCCTTATGGCAAATCGCTATCTTGGCGAAGCAGCCTATGACCACATTGCAGGCTTTGGTTTAAAGGTTAAAGGCAGCTCCGATAATAGCTGCTATGCCGATAACTTTGCCATTTTTGAAGGACAAAGCCACATAAAATCAAAGGATGTTCCAAAGAAAGGCTTTAATTCCGAAAGCGTTCTTCCCGATGAGGAGGTAACAAGCGGCGGTGAAATAGCCCCCACAGATGAATTTGTTGGGGACACAGTTTATGTTAACCGTACCTTTGACGAAACCGATATTCCCGAATATGAAAAAATTACCCGTAATTTTAAGAAAAACAAAATAGAAATCGACACCAGCGTGTTTGATGGCAATAAATATTTAAAGCTTGAGAAAAAAGAAGCTGAAGAAAGCTTTATTGCCTTTGGTGCAAACCAGACAGCCCGCTATGTGGTTATGGAGGTTGACCTTTCAACCGACAACCATCCCCCTGTTGGAACCATAAAGGTTCGTGACGGTGAAGCTTCGCAGATGTTTGGCACATTTATAAACTACGCTACAAACGGTGATGTGACCACAACCGATGGCAGGCTCATCGGCAAAATCGAACCCCGCAAATGGTTAAAGCTTGGCCTTGCATTTAATATGAATGAATTGTCAATGAATATTTATGCAAATGGTGAGCTTGTATATAAAGATGTTCCCTTTGTAAATAAAAATCTCACAGGTCTTCCGCTACTCAGAATCTACTGCGATAAAAAAGCAAACACGGGAACACTTCTTGTAGATAACATCAGAACCTACGAAGGCAAAGAACCGCGTGAGCTTGGTGTTACAGAGAGAAGATCCAAGGTTACTCCCGATTCTGTTTCACAGGGTTATCTTGGAATGAATAAGGCAATTAACCCCTTTGCTTCCACATACTACACAGATAAAGTTAAATACGATGCAGAGCATAAAATGCTTCTTGAAAATGATAATACCGTTGTGTATGCCCATGAGGATGAATTAAAGAAGCTGTTTGGAAGCTCAGCCCTTCTTGAAAATCCTCACGCTACAGAAGCCGGATACTACAATGCCTTGGAAACTGCAAAAGCAAACGGATATATGATAAAAAATATCGATACAAGGCTCTATATATTCAGTAGAACTCCGGTTGAGCTTACGGATGCGCGTATAGCAGAGGTTCAGAGATATATGTTTAATGTCCGTCCTACTCGTGACGAGCTTTGGGAGCTTTATAAAAAGAGTGACAACTACCAGAAACATCCAAGAGTTATGATAGATGCCCAAAAGCTTGAAGAAATAAAATCACTCTATAAAACAGACCCCTTAATGCAAAAATGGGGAGCAAATGTTATTGCGAGAGCTGACGAGATTATGGGTGAGGATGATTACACCTATCCTATAACAGGCTCTTCAATGGATGAAGTAAACTATTCTATGGATGATATAGTAAACCTTTGCCTTGCTTACCACCTTACAGGCAATGAGAGATATGTCGGCAGAACATGGAGATTTATAAAGAATGTATGTGACCTTCTCACATGGAACCCCTACGGATACCTTGATGTTGGTGAGCTTTCGTTCATAACAGCCATAGGCTATGACTGGCTCTATCATAAATGGACAGATGAACAGAGAAAATATATGGAAAAAGCCATATATGAAAAAGGAACAGAGCTTACCCACCGTCTTTACTATGGTGAGCTTGACGGCAAAACCTTCCTTTGCAATGACGGATTGATAAAAGAATATTACACAGGCTGGTGGGACAGTGAAAACAACTGGAATGCAGTTTGTAACGGTGGTGTAATGTGCGGTGCGATGGCAATTATGGATGTGTATCCCGAAATTGCCATGAGTGCTATAGAAAATACAAACAGAGCACTTGAATATATTACTGCAAACTACTACCCCGACGGTGCATGGGAAGAAGGCGGCGGCTACTGGAGATATGCTCTTGGTTATATTGTCCGTGTTATAAATACACTCCGCAATGTGTTCGGTACAGATTTTCGCCTTTTGCAATCTCCCGGCCTTAGCGGAACAGGCTGGTATGGAAGTCGTCTTGCCGGTTCTACCGGTCAGTACACCATAGGTGATACCTCAGGTGGAAATATAGATAACCCCCATATTATGTGGTGTGCATCAGAATACAGAGATGCAGGTCTTATGGCAATGAGACTTCAGGAGCTGGAAAGCTTTGGTATAAAGGGCGGAGCCGATGAGATGCTCTACTACGATCCAAGCCTTTATGAAGGAAATGTTGAGCCTGCTCTTGATACCTTTATGGACGGTATGGAGGTTATATGTCTTCGTGAAGCATGGTATGACAAGGGTACAACCTTTGTTGGTGCTTCCGGCGGTCAGAATGGTCGTGGTCACGGTCACTACGACACAGGCTCCTTCCAGATAGATATGGCAGGCGAACGCTTTATTTGTGAGCCGGGTGCCGAAAACTATAATGCCCCCGGTGGTTACTTTACAGCAAACCGTTATCGCTTCTATCGTTCCCGTCCTGAAGGACATAATATGTATATTATAAACCCGGAAAACGAAAATCAGGACTACTATGGTGTAGTTCCCGGCTCCAGAGCCGAGGGTGAGCTTGTTGTCTCAAAGCCGAGAGGTGCAATTGCCAAAATGGATATGAGTGAGATTTATGGTAATTGGGTATCAAAGGCAACCAGAGGCTATATGCTATCCGATGACAGACGAAGCGTAACTGTCCGCGATGAAATAGACCTTCTCCAGCCAAATTCCGAAATTTACTACTCAATCCATACTAAGGCTAAGATAGAAAAATTAAATGACAAACAGATGGTTCTTACCTTAAATGGTAAAAAGATGCTTATTACTCTGGAAACCAACGGAGAAGATGTTGTGTTTGAAGAAGCAAAGGCCGCAACCATCTCTACCATTAACCCCACCATTGTTAAGGATACCGACAATACCAGCCAGGGCCTCAGAAAAATGGTTATAAAGATGAAGGGCACAGGCAGAATAAATATCACGCTTAAATTTAAGCAGTATGACGATATGATGGTAGCAGATGAACCGCCATCAGGTAATATAGACACATGGACTATCCCCGACGGTGAGGTTACACCGCTTCCGTCAGTTGATGCTATTTATCTTGATGGTGAGCTTGTAGACGGCTTTGACCCTAAGGTTACAGGCTACAGCAAGAATATTCGTTCCGAGGCTGAAACTGCTCCTGTAGTAACCGTAGACACAAACCACAGATATGAAATTATTCCTACACCTACTCCCGAGGGTGATACCTTAGTTAAGGTATATGCCGACGGCAGAGATGATGTATACAGAACCTACAGACTCAACTTCTGGAAGAAGCCTCCTCTCAAGGATGTTGACGGAATGAGAAGATATCCGATATATGAAGCAACATGTATTGATTCCTATGAACTGAAATCTCCTCCTGATAACGCATATGATATGGATGCCGGTACTCGTTGGGCAGCAGAAAGCACAAACCTTATTCCTGAAACATGGATTATGTTTGAACTTGACGATGAATATCCAATCGAAAAAATTGGTGTATCGTGGATGAGTGCTACAGCCCGTCAATACACTTATAAGCTTGAGATTTCAACAGATGGCAAGAACTGGAAAACAGTGTTTGACGGACAGAGCTCCGGTACAACAGCAGAATGTGAATATACCCAGCTTGGCGGACAAAGAGCAAGATATGTTCGCTATAAAGGCTATGGTAACACAGTTAACGGTTGGAACTCCGTAACTGAAATTCAGATCTTAGGTAATCAAAGATAAAAAGATGTCATTAACAAATCCTCCCCTGTGTAAGGGGAGGTGGGTTTGCAAAGCAAATCCGGAGGGGTTGTAAAAATACATCAATCCCTCAGTCAAACCTCTGGTTTGACAGCTCCCTTTACACAAGGGAGCCAAAAACCTTAACGAAAGGATTGATTAAATAAATGAAAAGAATACTTTCATTATTTTTAAGTATGGTGCTTATATCGTCAATGATACTTGGCACATTTACAGTAAATGTTTTTGCCGAAGTAACCGGTGGCTCATTTACAAATTACGCCGGTACTGTTTCAAAAACTTTTGAAGAAACTTTCAGTAATTGGACTGAACCATATCCCGGTGGTACAAGTGTTAATGGTGCTAGTGATCAAGGATACACATTTTTCAGAAGAAGAAACACATTAACCGGTGCAAACAATCAAGGTACAGCGAATCGTCCTGCTGATATTGAATTTGCAACAAGGTCTGCTAATGATAGATACATGAAATTTAAAGATGTTGGAAGCGATGGATATATTTACCCAAGATATAATTTTAAAACAAATATGTCTGCGATGTCTGATGGTGAAAAGCTGTATTTTTCTATAGATGTAATTGTTAATGATAAAAATTATGATAAACATATTTTGTTGTCAAATCATGATAATATGAATGGTAATTATATCAGTCAGATTATAAGATTTGATAATGATGGTGGCATATACTTTTTTAAAAAGGCTACATCTGCCGGTACATATGAAACTGATACCTGGTACAATATTAAAATGTTGTATGATTCAAGTGATGACTCTGTAAAGGTTGTGATTGATGATGGTAACGAAATTTACAGAACTAATTATGAATACGCTTTAAATACAATTATTGGAAAATGGGAACATTTGGGATTTGTTATTGATCATACAGTGGCAAATACACCCGATCCATCAGATAGTACGAAGGCGCAGGATGTTCTTAATGCATCCTTTGGTGTTGATAACATCAGAATGATATTTTTTGACGATAGCAAAATCATAACTGAAAAACCGCTAATAACAAAAATAGGCTCTGACGGTAATATAGTAGATTATACTGCAAATGAAATTGAGTTTACAGTTGATAGTGCTCTGGAAAATATCAAAGCTGCAGACATTAAAATTAAGCTTAATGGTGATGTTTCAAATATAGTTTCTTCTATTAATTCTGTAATTGAAAGCGGTGTGACTAAAGTTAAAGCCACATTGGATGGTGAGCTTTTCCCATGGACAGACTACACGCTTGAAATAGACAGTAAAGCAGTTTACAGTGACGGATATTATGAAATTACATCAGATGGCTTCCCAAAAGCTATAGATCCTCTTAAAGGAAGTTTTCAAACAAATTCAGCACCATTGTCGCTTAAATCTCCTGAGTTTTCTTTAGAGGATGATACACTTACTGTTACAACAGCAATAAAGAACACAGCGGACACAAGGGATATGATACTCCTTGTTGTTAAATATGATGCAAACGGTGCAGTAACAGGCTTTGAAGAAATCGTTCAGCAGGGTGGCACAGACGAAGATGGCGAGGAACATATTTTTGATGTGGATATGAGTGACGATTCAGTCGGAGCTAAGGTATTTGTTATAAACGATTGGAGTTCGCCAAGTCCTGTGTTTGAAAGCTATGGTTCTTTTAATGCGCCTGCAGTAGGTGAAGCTATTCCCACCTCCGATGCTGCTCCAAATGAAATGACATTTGGTGAATTTAACAATGCAAGCAGTACAATAACTGCAAATATTAATGTTGGAAGTTCGGCAGAAATAACAGGTATGCTCTATGTATATAAAAGAGGTGCCGGTATGTATAGCAGAAATTCGGAGAACAGCAATACCGAGAATCTTCTTTATGCAGATCTTGTAACAACTGCATCCGATGGCACTATTGCAAAAGATATTGTTTTTAAGGATGATATAGATGAAAAATCCGGCGAATACAGCGTTAAATTTGTTTATGGTAGCGGAGAGATAAACTCAGCATTTTCCATATATGATGAAAATGCTACTGTTGGAAGCTTAGTTAAAAAACTCATTGATACCTCAGGAAAAAAATATTCAGAATATGGTTCAGAACTTTCCGGTATATGGGATTTTCATAAGATGACTGTTTCTGAGTATGATTCCGACCCGACTGCAATTAAAATTGTTCATAATGATTCATATATTACCATTGATAACAATGTAGATGGTATGTCAAGAACAAGTGGCAAGCACATTGTAAGTTTCAAAATATATGCAGAAAACAAATCTTCCGGTGAACCAAACATCATTAACTTTGCAGCAAAGGGTATTACGGTTAATCGTATAAATCAAGAAAATAATAAATATACCGGAACATCATTCTCATTACCAACCATGGAAGCATCAAAATGGTATGAAATAAGATTTGAATTTGATCTGGATGATGCGAAAAAGGTATATATGGTAGTAATAGATGTTGAAAGTGGAGAAGAAGTGGCAAGACTAACACACAGCCTTACAAATTCAACAACTATAAAAGATACTTTTTCTAACATGAGAATGGATATAAGATGCAACGAATCTTTAACAAATCTTTTCATTATGAAGGATTTCCAATTCCTCACAGATGTTGAAGCTGAAAAACCTGCAATAAGATTTGTGGGTAATAGTGATGTTGTTGATTATGGGCAGAAGAATGTTAAATTCAAAATTTCCCATAATATCGATATTTTAGCAGAAGATATTTATGTTACAGATGAAAACGGTGCAACAATCAAGACAGTAAATGTTACCACCCCTGTTGAAGATAGAACTCTCGGCGGATATACTGTAACAGCAACTCTTGAAAGTGAACTTGTTTCATGGAAAAATTACACTTTGAATATTAATATGCCGGAATGTGAAGACTACAGAGAGCCAAACGAATATGGACTTTATGTTCCTGTAACACCAATAGTCCGTGATTTCTCAACACCGGCTGCTCCGGTTGATATTGTTGAACCCTCTATAGATTCCGACGGAAGCAATATAACTGTTGCATCAGGTATACGCAACGCAACAAGCTCAGAAGCTGAGGCAACCTTAGTTCTCACTGTTTGTGGAAGCGATGGAATTATGAGAGTTGAAGATGCAGATTCAATTACTGCCAGCGGAAACACGGATACACCAATTATCACACCTATGAATGTTTCCGGTGAATTTAAATCAGGTGAAACCGCAAAAATCTTTTCGATTTTAGATTGGTCAACACCGGTTCAAAGATTTGACAGATATTGGTCTGTAAATCATGATGGAAGTATTCCGGAGATTGAAAATTCAAAGTCAACTGCTAAAGCTCAGGCTAAAGCTATTTCATTTGATAAATTTGACTATGACACTGATTTTGATTATGTAAATAATAAAATCAATATGCATCTTAACACAGGCAATGCTTCAGCGATAAGTGGTGTTCTTGCAATATATGAAAAAGGCGCAGCTTTAGCTGACAGCAATCTTCCGGTATATATTGACTACATAACAGTAGCTTCCGATGGCACATATGAAAAAGAAATTTTCTTTGCAGATGATATTATTCCATCAAGCGGCACAAAGGAATATGTTGTTGAATTTCGCTCGCGTTCTTTAGGATATATTGTTAAAAATGAATTTTTATGCTTGGGTGCAGATGCATATACAGAGCATAAACTTAATAAGATTTGTGAATATGCAAAGAGTTCAACAACTTTCTCAGGTCTTATGCAGATTATAACCGGAACTGATGAATTTGGTAATAAAGTAAATGAAAACTTTACTCTCTTTAAAACATTAGTGGCATCATCTTCAATTATTGATTACAATAGTATTAGTAATAAAGAGAATGTATATATCAACCTTTTAAATAAGCTTTCATCTGTAAGTGACAAAAACTCTCTAGCAAGAAAGTTTGAAGAAGCAGTAAGCGATGCAAAGGGCAAGGAAAACAATCCTCAGCCGGTTAATCCCGGAGCAAATAACAAAACCCCCGGTTCTTCCTCTGTTTCAATGAGTGCTACTCCTGCTGCCGGTTCTTCAAATGCCGGAGCATCAGTTGGCGGTGGCTCAGTATTTAGTGATATGACAGGCCATTGGGGTCAGAAATATGCTGAAGCCCTTGTTGCAAAAGGCATTGTAAACGGTTATGCCGACGGAAGCTTCAGAGGCGATAACCCAATCACAAGAGCAGAGCTCACAAAGATTGTTGTTGAAGCTTTAGATGTTCCCGAAGCTGGCGGAGCAGCATTTGGTGATGTTATTTCATCAAGCTGGTATGCAGATTATGTTTCAAGAGCAAATGCTTCAGGCGTTGTAAATGGTTTTGAAGACGGAACCTTCCGTCCGGAGGCCAATGTATCCCGTCAGGATGCAGTTCTTATGATATGGAGAGCAATGAATTTAACAGCTAAGCTTCCTGAAGGCTACAAATTCTTTGCTGATGAAAAAGACATCCAGGATTATGCATCAGATGCAATCAGATGCTTAGGTGATTTAGGTATCATAACAGGAAATGATTCAAAATTTATGCCGCTTAATAATATCACAAGAGCAGAAATGGCAGCAGTTATCTGTCGTGCCATTGACTATATGGAATCACATATGCAATAAGGAGGAGGAATAAACAATGACTAAAAAATTATTATCATTAATTTTAACTGTAGCATTTATACTCGGTTGTTTCTCCGCCGCAAGTGTATCTGCTTCCACAATTGTTCTTTCAGATGACGACTATTCAAAAGCCGGTGAGGCACTCGGGGCTCTTTGCCCCGGGTTCCCGCTTCTGGATGAAGAGATTTCATCCGATGCAAAACCCACCACAAGAGCAGAATTCGTTGCCGCAATGGCAATGGTTATGGGCGTTGATGCAAAACCAGGCGTTGAAACCCCATTTTCCGATGTTACTGCAAAGCATGAATATGCTTCAGCAATAAAATTTGCCGCAGGTGCCGGTCTTATAAGCACAGTAGACCTTTTCTTCCCTGATTCACCAATAACCTATTCCCAGGCTATGAAAATTGCTATGGTAGCTGCAGGCTATGGTGACAAAGCAGAATACACAGGCGGTTATCCCACAGGTTATATAAAAGCTGCAAAAGAAGCAGGTGTGGCTCAGAACTTAAATCTTGGCGACACAGACACCCTCACTCACGCCCAGGCAACTCAGATTATTTTTGAAGCTGCCATCTGTGATATGCTTGAAGTTTCTGCATGGGGTGACAGCTTCGATTACTCAACAACCGAAGGTAAGAATATCCTTTCTGTGTATAAAAAGATATACATGGCAAACGGTGTTGTTGAATCAAATGAAAACACAACCCTCACAAATTCTGCAGAAAACAGCGGTAAAGACACAATAACCATAGATGGAGTTAATTTCTATGCTCCCGGCTATGAAAACCTTATTGGTAAAACAGCAAGAGTTTTTTATGGCAATGATAATAAAAACACAGTTATCTATGCTTATGAAAACGAAAATGAAATATATAGCTACACAAACGAAGACGCTCTTACTATTTCAGGCTTAAACCTCACAGTTATGCCTGCCGACGGAGATAAAGAGCTTCGTTATGGTCTCGAAAGTGACTATTCTGTTATCTACAACGGAAAATTCTATGGCAGCGCAGATTATAACTCAGTTATAAACCCCTCAGCCGGATTTATTTCTCTTGTGGATAATGATGATAACAATAAAATTGATGTTATCATTATTAAAGATGTTGAATATGGTATTATTGGAAGTGTAAATGAAGTAGATGAAAAGATTTTCGATAAATACAAAAAAGGCGGAATGCTTGATTTATCCGATTCTTCAACCAGCTATATGGTAACAGAGGCAGACGGAACAGCAATCTCACTTATGGATCTGGAAAGTGGATTTGTTGTTGGTTATGCAATTTCAAAAGATAAAAAGCTTGTTGAAATTATTCACTACAGTGAAAGAATCGGCGGAACATTTGATTCAAAAACCTCTGATGGCAAGCTGGAATTAAAAGGAAAAGAATATCAGCTTTCTTCCTATTATTCATCAAATGTAAAGAGTCTTGATAATATCAAATTTGGTTCTGAAATTATCCTTCACTTAGGCGTTGGCAACCAGGTTGTATATGTTGAAGAGTTTTCAACATCTATAAAATATGGTTTCCTTGTTGGTGTTGCTCAGGGAAACGGTCTTGATTCAAATGTGAGAGTTAAGCTGTTTAATGAAGATGGTGAAATGAAAGAATTAAGCTGTGCTGAAAAAATGAAATTTGACGGTGTTTCCACTTCATCTTCTTCAACCATCAAATCAAATCTTGACAGCATAATGGCAAGCCAGTATGCCTACAGAGTTATTAAATATGCTTTAAATGCAGATGGAGAGCTAAGTAAGGTATATACTCCTGTGGAAAATACCATTGGAACAGGTGCAATATATACCCAGGTTATCGACGAAGCAAGACCTGTTATCTATTTTGATGCCACAGAGATTAAATCTGATATGCTTTCAACTCTTGACAGCGTGTCAGATATTGAAACTGTGTTTGAATCAACCACAGTTCCCTACTATGTAAGAGGTGCGTTTAATCCATATTTCCATCTGGGCTCCGGTGCCAAAGCTATGCAGGTTCCTGTTAGACCAATGAATTTTGGTGATGATGAAAACTTCAAGATTTTGGCAGGCTCTGCTATGGAAGAAGAAGAACTCCGTGTTGCTGCATATGATGTTACAACAGGTGGTGCCGCATCCTTTGTTCTTGTAAACAGAGACAGCTCCGGCGGCGGTTCTATCAACAGATACGCGGCTTCAGGAATTATAGAAAGCATTTCTGAGGGATTAAATGAAGACGGAGAACCTGCAACAGTTCTTAAGCTTTATTACAGTGGTGCATGGGATAAGTATTATTATGATTCCGAAATCACCAAAATTACAAAAGACCTTGGTAATAAAAAGGGAACAGAACCTCAGACAGAAATCGGCATCGAAGATTTTGAACCCGGTGATATAATTAGAATAGCAGCCAACTCAGATAGAGTTTTAACAGAAATGACAATGAACTTTGACTGCTCAACAAAAACAGTTACAGAAATGCTTCGATTTAACCCCGCTGATACAGACGGTACATATATCGACTATATCACAGGGTATGGACTTAGCATTTCTAAAGACAAACAGGCAATGCTTGCATTTGATATGACTCTTGATGAAATAGACGCCCTTCAGGGTAATGTTCCTGTTGAAAACGCATTCAGCGGCAACTTCACAAGAGGAACAACTCTGTTTGTAACATTAAACCGCAACCGCCAGACAAAGGAAGTTGAAAGTGCAGTTGTTTCAACAGAGGCTAGCCTTGATAATGTTGCAACATATTTTAATTCCGGTAAGCAGGCAGACTACCTTGTATTAAGACAGTATTACCGTGAACCTTCATTAAATGTTATTTATGTAAATATTGATGAATAAGAAATAATTATATTTCGACCTTCATAAATACCAACTTAATCAGATTGAATCTTTAAATTACAGGGGCGATGCCCGCTTGCTCGTTTTCGGGCTGCCCGGGAATCGCCCCTTAAGTTATCTAAATCAAGAAAAATCTATCATATACTCTTTTTTGGAGGACAATATGAAAATAGCTACAACCTATCATAATCTTCACAGAAGATTTCCAATAGAAAAAATAATAGAAATGCTTTCCAAAGCCGGATTTGACGGAATTGATTTTACCGATATTCCCATTATGACAGAGGTCTGGAGCGATTCCTATAAGGAATATGCCGGGCATCTTGATAATGTGGCACAAAGCTTCGGAATTGAATTCACCCAGACTCACGGGCCTGTTATAGGAGGGCTTATGAGAGAATTTGACGGGGATATGCAAAAATGCATAGACAGAACATGCCGCTCAATTGAATTTGCATCACTACTAGGTGCAAAAAATGTTGTTATTCATCCTATTCAGGATTCCTTGTATGCCACAGAGAGTGAAAGAGTGTTTGAGGAAAATATGAAATTTTTCTCAAAGCTTGCTTCTTGTGCTGAAAACTATGGAGTTAAAATCGCCATAGAAAATATGGTTATGCCAAGCTTAGATGGCACTCGTAAGCGCGATGGCGTTTGTGCTGATCCTAATGAATTTAAAAGATACATAGATTCTTTAAACAGCAAAGCTGTAACAGGCTGTCTTGATTTTGGCCATAGTGCCCTTAGCGGAAGGCAGCCCCAGGATATGCTAAGAAGCATGGGGGCAAATTATATAACAAGCACCCATATCCACGATAACGATTTTGTGAGCGATTGCCATCAGCTTCCCTGCACAATGAAAATGGATTGGGATGAAATCTGCAAGGCTATGGCAGAAATCGGATATAATGGCGATTTCACCCTTGAGGCGGTGTGCTTTTTTAATAACTTTGCCGACGAATTTATTCCCGAGGCTCTTAATTTTATGTATAAAACATCAAAATACCTCACGGAAAAAATTAATGAGTATAAAGTAAAAAAACTTGATTAAGTATGAAATTAAACACTAAATTCCCATATAACAAAAACAGACTATGGAAACTTTAATTCCATAGTCTGTTTTAAATTTTAAAATCAAGCGTATTTTTTAACAATTTCAGCCATCTGGTCAAGCTTTGAATAAATATCCTGACAAAGCTTAAGCTGATTTTTTGCTCTCACAAGGTTGTGCTCAGCAAAGTGTGTTCTGAAATATGTATCTCCGTCAAAGAAATCACTTAAGAAACGAATGCCACATTCAAAGGTAAGAATAAGAGCTGAAAGGGGAAGAAGCTCAAGCTCTGCTTTTGTAATCTTAGAACCCAATTCACTCAAAAAGCCCTTTGTGTAGCTTTCAAAATATTCAAGATCAAACCAAACCTTTTCAAGGTCTGCTTCATCTTCAACAGCAGTAGATGCTCCGAAACGAAGGGAGTCGCCATAGTCGAAAAGGAGAGAACCGGGCATAACTGTGTCTAAGTCTATAACGCATATTCCGTCGTGGGTGTTGATATCAAAAAGAACATTGTTGAGCTTTGTGTCGTTGTGGGTAACTCTTAAGGGGATTTCCCCGCTGTCTAAGCCTTCCTGAATTTTGCAGCATAATTTTTCAAATTTTAAAAATTCTGCATAAACATCCTCCGCCATATCGCGTCTGCCTGAAAGGTTATTTTTATATGCAGCTTTAAGATTTTCAATTCTCTTTGGTGTGTGGTGGAAGTTTGGAATAGTTTCGTGGAGCTTGGAAGCATCAAAATCTGCAAGCATATTCTGGAATCTTCCGAAAGCCTTTGCAGATGATTCAAACTGTCCGGGATTTTCAGGTAAATCAAGGGGGTATGTATCTGTTATAAATTTATAAACTCTGTAGCAGTTGCCATTTTCAGCTCTGTAGTAGGGCTTGTCGTCAACTGTTCTTATAACAGTAAGTGTTTCTCTGTCGGGATTACCGCCATTGGCAATGATTTTTTCTCTTAAATGGGATGTAACCGCTTCAATATTCTCCATCAGCTCATCGGGGTTTTTAAAAATAGATGTGTTGATTCTCTGGAGAATATATCTTGGTGTTGAGTCTGCAACAAAGGTGTCATTGATGTGACCGTTACCATAGGGAGAAACAAGCATCTCCATACGGAAAGCCTTCATAATTTCATTAATGGGTGTGTCATTAGATGCCATCGTAATAACCTTCTTCCATAAGTTTTGTAAGAGCCGCTCTGACTGTCGGAGCGTCTTCTTTATATGTAACACCGTACCATTTTTCATCAGATACGAGTGCGCCAACCTTTTTGCCCTGATTCTTTATTAAATCATCAACAACGAAGGGGAGGAAAAATTCTTCCTTCTGTGGATTTGAAAGATTATTTAAAAATGGAACAAATCTTGTCTGGAGTTCATCAAAGATTGATGTGTCAAATCCCCACATATTCATAGAAACAACAGTGTCCATCGGGAAGCCGCTGTTTTTATCGAGAGCAGTATGCTCTGTAACAGATTTTAAAAGTCCATTTTCAATTTCGCAAACACCTCTTGAAACAGTTCCATTTTCTGTAAGGGTGTTGCCAAGGCGGAATCCTGCCATGCAAATGCTTTCACCGTTTTCAAGACCTTTATGAATGATTTCAAAGGAATTTCTTCCATAGTAGTCATCAGCATTTATAACTGCAAAAGGTGTTGTAACAGCATCTTTTGCGCACAAAACAGCATGACCTGTGCCCCAGGGTTTTGTTCTGCCTTCGGGAATAACAAAGCCTTCGGGAAGATTGGAATCAATTTCCTGGAAAACATAATCAACATCTGTCATTTTTTCAATTCTTTTGCCGGCTGCAATTCTGAAATCGTGTTCGATTTCTTTTTTAATAATAAACACAGTTTTGTTAAATCCGGCTTTAACAGCATCATAAACAGAGAAATCAAGGATTATTTCACCATTTTTACCCATGGGTTCAATCTGCTTTAATCCGCCGAATCTGCTGCCCATGCCTGCCGCCATAACAACGAGAGTTGTATCCATTTTCAAACATCTCCTCTAAAAAAATTCAAATTTATTTGCACATAGCTATATTTTGATAATAAAACTATTTGACATTTACTTGTGCATACAGTATCATTATAATATATATAAAAATAATCGTATATATAAATTCAGATACAAAATCTTTTATTTTGTATAATAAAGTAGGTGGTTATATGACCTCTTTTTGCGAAAATCCTGAGTTGATAAGAATAAGCAAAATTCATAGCTTTTTTAAGGCTGATTTTAAAGAGGACTATGTATTTGTTGGCGAAAGGCACAATTGGTGGGAGATGGTTTTTGTTATAAACGGTTCTGTGGGCATTACTGCCGATAGTAGTGTCTATACCTTAGAGCGTGGTCAGGCTGTCATCCACAGACCAAATGAATTTCATAAAATCCGCTCCGGTGCTTTTGGTGTTCCAACTGTAATCGTCGTATCATTTTCAGCCGAAAAATTCCCCGAACCTAAAGGACAGATATTCAGCCTTGGTCATTCTCAGATAGAGGAAATCCAGAGCCTGTATGAGCTTTCTCTCAGTTGCTTTGAAAGAGAGAATATCTATGTTAAAAAACCTCAGCACGACACATCATATACTATGCAGCAGCTATGGACAAGGCTTGAGCTTCTTATTTTTTCTGTTGTATTTGGTAAGGATTCTGCCTACCAGGTTCCTGCTGTAAAGGGGCTTAAAAGTGCAGAAATATATTCCGGAGCTGTAAGCTATATGGAGGAGCATCTGAGCGATGGATGCTGCACATCTGATATTGCAGCTGCATTTTCTATTAGTGCGGCATATCTTAAAAAGATATTTATGAAGTATTCCGGATGCGGAGTTATTAAATATTACAACAGGCTCAGAATCCGTGTTGCCTGCGAATATCTTGCCAGCGGAAAAACAGTTAAGGAAACAGCTGATCTTCTGGGCTTTAGTGACCAGAACTATTTCAGCACATTCTTTAAAAGGATAACAGGCAAAAGCCCCACACAATACAAAAAAGGGGATAAATTATAAAAATAACAAAATCACTCCGATTTCATATATTAATATGGTACGGAGTGATTTTTTATGACGGATTTTAAAATAAATGACTACACCATAATAGAAACTAAGCAAAGTCAGGAAACTGAATATATAGACTATGGCGTGCGTCTTGTGGGGGCTCCTCTTGAATGGAAGGAAACAATGGGGGAGGGCATAAAGGTTGGAATTATCGACACAGGCGTGTGCACCTCTCACCCCGATTTATCGGGAAGAATAAAAGACGGTGTTAATTTTACCAATGAAGACAGGGCGAGCTTTTGCGACTACAGCGGTCACGGAACCCATGTTTCGGGCATTGTCTGTGCCGAGAGAAACGGTTCGGGTGTTGTTGGGGTTGCTCCAATGGCAGATTTATATGTTGCCAAAGCTTTTGATAAAACCGGCAGAACAACCTATCCCGCCATCGAAAAAAGTCTTTTGTGGCTTGCGGAAAGAAAAGTTGATGTTATAAATATGTCGTTTTCTTCCCCCAACGCAAACAAGCGCTACAGCGAGGTGATTCACGCAATAAAAAGACTAGGTATAACCATGATTTGTGCTGCAGGTAATGAAGGTGAGAAAAGTGTTATAGGTTATCCTGCAAGATTTAATGAAACCATTGCTGTATCGGCTGTGGATATCAACAAACACATTGCCGATTTTAATTCTGTGGGTAACGCCGCAGAAATATCAGCCGCAGGAATAAACATTTTTTCAACCTATCTTAATGATGGTTATGCAGTTCTCAGCGGCACCTCAATGGCAACTCCCATAATAACAGGCGCGGTGGCGATCTTGCAGGCAAAAGGGCTTATGCGCTATGGAAGAAAGCTTACCCCCGATGAAATACGCCTCCTTCTTAATATCTACACAGAAGACCTCAGCGGCTCCGGCAAAGATGACCGCTATGGCTATGGACTTTTCAGCTTTGGCAGAATTTTAAACAGCGACTATGTGACGGAGAATATTGAAGAAAAAATCTTTAAAAAAAGAAAAGATATGACATCTAAAATGGCAGAGCTGGTTGTGGCAATGCTGTTAAAATAAGGGAGTGTAAATTAATTCAGCAAATTAGTTTTTAGTTTACATTCCCTTATTATTTCATATTTTCAAAAATTTCATTTACCTCTTTATAAGATTCCGGTGTGCCAATATCATAACACTCACCCGAAAAAGTATAGGCACAAACATCTTTATGTTTAAAAAGCCAGCTTGGGAAAAATCCCGGGGCATCAGGATTGTTGCCTTCATCAAGATATTTTTTAATCATTGGCACAGTATCCTTCTTGTAGATATATGATGCAAAAGCTGCAAGATTTGTTTTTGGCTTTGGTGGTTTTTCAACCATTCCGATAACCTTTCCGTCGGTGTCAAGTTCAACATTTGCCATTCGTTGCAAATCTTCAATTTTGCTCATCTCTTTAACAAGAATCATATCGCTGTTTTTTTCTATGTATGCATCATAGTAGTCTTTAAGCGCAAATGTAAAGATGTTGTCTCCTGCCATAACAAGAATATCATCACTTATACCAAGCTTTTCAATGGCATATTCAATATCGCCTATGGCTCCAAGCTTGTTGGTATCATCAGTTGTGTTGTCATTGAGAACTATAACCTTCAGCCGGCTTTTTCTTTCTTTGCTCCAGCTTTCAAAATTGGGATAGAATTTGTGATTACTCACAACAATAAGCTCATCAATTTCATCAATTGTCTCAATTTCATCCACAATATAATCAAGAATTGGTTTTCCTGCAATGGGAAGAAGCGCTTTAGGCTTATCAATTGTAAGGGGATATAGCCTTGTTGCATATCCTGCAGCCAGTATAATTGCTTTCATATGTATGCCTCCAACATTTAATATATAATGAAATTATATTAAATTGTCTTTGCAAAGTCAACACAAAGCAATTATTTTATTATTTTAAAAATGATGTCTGCTCTTTTTAAGCTCCATATATTTTTCTTTTGTTGCTTTTCCTCCTCGTATGTGCCTTTCCGATTTGTTCGTTTCCAGAAGCTCTTTTGCAAGATTTGCTTTTGTGGGGCTTATCATTTTTAATCTTTCGCTTATATCTTTATGTACGGTAGATTTTGAAATTTTAAATTTTGCTGCAGCATCTCTCACAGTGCATTTTCTTTCGAGCATGTAATCCGCAATTGCCGTAACTCTTTGGGCAATATACTCTTTCAAACAAATTCACCTCTGGCATTATTCTTAATTAATTCTATGTCAGAGGTGTTATAATTAGAATTCAATATTTTATTTTATAAAGCTGGTTCTCATAGCCTTTTCTTCTTTTTCCGGGAGACCAAACTCTTTTTTTCCAAGCTCAAAGCTTTTCATCATAAATATCATGTTTCTTGCCAGGGTGCGCATTGTCTGCATACCTTCCTCGTCCTTTACAGCCTCTCCCGGGAATCTTCCGTGAACGCTGTTCCAGTATTGGCTTGGGGCAATGGGCATATTGTTTATGGTAAAATATTTATTGAGCTCATCATATGTGGCTGAGCAGCCGCCCCTTCTTGCCACAGCGATACTTGCGCCAACCTTCATTCTCTTGTCACATTTGCAACTGTAGAAAAGTCTGTCTAAAAAAGAAACAAGAGTTCCATTTGCCGAAGCGTAATACACAGGGCTTGCAACAACAAGTCCGTCTGATTCTTCAAGCTTTTGGGCAGCTTCGTTTACAACATCGTCAAAAGCACATTTTCCAAGCTCTGAGCATGCATAACAAGCACAGCATCCTCTTACCAATTTGTTACCAACTGTCATTATTTCTGTCTCAATTCCATTTTGCGAAAAAACATCTGCCATTTCCTTGAGAGCCAGATAAGTGTTGCCATCTGTGTGGGGACTTCCATTAATCATTAATACCTTCATAATAACCTCCTGATATGTATCTGTTTATTCTGCTTTTGCATATTCTGTAAGCTCATATATAAGACTTTTATCTGAAAAATCACCATCTGCATCACAAAGCTCAATGAGCAGCTTTTCCATTTCTGTGGGATTCTCTTTGGAAGACATAATCTTTTTAAGAGTTTTAATTGCCGTCCGGTGAACAAGGCTTAATTCCGATATAACCATCTTTCCCGAGAAGTTAAACATTTTAATTTTTTCCCTGACGCCTTCCTTAAAGTTCTTTTCCCAAACCATTTTATCGTAGTATTCTCTGCAGTCCCGGGGGGTGAGTCCTGTTGAATACACTATTATTTTTTTGCCCTTTAATGCTTCAATGTTTTTTGTTATAAGGCTGACTCCTGATATAACCTCGGCATATAATCCCCCGCCATAGATGATAGTGTCATATTCTTTTAAATCGTCGGGTTTTATATCTCTTGCATCAACAGCACAGCAATCAAGCTCGTCGGCTATCCACTTGGCATAATTTTTAGTGGAGCCATATTTTGATTTGTAGATAACTATTTTCTTCATTTTTACTCCTCATAATTACTCTGAATTTCTGATATAAGCTTTTGAAGCTCATCAACAACGCTTTGCGGTGAAAGAATTTTAACCTTATTTCCAAAGCTCATAACCCACGACAGGAAAAACGGACTTACCATCACATCAACACTGCACCTGAAATGGTTTTTATCGTCTTTTATAATTGAAATATCCTGCCCGAATTTATCAAACACAACTCCTGCTAAATCGTTTGAAAACTTAAGCATAACCTTTGTTTCTTCTCCGCCAAACATAGAAAACACCGATTTTGCATAAGAGGAAACATCAAAGCTACTTTCGGGCATAAGCCTTGGAATATCGGTTATTTCAATATTGTCCATTTTGTCAACCCGGTAGTGGGCAAAGCTTTTGTATTTTTCCTTATAGCTTATCATATAGTAGTTTTCGTCATCCCAGGTGAGAGAAACGGGGGTTTCTGTGTATTTTCCTCCGTCTTTACGATATACCTTCTGTTTGTCGGCATTAAGAGTAAAATACATAAACGAAATCTGTTTTCCCAATGCAATGGCTTCGTGAATTCTGTCCACATTATAGTATATTTGCTCATTTAGGGTTTTAACCCTGTTCGACACATAAACCTGTCTTTGTAGTTTTTTTGCATTGTGAACACTTGTGAGCTTTTCAATTTTAGAAATCAAATCCATGCTTTTTTTATGGGTAATAAATTTTGAAGCCTGCACGCTATCCACAAGAAGCTTTAACTCAGGAAGCTCAAAATCCCGGCTTCCGATAAAGTATTCGTGGCTTTTTCCCCTTCTTGAGCATATGTCAAGCCCAAAAACATTGAGCTGCTCAATATCGTCGTAGATGCTTTTTCTCTCTGCGGAAATATCAAATTTTTTAAGTTCTTCAATAAGCTGTGCTATGGTTAATCCATGATCATCATCAGTTTTTTGAAGAAGTATTTTTGCAAGATACAAGAGCTTGAGCTTCTGATTTGGCGATTTCATCTTCTTCACCTCTTTCACAGCTCCCATTATATCATTTTAATAAAATATAATCAATACAAAAGCTTTTAAATATCGGCGTTTCTCATTGCCGGATTGTCAATTATTTCCCCTTTTTCTGAAAATCTTGAACCGTGGCAGGGGCAGTCCCAACTGTGCTCATATTTATTCCATTTAAGCACGCATCCAAGATGGGGGCATCTTTTAAGAGAAGGATATAGAAGGTTTTTAGTGCTTTCAAAACCATTTATAAAAAGTTGGGGTTTAAATATACTTCTCTGGGGAGAAAAGATTTGGGCATAGGGGTTCTCTTTTTTTAAAATCAAATCACAAATAATTTTTGCTCCCGCCATAGACGATGTAAAACCCCATTTGTTGAATCCGCAAATAACATAAAGACCAGGTGTGTTTTTTGAATATTTTCCTATATAGGGAATTCCGTCAAGAGTCATGCAATCCTGAGCTGCCCAGGAAAATTTCTTTTTTGCCTCCGGATAGTGAGTTTTAATAAATTTTTCAATTTCTCTCCATGCAGTTCCATCTTTTCCTGTGCGGTGACCACCTCCACCTGCAATAAGAAAATTTCCATAGCTTCTGAAGGAAAACCCGCTAATATCTTCATCCACATACATTCCCTTAAAAATGGGAGCATTTTCATAAGCACAAACATAGCTTCTGTGCTGATACATTTTCAGAAAGTATCCTCCGTGTTTATTTATAAAGGGGAAGTGGGTGGCAACAATAATTTTTTCGGCTTCAATTGTGAAGTTTTCTGCAATGGCTGTATTTCCCTTTATTTCCTTTATAAAGCAGTTTTCAATTATATTTAGCTTTTTTGCTATTTCCTTCGCAAATTTAACGGGATTTATCTGTGCCTGCTCAAAGATTTTAACAGCTGCCAAAGCCTTGATGGGAAGCTCTGTTTTTTCGGTGTATTCGCAGCTATATCCAAGACTTTGAAGGGCCCTTGTTTCGTTTTCTGCCTTTTCTTTTTTTGTTGTGGTGTAGACAAACATATCTCTTTTTTCGTAGTCGCAGTCAATACTCTGGCATAGCCTTTCATATTCTTTAAGAGCATCGGAGTTTGCCTTTAAATACATCGTCGTTTTTTCTCTTCCAAGTTCCCTTAACATATTGTCATATATCATTCCGTGACCTATGGTAAGCTTAGCTGTTGTGTTTTCACTTATTCCTGAAAATGTTTCTTTCGCCTCGGCAATAATGCAATCTACCCCTGCCTCTTTTAAAAAATAAGCACAAAGTATTCCGCTTATACCTCCGCCGATAATAAGAACATCGGTTTTAAAATTCCCTTTTACTATGCTTTCTTTTGCAATAGCGTTTTCATCCTGCCACAATGATTTATGCATAATATCCATCTCCTTTTTTACTTTATAGGAAACTTGCGTTTCTATAAAGTAAAAACTTTTATTATATTGCCGTGCAAAATTTTTTGAAAAGCTATAGCTTTTCAAAAATTCACATGGCTTAAGAAAAGCGATATTGCTCCGCACTTCCGCCGCAGACGGTGCGGCGAAGCCGCTTTTCTTGTTAGTATGTGTTTATATGTGAAACAATATAGATTATGTTAGCTAATGTTACAGAAATGTTAGCTATTGTTACAAATATGTTAGCAAATGTTACAGATAAGCATTGACAATAATTTGAAATCAAGGTATAATATGAGCATAAAAAATACTCCTGTAATCGATTGTTTATAAATTGAAAAATGGGAGTTTTAAAATTTTATTTCAGGAGGAGAAATATTATGGAATTTAAAGTTTTTCAGAAAGAATTAGAGCTTCAGTCAAGAGGCTGGATCCCCACATTCCACGATGTATCAAAAGAAATCATGGAAATAGTTGCAGCTTCAGGTGTTAAAAATGGTACAGTTTGTATCGCTTCTCACCACACAACCTGTTCAGTTATGGTTCAGGAATGTTCACACGATATCGATTCCTTCGATCTTGAGTATCTTCAGCACGACCTTCTCGATATCATGAGAAAAATGATTCCCGATTTTGCAGAAGAACATCAGTATCGTCATCCCGGACCTATCCATTCACAGTTCGGCAGATATGTTAACGAACCCGGTGACTTCACAAGCATGAACACAGACGGTCACCTTCGCAGCGTATTCTTTGGCAGAAGCGAAACCATGACAATTAAAGACGGCGTTCTCGACGGCGGCGAATTTGCTCATGTTTACTTCATCGACTGGGATCATGTTCGTGCAAGAAGACGCCAGCTCAATGTTACAGTTATGGGTACAACAGAAGATGTTGAAAGCAGAAAATGGAACAATGGTGAAGTTATAAACACTCTCCGTAAATACACAGACGAAGAAAAAGCTTATGATGTTCACTACGATCTCCAGCAGAAAAGATAATTTTTCTCTATAAAATTAACGGAGGATTGTCCATTAATGAATAAAATTGCTTTTGTTGGTTTCGGTGAGGTAAATACTCCGGCCGAAATTATATTAAAAAAATGCACGGATGCCGAAAAGGCTTTAAAAGACGAAGGTCTTGACCTTGTAAGCGTTTATCCTGTTACCGATGACTATGAAGAGAAAGACATCAAGAAAGCTCTTGACGCATTAAAGGGTCAGGATTTTGATGCTCTTGTTGTTTGTATTGCAGGTTGGATTCCAACCCACGCTGTTGTTAAAATAACAGAACAGTATAAGCACCTTCCTATAGTTTTATGGGGGCTTTGCGGATGGATTGAATCTGATGGCCGTCTTGTTACCACAGCCGATCAGGCAGGAACATCAGCCTTAAGAAAAACCTTCGCTGACCTTGGCTATAAATTCCGCTACATATATGACATCATCGGTAAGAAAACCAATTCCAAAAAGGTTGCAGATTTCTGCATAGCTGCCACAGCTGCAAGAAAGCTTCGCTCAGCAAGAGTTGGTATGGCGGGCTACCGTGATATGAATCTCTATGGCACACTCTATGATGGCTCAAGCCTTAAAAGAGTTGTTGGTCCTGAGATTGAAACCTTTGAAATGCTTGAAATGAAACAGCGCTTTGATAGCCTTTCAGAAGAAGCTAAAAAAGATGTTGTTGAAAATGTTATTAAAAAGTGGAAGTTTTTAAAGCAGCCCAAGGAAGAGGGTATGATGCTTGCAGCAGGATATTATCTTGCTGTAAAACAGCTCATAGATGAAAGAGGCTATGACGCGGTATCATTAAAAGATGTTGACGGAATGAAGAAGCTTTTAGGCTTCCCTCCGGCTCCTGTTCTTTCTCTTCTTTCCGATTGCGCAGGAGTATCCACAATTCCTGAAAATGACTGTCTTGGCAATGTAACTCAGCTTATGGTTAAATATTTAACCGGTCAGTGCGGAGCATATCTTGAATTCTATGAATTCTTTGAAGACCGTGTTCTTGCAGGTGTTCCCGATTATATTCCTGCTGAGATTACCGATGGTGAAACAACCGTTATGCCGGCAGCTTTTGGTGAATTAAACGAAGGCCTTTTAAATGTTTCCAAGGTAAAACAGGGCGAACTTACAATGTGTCGTCTGTTTACAACCGATGGAAAATACTATATGCATATGGTAAAAGGCGAAGGAATAACTCCGAGAAAATGGGAAGAAGCCGGCTGGACTCAGCCTGCTCCTCAGCTCCCCGGCTTGGAAATCCTTCTTGAAGATACCGAAAAATTTGCTCAGAATGTTATGTGTCAGCACTATATTATATCCTATGGTGACAACACAGAAAAAATTGCAAATCTTTGCAGTATCCTTGGTATTGAAATTATATAATCTTTCAAATCAAAATACAGCACAGTTTTCAAAAACTGTGCTGTATTTTTGTGTATATATACGAAATGTATATGTAGTCTTGTGCCATTATTGACGGAATTTGTTTTTTGTGATAAAATTAACATATAATTCATTAATTACTGTTTTTGGAGTGACATATAGTGAAAATTAAGAATCCAAGATACATTAAAAACAGAATAGTGGCAACGATAATTGTGGCGCTTTTGCTTTGTGTAACATTTCTTTCGATGATTGATTATGCATATTCTGCTGCAGAAGAATCAGCTTTTGAAAGCCTTCATATGCGCACAAAGGAAATAAAAGACGATATCAGTCTGCAGTTTTTTTCCGACAGGGAAAACCTCACCACCATTGCAAATATCGCGGCAAACCTTTATAAAAACGGTGATAGCTATGATATGCTGTTTGCCTCCTTTAAATCGATAGGTCTTATAGAAAATATAGGTATACTCACCCCCGACGGTCTTTTCCGCACCAAAATGGGGGAAGTTAATGTTGAAAATGAGCTTGTGTTTTCTGAAGAAGCTAAAAATGCTCCCTATATAACCGGTATCGTTTCTGATTTGACAAATTCAAAAATGAAGGTTGTAAGAAGCTCTGTGCCGATAAAAGTAGCCGGGGAGACGGTTGGCATTCTCTATGGTGTTATAGGGCTTGCATCTCTGGAAATGCATTATAAGCCTATGGCGGACAGCTTAGATGCCAGACTCTACATAATAGACCGTGCCACAGGCGATTTTATTGTTGATACCTGGCGTGACGATACGGGAAATCTTTTTGAAGCAAGAGTTATTCAGAGTAAAAAAGGCTATTCCTATGATGAAATGCGTGATGACATAAAAAATGGAAAAAACGGGTTTTGTGCATATCGTTCCAACATTTCCCATGTTATGATGTATTCCCACTATTCTCCCATAGATATTGAAGGATGGCATATTGTGCTTTCTGTTCCTGAGAGTGTTGTTTTTGCACAAGCCGAAAAAATGCACAATAGTCTTATGATAGTATTTCTGGTTGTAATAGTTATAATGGTATTTTATGTTATTATGATATTTACCACAGAACGAATGCTTTCAAAAACAACTGTTTATGCATCGGGCATAAGAAAGCTTCTTTTGAGTATTAATCAGGAGAAGGCAGGAATTGCCGAAGCACTTCAGAGAATATGTGAATTTTCAGAAGGTGTGTCATCCTTCTTTATTGACCTTGACGGTGAGGATTATAACTACATCATTCCTTCAAGCAAAGACAAACTCTTAGAAGGCGATGACCGAAGATACATAGCATCTGAAATCTTTGAAATTGCAAGCAGATATCATAAGGAATCAAATGTAACCTTATTGGTTTTTGACCTTTCAGCCGACAGTAAGCTTTTAAAATCAAATCCAAATCTCTATGCGTTTTTAAAGGAAAAGGAAATTAGTCATATAGCTTTTGCTGCAGTTTCTGATAAAAATGAGCACATAAGTGTTTTGGGTGTGGTTAATCCACATAATAAGAGTGAAGCAAAAGAGCTTCTCAGGGAGATTGCTGTTTGTTTCTCAATTTCCATATACAACAAGAAGCATCTTGATAAAACCGAATCCGATGCAGTTACCGACGCTCTCACAGGTCTTTCAAACAGAGTTGCCTATAAAAGAGATATAATCGGATTTGACAATACTCATCCTCAAAACTTTGCATGTATGTATATAGATGTTAATGAGCTTCATTCATATAATAATAAGTATGGCCATGCTGCAGGGGATGAGATGCTTATCTATGTTGCCAACTGCATAAAAGAGGTTTTCTTTGGTCATCATCTTTACCGTATGGGCGGAGATGAATATCTCATATTCACCGAAGGTATGAGTAAGGAAGATGTAGAGAAGCATATGTCTGTGTTGCTTGAAAAAATTGAGAAAAAAGGCTACCATATTTCCATCGGTATGAACTACAGCATAAAAAATATAAACACAGAATCCCTTGTTCGCGAAGCGGAAAAGAGAATGTATGATGCTAAGGCAAGATATTACCAGGAAAAAGAAAAGCAAAGCTTTGCCAGAACTGATGAAAGAAGATTCAAATTTATAGAAACAGGCATCAAGGATCTGGATATGATGATTAAGGTTCTCAGCGGTCACTATAGCGGTATTTATTCGGTTTCTCTTGAAACAGATATAGCCCGCAGAATAATTATGCCATCATATCTTGATTTTAAAGAAACTGAGGAAAAATTCAGTGAAATAATGAAGGACTATATCCACCATAGGGTTCACCCCGATTTTCACAGGGGGATGCTTAGATTTTTAAACTACGATGTTCTGAAGGAACAGATAGAAAACGGTCAGACTCCAAGATTTACATATAAAAAAGAAAACGGAGAAGGAGTTATCCTCACTGTGTATGCTCAGGGGGATGAAACGCTCTGGGTTTTTGAAAATGCATAATTAAAAAAGGGTTTGTAAAAAAACTTAGTTTTTTTACAAACCTTTTTTTGCTGTTACAGGTCTATTTTAATGCTTTCCTCGCTGTACTCAATGCGGTCTCCTGTGCGATTAAGAGAATCCATAAATTCAACATATTCTTTAATTGTATATTGAGGCTTGTAGTTTGCCACAACCTCTTTTGCTCTTTTTGCATTTTCTTTTAAAAGAAGATAAAGCATAGCAAGCTGCATCTGAGCGCTTTTTACGCAAGCCCTTACAGGGTCTTCTATGTAGTAGTCATTTCCGTGGCTTGTTCCTTTAGCACCTGCAGCATATGGGTGAACAACCGGCATAACGCAGGAAAGGTCTCCCATGTCTGTGCTTCCTGAGCCGATAACATCATTATATGAAAACTCTTCTTCGGGAAGCATTTGGGAAGCAGCATCTTTGGTAATCTCTATCATATCCTTACTGTTTTTAAGGGGAGCATATCCGGCATAGTCGGTAATATCAATATTTGTTTCAAGTGAAACAGCTCCGCCGATAAATGCTCGGTTAACCTTCTTATTTTCTCTTACCATAGCTTCAAAGCTTTCGCCTCTTATGTAGCTCTCCAAGGTAACCTCTCCGGGAATAGCATTAACCATAACTCCGCCCTTTGTTATAATGGGGTGAACTCTTATTATATCCTTTTCCTGGAAGGTTTCTCTTATTGCATTAACTGCATTAAGACCGCAGTTGGCGGCATAGAGTGCATTGTGTCCATTCCATGGTGAGCCTCCGGCATGAGAAGCTTTTCCTTTGTAGGTGATTTTCTTGGCAAGGCATCCCACCGAACCTGCTCTTACTGTAAACACACTACTTGTGTGTACCATAAATGCAAGGTCAACATCATTAAAATATCCTCTTGCAAGGTATTCCGATTTTCCGCCAAAGAAACGGATGATTCCTTTTTCTCGAAGATTAGCACGGTATTCATTTTCTAAAAGTTCTTCTGCAGGAACTGCGCAAAGCTTGATTTTTCCGCAGAATTTATCTAAGATTCCGGGCTCTTTAAGTGCTGCTGCAATACCTATAAGAGCTGCACATTGTGCGTTGTGTCCGCATGAATGAACTGCTCCGGTTTCTTTATTGCATTCGGGATGCTCGGGACATATAATTGAATCAAGCTCGCCCAAAATAAGAACTGTCGGTCCTTCCTTGCCTGTGTTAAGAGTAGTTATAAAGCCTGTTATATCTTCGGGCTTATCGAGTTCATAGCCTAAATCTGTAAATGTTTTTTCCATATAGGCAGAAGTTTCATATTCTTTGTATCCGGTTTCGGGATGATTCCAGATATATCTTTCAGAGTCTAAAATAAGTTTGGAATGTTTTTCAACAGCCTGTTTAAGTTCTTGCACAAAAATCACCTCATAAATAATAAAAGTATAGCTATATATTATCAAATACATAGTAAAAACACAATACTAAAAATGTAAAATTGTATTGAATTTGCAGAGGTCTTGTGATATTATAACTTAAATGAGGTGATAGCTTTGAATTCAAAAGAAATAGTTTTAAAATGGTATAATAAATTATGCTTTCCAAAACACTATGACGAAGATTTTTATAGGATTCTTGAAAGCTATGAAATAGATAAAACCCTTACAATTGATAATTATGATTTAAACTCAAAAGACGGTAAGAAAAACTTTTTGTTTTTTCTTTATTTTTGTGAAGAAACCGAAAGAATATATAAAGAAAAAGGCATAAGCACTGAAATTTTGCTCGATACCCTTGCTGATATTCCCCGTTGGCTTGATATATGGAGTGGTTTAAAAGGAGAACTTTATCTGGGCGAGTTAGACTGGCTCAGTTACCATTTAAAAGCAAAGCTTTTTAAACTTGGCAGACTGCAGTTTTGCTTTTCAAATAGCTATGAGTTTCCCAAAATAGGCGTAAAAAAAGGAGATGCTGTTGTAGATACTCATATTCCTGCCGCAGGCCCTCTTGATATAAAAGAATGTCAAAAATCCTTTGATTTTGCCAGAGAGTTTTTTGCAAAATATTTTCCTGAAAAAGAATGGAAGGTTTTCACCTGTCATTCCTGGCTTCTGGGCGAAGATTTAAAAGAGCTTCTCAATGAAAACAGCAATATCCTAAAATTTCAGAAGCTTTTCACCATAGACAGTCAGCATGAAACAGATTCAATTTTATCCTACACATTCAGGTGGAAAATTAAAAGAGAAGAAATAAATGATGTTGAGGTAAGCTCACCATTTACACAAAAGATAAAAGAAAAAGCTTTAAGCGGCGGTGTTTTTCATGGTGGATTGGGATATATAATTAGGTAGATTAAAACAACAAAAAAGATGATTGATAGAAATCTAAATTCTATCAATCATCTTTTTTGTTTATATAATTTTTATCTTCCGGCTTCTTCAATAAGCTTTTTAGCATTTGAGTTCATAATAGCTTCAACATCGCTGTCGCTAAGCTTCATATCAACTGCAACTCTCTTTAAAGCCTTTATCTGTTCATATATCATAACTGTTATGGTGTCTTCATCAGACTGCCTCATATGTGGTTCACCGTCCACATCGCCATAGTGACCTCTTGGAACGATGTTGTAGTAAACACCATTTTCCACAACACGATACATTCTCATAATAGCAATAGGAAGGTCAGAACCGAAAATAAGCTTTTTAGTTCCAACAGCTTCAATACATGCTTTAATTGCATCATCGCAAACATTTGCTGTAAAATCAAAATATGTGTTTGCTCCTTTTCCCACAATGTCAAAAGCATTTCCTATGTCTTCCTTGGCATATGCTCTTCCGATGTGGGCAATGATGAGCTTAAGGTTTGGATATTTTTCTTCAATTTCCTTTAGCTGATAAAGGTTAACAGGGTCTTTGAGTCTTCCGTCACGGGGAATATGGAGCATAACAATTAGCCCGTGTTTATCACAAACCTTTAAATGCTCATGGGGAAGAAAATCAAATATTCTTGTTTCTTTTGAAGGAATATATGAAGGACAATTTGAAAGATATGGCTTTATTCCCAAAAAACCTCTTTTCAAAATGTCTTCCTCCAGCTTGTCGGCATCCATTGCATAGTCGGTTCTGTAGAGTGTGGGGAGTTTATATTCTGTTCCCTTGTTATAAACATAGTCGTTAACCTTATCTATATCACAAAGGCATCCGCCAAAAATAAGAGGAGTGACCTTTTGTGCGGGAAACATTTCCTTGTAGCTGTCAAGAAGAAGCTCCACATCGCTTCCGTCTTTTGCTATTAGGTCTGTCCATGACGAACCTCCATTATGGGAACCGTAGCCATTCATATTTTTATCCTGCACATGGGTATGAAAATCAATAAACTCATCCGGCAGAAAATCTTTTAATTCTTTTTCATATACCAATCTGTCGTATTCTGTGTATTTTTCGTTATACATATCAGAGCCTCCGTTTATTTGCCGCTTACTTCGTTTATAAGTCTCACAGCGTTAGAATTCATAATGTCTTCAATGTCGCTGTCTTTTAACTTCATATCAAGAGCCACTCTTTTTAATGCTCTTATCTGCTCATAAATCATAAGAGTTAAATCTTTTTCGTCAGTTTCTCTCATGTGGGCAACGCCTGTGATGTCGCCAAACTCTCCTCGTCTTACGATGTTTATGTAGTATCCGTCTTCAACAATTCTATACATTCTCATTATAGCATAAGGAAGGTCAGAACCAAATAAAAGCTTCTTGGGGCCAACGGCCTCAAGGCATGCTTTAATAGCATCGTCACAAAGGTTTGCTGTAAAATCAAAATAGGTGTTTGCTCCCTGACCGACCATTTCAAATGCGTTTCCGATGTCTTCTTTGGCATAGGCTCTGCCGATATGTGCAATAATGAGCTTAAGATTTGGGTATTTTTCTTCAATTTCTTTAAGCTGATAAAGATTAACGGGGTCCTTGAATCTTCCATCGCGGGGAATGTGAAGCATAACAATCCATCCGTTTTTGTCGCATACTCTTAAATGCTCGTGGGGAACAAAATCAAAAATTCTTATTTCCTTATTTGGAATATATGTGGGGCTTTCAGAAAGATAAGGCTTAATTCCTAAAAAACCGCCTTTTTTAATATTTTCTTCAAGCTCTTCGCCACTCATAGTAGAGTTTGTTCTGTAAAGGGTAGGATAGTCAAGCTCTTTACCCGCTTTAATAACATAATCGTTTGTTATCTGCAAATCTCTTCCTGTGCCGCCAAATATAAGTGCTTTAAAGTTGTTTTCGGGAAAAAGTTCTCTTGCAGTTCTCTGGAGCTGTTCTATTCTTAATTCATCTGTAATTCTGCCAACCCATGATTTGGGTGCATTTTTAAATCTTTCATAAGGGGGTGTGTCGTCTCTGAAAACATGAATATGAAAGTCAAAAACATCCTTAGGTAAAAAGTCCTTTAATTCTTTTTCATAGACAAACTTATCGTAATCTTCAACAACTAAATTATACATAGCAAAAACCCTTTCCCTTAGTTATTAAAAAGCTCAAATGCTTTTTCTTCGTTTTCATAAAGCCCACAGCCAATACCTGCCATAGTTGCAGCACCAACAGCACCTGCATACTGACCATGAATAACCTTTAACTTTATATTGCACATATCTTCAATTAATTCAATCCAGTATGGATCTTCCGAAGGTCCGCCAACCATTATGCCCTCTGTTGCCTTGATGCCTTTTTCTTTTAAGCTGTCGAGCTTTTCTTTTAAAAGGTTAATGGTTCCTTCCATAATTGCTCTTGCAATATGGCGTTTTTCATATTTTAAAATAACATCATCGCAGGGTTCTTCCCGTAGGTTTATGGTAAGCCCGCCTGCTCCCTTTTCGCTTTTCTTTGCAAGGGAAGAAAGAAGATTGAATGCTTCTTTTCCGTCATCAATATATTTGCTCACATAAAGCCATATTCTTTCTGAAATAGATGCCACAGATGCCATCCCTGCCCAGCATCCGCCTTTTGGTGAAAGGAAAGGGTCAATAAGCATTTTAGCATCGGCTATTTTTTCTCTGTTTTCAATTGGGAAGAATGCAACCCATGATGTTCCGCATGATAAAAGCACCTGACCTTCTTTAAAAACGCCAACTCCTCTTGCAGCCGATGGGTGGTCAAAGGTTCCTAAAACAATGGGAGTTCCTTCTTTAAGACCTGTTTTTTCTTCCATTTCGGGAAGTATTGTGCCAAGGGCTGACGCCGCATCCATAACAGGGGGGAACATATCCTCAGAAACGCCTAGTGTGGTTAAAAGCTCAGGGATATACTTTCCTGTTTGCTGATCGATAAAGAAAAACGGTGTTCCGGCAGAGGTTGAAATACCCCATTTTCCTGTTAAGAGGAAATAGAGATATTCTGTGCTCATGCAAACCTTTCCGGCTTTTTCAATAATTTCAGGATTTGTTTTCTTTATGTATGCCATTTGAGCAAGGGGAAATGCCTTAAAGCCAAATGGCCAGCCAATTTGCTTGTAGAATGAGTCGGTGTCAATATCTGCAAACACTTCTCTTGCTTCTTCTTTAACTCTTTTGTCCTGCCAGTTTATAATTCCTGTAAGGGGATTATTTCCTTTATCTAAAACCAAGAGGTTTCCGCTTGCAGACGATGCACAAACAGCCTTAACATCTCCGCCTGCAGAATTTGCCAAATCTTTTATAACATCAAGACAAACTTTTGCGTAAGTCTCGGCGGATATTTCAACTCCGCCATTTTCAAGCGTTGTATATTCAAATGCACCTCTTGCAACCTTTATAACCTTTCCATCTTCGGTCATAAGAATGGCTTTAACCGATGATGTCCCCATATCCATACCAATAAGGTGACTCATATATATCCTCCTTTTAAATTATTGTTTATCGCTTGACGCGATAAACAATAATTTAAGTAATAGGTAATAAGAAATAGTGAATAAGTTAGGTTGATTTTCGCCTTTGGGCGAAAATCTTCCATACCTATTCCCTCTTCACTATTACTTCTTCCCTTTATATTTTACCGAACATCGAGTTCGGTAAACAATAATTTACGCTAAAACAACTTTCATTCCTAAAAGCTTACCAAAAAACTCTATTTCTTCTTTTGTTGCACCA
>JAZRGM010000030.1:0-14374 GCA_045644205.1 Clostridia bacterium | reverse complement strand
TAGCCGTGGCTTCCTCCTGAGGTACCGTCCTTGTTCGTCCCTCAGAACAGAAGTTTACAATCCGAAGACCTTCATCCTTCACGCGGCGTTGCTGCGTCAGGGTTGCCCCCATTGCGCAATATTCCCCACTGCTGCCTCCCGTAGGAGTCTGGGCCGTGTCTCAGTCCCAATGTGGCCGGTCAACCTCTCAGTTCGGCTACTGATCGTACACTTGGTGGGCCGTTACCCCGCCAACTATCTAATCAGACGCGAGTCCATCCATAAGCGATAAATCTTTGATGATTCTATCATGCGGTAAAATCATATTATGCGGTATTAGCACAACTTTCGCTGTGTTATTCCCCTCTTATGGGCAGGTTACTCACGCGTTACTCACCCGTCCGCCGCTAAGCTTCCCCGATTTCATCCCGAAGGAATCTATCGGTTGGCCCCGCTCGACTTGCATGTGTTAGGCACGCCGCCAGCGTTCGTCCTGAGCCAGGATCAAACTCTCAATAAAAAATTTAAAAGACCGTAGTCTTAAGTTTCAATTGATTGTTTGTTAGCTCATTAAACACTAACTTAATTTACTAGTTAAAAAGCTTTCGCTTTAAACTCAATTCTCATTTCCGAGAACCTCTCATACTGTTCATTTTTCAAAGATCAAATTTTGTCTGCGTCATTCACGCGACTTTAAAAGTATATCACAGATAAAACACATTGTCAAGCACTTTTTTAAATTTTTTTGAAAAATTTTCTTGTGCAGATTTTGTTCCACCCGCGACGCTTTAATAATATATCATATAGGGTCTTTATTTGTCAACACTTTTTTGAAAATTTTTCTATCTTTTTTCACATTACACAATAGATTCCATTTCTTTTGACAAAGTATTCCACAATTCGTACAAATCGTCCAGCTCTTTTTCACATTTTTCCTGAATCTCATATAGTTCTCTGACCTTTTCATAATCAGAGCCGGCATCGGAAATTTTATTTTTTATTTCTTCAATTTCATTTTCTTTTTCTTCAATGCTGTTTTCTGCGTTTTCTATTTTTCTGGTCAGATTGCGAAGATTTGCCTGGCGGCGCTTTTCTTCTTCGTAGCTCAGTGCTGCAGATGAAACATTTTGTGACGACTGTACCCCACTTTGAAGTATGGCATTTTTCTCATTTAAATATTCATCATAATTTCCATTGTAACAAAATGCACCATCTTCGGTCAGCTCTATTATCTTATCGGCAACCTTATTTAAAAAGTATCTGTCGTGAGAAACGAGGATTACTGTGCCATCGAATTTTTTAACAGCACCATCAAGAGCTTCTTTTGAGGGAAGGTCAAGATGGTTGGTGGGTTCGTCCAATAAGAGGGTGTTGGATTTTTCAAGCATTATTGCAAGAAGGAGAAGTCTTGCCCTTTCACCGCCGCTTAAATCGGAAACCCTTTTATAAACATCTTCATCGGTAAAGAGAACTGTGCCGAGAAGGGTTCTTACTTCAACCTCATCCATTCTTGGATAGCGGTCCCAGATTTCATTGAGAACGGTGCTGTTTTCATGAAGACATTCCTGCTGCTGATCATAGAAGCTAAGGGAAACATTTCTTCCGAACTCAAAGTTTCCGCCATAAATGGTATTTATTCCGGACAGAGTTTTTAAAAGGGTTGATTTTCCCACACCGTTTTTACCTATGATAGCAACCTTTTCGCCTCTTTTTATGTCAATATTAATATTTCGGGCAATAGTTTTAACCATGCCGCCTGCATTTACATTGAGTTCAAGGTTTTCACAAAGAAGAGCATCTTTATAGGAAGTAAATTCCAGCTCAAACGAAAATCTGCACGCCTTGCCGAAAACAACGGGCTTTTCAATAAGCTCCATACGGTCGATGGATTTTTGCTTACTCTTTGCGCTTTTTGCTGTTGATGCCCTTACCTTATTGCGAGCTACATAGTCTTCAAGTCGTTTGATTTCTGCCTGCTGTTCTTCATAGTGTTTTAAAGCTATTTCATAATTATGCTTTTTGGTTTCGAGGTATTTTGTGTAGTTTCCGGGATAACGGGTAGCATTTGTGCGCTCGATTTCATATATTGTGTCAACAAGGGCATCAAGGAAGTATCTGTCGTGGGATACTATTATGATTGTGCCGCGGTAGGATTTGAGATAGCTCTCCAGCCACTGCATTGTTTTGAAATCAAGATGATTGGTTGGTTCATCGAGAAGAAGGATATCGGGGTTTTTTAAAAGAAGCTTTGCAAGAGAGAATTTTGTTCTTTCTCCGCCACTTAAAGTATTCACCCTTACATTCTTAACATCAAAATCTTCAAAACCCATTCCGTTTAACACAGTTTTTATTTTGGTTTGTATTTCAAAACCGCCTTTTGCATCAAAAATCGCGCTAAGGCGTGAATATGACGAAAGGATATTGTCTCTTTCAGAATCAGAAAGATTAATATCAGACATTTTTGTCTCCAAAGCCCGCATCTGTTCTTCGGTTTGGGTGACATCAGAAAAAATCTCCATTATATCATCCCACATAGTGGAGGTTATTCCATCTTCGGGATTCTGCTTTAAAAAGCCGATGGTGGAATCTTTTGGGGTGAAGATTGTGCCGCTGTCATGGAAAAGCTCACCTGATATTATTTTTAAAAGAGTCGTCTTTCCGGCACCATTGGCACCGATGAGACCTATTCTTTCATTATCGGATATATTCATAGTGATGCCTTCGAGGATTGTGTCTACCCCGTAGCTTTTACTTATCTGAGATATCTGTATCGGCATCTTTATTTCCTCCCGGTTTATTTTTTACGCTGTAGCAGGCTGACACAACATAGACCTTATTTGCTCCGTACATTCTGAGAATACGGGCACATTCATTAGCTGTTGAGCCGCTTGTGTAGATGTCATCTGCAAGACAGATGTTTTTTCCTTCTATATCATATTTAGGATTGAAATCTATGGTGGATTTTATCATTCTTCTCCGCTGAGCAAAATTCATTGTTGAAAGAGGGCGTATATTGGATATTTTTATAAGCATGTCGGGTATATGAGGTATGGAAAACTTTTGAGAAATATGCTTTGCTATTAATTCCGACTGATTGTATTCCCTATCCCTTAAAGGATGAATCGGCACAGGACATATATATGATAATGATTTTATAAAATCTCTGTCTTTTAGCTTGAGATTTATCGCATGAGCAAAGCTTGAAGCAAGATGAGATTTTCCTCTGAATTTGAATTCCCTCATCGTCTCTTTTACATTGCCACTATATTCAAGAGCTGATATTCCCTCTTCGAAAAACTTTCCATCATTTCTTACTGATTGTCCCTGAATTTTTAAATTAGGAACACAATCTGGGCAGATGCAATATTTTTTGGCGATATTTATTCTTGAATTACAAAAGATGCATCTTCGTGGATAAAAAACATCCAGAATTATATTATATATAAATGAAGTGATTACTCTAGCTGATTTCATTACATATTTTCTCCATAAGGCCGGAATATCTTTTATTCTCACGATTGTTATCTACCATTTTACACATAACACCCTTATTGCCCACAAGAATAACAAGGCTTTTTGCTCTTGTGACACCTGTGTAGAAAAGATTGCGGTTCATTATCATTTCAGGTCCGGGATAAAGAGGCATTATAACGACAGGAAATTCGCTCCCCTGACTTTTGTGGACTGTTATGCAATAGGCAAGAGACAAATCAGCCACTTCCTTGAAATCGTAGATAACCTCTTTATCATCGAAAACCACGCTGACGGTTTTCATATCGCTATTGATGTCTTTTACAACGCCAACATCACCATTAAACACACCAAAGCCTTCGGCTCCTGTGGAAAATTCACGCCAGAGCATATCGTAGTTATTTTTCATCTGCATAACTCTGTCGCCCTCGCGAAGAATCATATCGCCGAATGTTTTCTCTTTTTTGCCTTTTGATGGTGGATTTAAAAGTCCCTGAAGAACAACATTCATATTATTAACACCGGTTATCCCCTTTTTAACAGGAGAAAGCACCTGTATATCCCCACTTTCAAATCCATAGGCTTTTTTTAGCCTTGTATGGCAAAGCTCACATATATACTCTGCTCCGCTTTTTGCACTTTCTATGCCTGCAAAATAGAAATCACTATCCTTAACATTGCAGGTGGGATATTTACCACTATTTATATCGTGGGCATTTACAACTATCATGCTGTTTTCGCTCTGACGAAAGACCTCCGTAAGGCGGATAACAGGAACCCTTCCGCTATTTATTATATCGCCCAGAACATTGCCCGCGCCAACTGACGGAAGCTGATTTACATCACCCACCATAATAAGCCTTGTTCCCGGTCGAAGGGCGCAAAGAAGGGCATGCATAAGAACAACATCAACCATTGAAACCTCGTCAACGATTATAACATCAGTATCTATTGGATTAGATTCGTTGTATTCACATTCCAGCTTATTGTTTTCGCTATATCTAACCTCTAAAAGACGGTGAACTGTTTTGGCTTCATCTCCGCAAACAGCTGACATTCTCTTGGCGGCTCTGCCTGTTGGAGCAGCAAGGCTCACCTTTAAGCCATTTGATTTCATAATATCTATTATGGCATTTATTATGGTGGTTTTTCCTGTTCCGGGGCCACCTGTTATTACCATCACATTCTCATAGAGAGAAAGGCGCACAGCCTCCCGCTGAAGATGGGCAAATTTTATTGAAGAATCGGCTTCTGCCATATCTATCTGGGGTTCAACATTAACACCTGTTTTCCTGCCGCGATATGATGCAAGAACGGAGAGTTTTTTTGCTATATAGCTTTCGTATTTATAGTATTCATAAAGATATATTCTTTTTTCTTCGCCCTTTTTTTCACAGACGCAGAATTTCAAAAAGCAAAGCTCTTCTATATAGGCAGAATAATCCATATCGTATATTTCAAGAACCCGTGAGACCTCATTTTGAAGAACTTTATCGGGAAGATAGGTGTGGCCATATTGGAGGGCATTTTTCAAGGTGTAGATAATTCCGGCTTTTATTCTTTTGGGTTCTGTTTTGAAAAAGCCATTTTGCATAGCAATATCATCTGCTTTGCGAAAGCTTATGCCACAATCTTCTGTGCAGAGAAGATAAGGGTCGGACATGACAATCTCCCTTGAAAGAGCCTGATAGCGGCGATAGATTTTCATGCAGGAATTGGCAGATATGCCAAAGCGGTTTAAGAATATGAAAAGCTCGGATGTGCCAAGCTGCATATTGAAGTTTTTTGAAATTTCATAAGCTTTCTGGAGGCTTATTCCCCTTATTTTTGAAAGTCTTTCAGGGTCTTCCGATATTACCTTTAGAGAATCTTCCCCAAAGGCTTCGATAATCTTGGTGGCTGTGGCTTTTCTGACACCTTTTATTATTCCTGATGAAAGATAACGCCCGATATCATCACAGCTTGTGGGCATTATTTTTTTGAAGCTTTCCACCTTAAACTGTTCTCCATAGGTAGAATGTTCTGTCCATTCGCCGGTTAGCTCAAGTTTTTCTCCTTCTCTCACAGAATAAAGAATTCCCACAGCAATAAAATTTATGTTGTCTCCGTCGAAACGGGCGACAGTATAGCCATTGTCTTCATTTGTAAAAATAATATGGGATAATTCGCCTGTTATTGTTTCTTTGTTTTCCAATACTGCCACCACCTTTCAAAAACAGTCATTTAATTATTATACACTTTCAGACACAAACTGTCAAATTATCGCAGGAGGATAAAATGTTATATTTTGTAATGTTTTAATGCAGCCTTGCATTTACCTTGATAATATTGTATAATTTTAAAAAGACATCTTAGCCGGGAGGTTTTTATGAAATATCTTATTATAAGCGATACACACGGATACATAACAGATGCAGCCAATGCGATTAAAAAACATTCCCCGGATTATTGCATACATCTGGGAGATGTGGCTCATGACTGCGAAGAACTTGAAAATATGTTTCCAAGGCAGAACTTTATTTTTGTTAAGGGCAATAACGATGTGTGGCTAAGAAACAATATATTTCCTGACGAAAGGTTTTTTGAGCTTGAAGGGAAAAAGTTTTTTCTTACCCACGGGCATAAGTTTTATGTTAAATCAGGAACACAAGCATTAAAAAAAGTGGCAATAGCAAAAAAGGCTGACATCGTGCTTTATGGGCACAGTCATATTCAGAAGCTTGAAGAAGACGACGGTATGATTATTTTAAACCCCGGCGCAAGAGGAAAATATGCCCCTATTACTATTGAAAAAGACACTATTAAAACGGAGCTGTTTTGAATGCAGAATGAAAAAAACACTGTATCTGCTGAATATATAAAGAATAATCTTAAAACAAAATATATAGGAAAAGATTTTTACTATTTTGATGAGGTAAGCTCAACTTTTGATATAGCAGAAAATATACCAATAAAAAACGGAACAGTTATTTATGCCAAAAGGCAGACAAATGGCAGAGGAAGGCTTGGAAGAAGCTGGGAATCAGAAGAAGGCGGAATATATTTTTCTATTATTCTTGTGCCTGATATGAGCTTTGAAGAAATTCATATTATGACAGCTCTTTGCGCTGTTGGAATAAAGAGAGCTGTTTCTTCATATCTGCCCTGCAAAATTAAATGGCCAAACGACATTGTGTCGAAAGATGGAAAAAAAATATGCGGAATTCTTACAAAGCTAAGGTATGACGGAGACAACAAGGCTGTTATTAATGTTGGAATAGGAATTAATGCCAACACAAAAAGCTTTGATAAAGAGCTTAAATTTGCATCATCTATTTCGCTTATTACGGGAAAAGATGCAAGCGAAGGTGATATTTTATGCAGGGTGCTTGAAGAAATAGAAAGCTGCTGTAATAGCGATACTATTTCCAAAGTTATGGATGAATATAAAAAAGACTGCATCACCCTTGGAAAAAGAGTGAGAGTTATATATGCAAACGATGATAAGAGCATTATCGGATTATGCAAGGATATTAACCGCGACGGAAGCCTTAGTGTGGAAACAGATGAGGGAGAAACTCTGAGCGTTACATCGGGTGAGGTTTCGGTGAGAGGAATATATGGTGAAAGCTATGTTTAAGGAAACTGCAAGAAGTGAAAAAAGTGCCTTTGGGCCTGCTATATTATGGATTGTTTTTATGTATGTTTTTTACATAGTATGGGGAATTGGCGAAATACTTATCGGAATAAAGCTACCCTTTATAATAAAGCATCTGGTGCTTTGGGCACTTACGGGATGGTTTGGATGGCAGCTGATTTTTAGGTTTATGATAGAATTTGAATTTGCCGCAAGGAAAAACGAATTTACCGCTACAAGAATCTTAGGGAGAAAATCTCAGGTTATATGCTCTGTTAAATATGAAAATATTGAGGGAATATATTTTGAAGAAACAAAGAAAGAAATCAAAAGCTTTAAGATAAAGAAAAAATATGATGCTGTCAGAGCATATCAGAATGGTAAAACCGTGTATATGGTGTATCGTTTTGACGGAAAGCATCATTTATTTAAAATGAAGATAAGCGGTCAGATGCTTGAAACAATAAAAAACAACATTTCTTTAAAGAAAGAGGAAATCAAATGAAGCCACCAATTTTTAATCTGCTTATGAAATATGTTTCAAAGCAAAGGATAAGGTTTTCCTCCCCGGGGCATAAGGGGAAAATCAGAATGAGGACAGATAATTTACTTAGTCTGGATGTTGAAAGAGTTCCATATTCAGACGGTAATGAGCATCTTGAGGATGCAATAAAGACAAGCGAAACAGAGATAGCCGGAATCTTTTCGGCATCAAAAAGCTATTATCTCTCCGGAGGAACCGCCTGCGGAGTGTATGCTGCATTATCGGCAGTTTGCGCACCGGGAGACAAGGTTATCGTTGACCCGGAATGTGATAAAACTATTATAAATGCTATAACGATTCTTGCCCTTCAGGCTGTGTTTATTAAAAGAAGCTATTCTGAAAGATACAGTATAAACGGGGGAATAAACACCGAAAGAATTGAAAAAGCCATTAGTAAATGCCCCGATGCAAAAATGATAATACTCACCTCTCCTACATATTACGGAGTATGCTCAAATATTAAAAAAGCAAGCATCATTGCCCACGAAAACAATATGCTTCTTATGGTTGATGAGTCTTATGGGGCTCACTTTACCTTTTCAAAACATTCACCTGATACTGCGCTGGAGTGTGGGGCAGATATTGTGGTTCATTCCCTTTCAAAAACTCTTGGCGGATTTAAAGGAAGCGCCCTTTTGCACATTGCCGAAACAATTGAAAGCAGGCTATCTTCCACAATAGAAGCAATTCTGGATATTTACGAGGGCGAAAGAGCTTCATCGGCGATGCTTTGTGCATCGGAAAACATTTTGTTTTATGCATTTAAAAATGCAGATAAATATGATGTTATTTTTAAAGAGCTTGAAAGAGGCCGCAAGATTATTAATTCCAGAACTGACCTTTTATGGTTTGGAGTTGAAAATGGAACAGGATGCGATATAAACCAAACTGACGAAACAAAGATTGTGCTTAATTTTTCGGGAGTTGATATGTCGGCATATGAGGCATCGGTTCTTCTTATGAACAAATATGGAATAGAATGTGACTATGCAGACAAGGAAAACATTGTATTTTCTGTTTCACTCTACAACACAGCAAGCGAAATAAGAAAGCTTGTTAATTCGATTCTCACTCTTTCAAGAATGATGAAATCTACAGGAAAAACAGATGATGAAACGAATATGCCTGAGCTTTTCGACGAAGGTCCCAATGCGGTTATGTCATCATATAAAGCATTTCACAGCGGCGGAGACTGGGTTGAGCCTGAAGCGGCAATAGGAAAAATATGCCGCAAGGCAATTTCCAAAATGCCTCAGGGAACACCGGTTATTATTCCCGGAGAAAAAATAACAAAAGAGCAGATAGATATGATTAAAGAGCTTAAAGAGATGGATGTTACCCTTCACGGACTAAGGAGTGATGGTAAAATTGAGGTGCTGAGCCTTAGTGATTCATTTTATTTTTAAAAATCTAATAGTTGCTAAGATTATATAAAGCAGGAGGGGCGTAAAAAACTTAAGTGAGTTTTTTACGCCCCTTTAAGGAATGGGAAGAATATTTCAGAATAGCTTATTTTTACATTCACGATTCATAAGTTTACAATTCTGTGACTTTACTTGACTTTGCACGATAAATAGTGTATTGTTATAATGAATGATACTATATGTTGGGGTGGTTTGTAATGCCAGGTAAGAAAAAAGAATACTCAAACGAGAGCATTTCCCAGCTTAAAGGTGCCGACAGAGTAAGACTGCGTCCCGCAGTTATTTTTGGTTCGGATGGCATCGAGGGCTGCCAGCATGCTATGTTTGAAATACTCTCCAACTCTATTGACGAAGCAAGAGAAGGTCATGGAGATTTAATTGAAATAACCAGATACCTTGACAAATCCATAGAGGTTACAGACTACGGCAGAGGGGTGCCTGTGGACTATAACCCTGTTGAAGACAGATACAACTGGGAACTTGTTTTCTGCGAGCTTTATGCCGGAGGAAAATATGACAATAATTCGGATTCAAACTACGGATACAGTCTTGGACTTAACGGTTTGGGTGCGTGTGCTACACAGTATGCATCGGAATATATGGATGTTACTGTTTATCGTGATGGATTTAAATATCAGCTCCACTTTGAAAAGGGTGAGAATGTTGGCGGACTTTCAAAGGAAGCCTTCCGCCACAGACACACAATGACAAAAATAAGATGGAAGCCCGATATTGATGTTTTTACAGATATTGATATTTCAGCAGAACACTACATAGACATTCTTAAAAAGCAGGCCATTGTTAATAAGGGACTTACCTTAAGATTTAAAAACGAAATATCCAAAAATGAATTTGAAACTACAGATTATGTTTATGAAAATGGTATTGTGGACTATGTGAATGAAATTTCGGAAAGCACCGCAATGACCGATATTAAATACATTGAGTGCGAGAGAAAAGGCCGCGACAGAGAAGACAAGCCTGATTATAAGGTTAAATTATCCTGTGCTTTTTGTTTTTCAAACAAAGTTTCAAGGCTTGAATATTATCACAACTCAAGCTTTCTTGAGCATGGCGGTTCACCTGACAAGGCTGTGACAAACGCGTTTGTGTATACTATAGACAAATACATTAAGCAGATTGGCAAATATACTAAAAATGAATCGAAGATTACATTTAACGACATAAGAGACTGTTTAATTCTGGTTTCAAATTCATTCTCCACAATGACAAGCTACGAAAACCAGACCAAAAAAGCTATCAACAACAAGTTTATCCAGGATGCAATGACGGAGTTTTTAAGACAGGAGCTTGAAATTTACTTTATTGAAAACAAAGTTGAAGCAGACAAGATTGCAGCTCAGGTGCTTGTTAACAAAAGAAGCCGCGAACACGCAGAAAAGGCAAGAGTTAATATTGCTAAAAAGCTCAGCGGAAATATTGATATTAACAACAGAGTTCAGAAATTTGTAGACTGCAGAACAAAGGATGTTTCAAAAAGAGAGGTTTATATTGTTGAGGGTGATTCAGCACTTGGTTCTTGTAAGCTTGCAAGAGACGCCGAATTCCAGGCTATTATGCCGATAAGAGGTAAGATTCTCAACTGCTTAAAGGCTGAATATGATAAGATTTTCAAAAGCGAAGTTATTGTGGATCTTATGAGAGTTTTAGGCTGCGGAGTTGAGATTAATTCAAAACACAACAAAAACCTTTCACTCTTTGATATTAATAATTTAAGATGGGACAAGGTTATTATCTGTACTGATGCTGATGTTGACGGATACCAGATAAGAACTCTTATACTGGCAATGCTATATCGCTTAGTGCCGACTCTTATTGACGAGGGTAAGGTATTTATAGCTGAATCTCCCCTATTTGAAATTACAGCCAAAGACAAAACATATTTTGCCTACACAGAAAAAGAAAAGGCGGATATATTAAAGAAATTAGCCGGAACGAAATGTACTGTTCAGAGATCGAAAGGTCTTGGTGAAAACGATCCTGAAATGATGTCACTCACCACAATGAAGCCCGAAACAAGAAGGCTTATTAAGGTAAACAGCGAGGATATTGAAAAAACAGCAGAGGTTTTTGACCTGCTTTTGGGTGATAATCTCACAGGAAGAAAAGACTACATTGCCACAAACGGGCATATGTATCTTGAAATGCTTGACTTAAGCTAAGGAGGGACAGATATGAATCATACAGATATGAATATTACCGATACTCTGCGTGAGAATTATATGCCCTACGCAATGAGTGTTATAATTTCAAGAGCGCTTCCTGAGATTGATGGTTTTAAGCCCTCTCACAGAAAGCTTCTCTACACTATGTATAAAATGAACCTTATTAAAGGGGTAAGAACGAAGTCGGCAAATGTTGTGGGACAGACAATGAAATTAAACCCCCACGGTGACGGAGCTATTTATGAAACGATGGTGCGTCTTACAAAGGGAAATGAAACTCTTCTCCACCCCTTTGTTGATTCAAAGGGCAACTTTGCAAAGCACTATTCAAGGGATATGGCATATGCCGCATCGAGATATACCGAGGTTAAGCTTGATGAAATATGCAACGAGCTTTTCAGGGATATTGACAAAAACACGGTTGACTTTACCGACAACTATGATGGAACACTAAAGGAACCCACCCTCTTGCCTGTTACTTTCCCAAATATTTTAGTTAACCCCAATCAGGGTATTGCGGTTGGTATGGCAAATAATGTTTGCAGTTTTAACCTTAAAGAGGTTTGCGATACAACTATCGCCTATTTGAAGAATCCAAAGTGTGATATAAGAAAAACTCTTTTAGCACCAGATTTTGCAACAGGAGCTCAGCTCATTTATGATGAAGCGGCAATAAAGCAGATATATGAAACGGGAAAAGGAAGTATAAGGCTCAGAAGTAAATATCGTTATGACAAGAAAAACAGCGTTATTGAGATTTATGAAATTCCCTACACCACAACTGCAGAAGCTATTATCGACAAAACCATTGAGCTTATTAAGCTTGGCAAGATAAAGGAGATAACCGATTTAAGAGATGAAACCGATTTAAGCGGTCTTAAAATTACTCTCGATATTAAAAAGAGCACTGACCCACAGAAGCTTATGGGCAAGCTCTTTAAGATGACTCCCTTTGAAGACAGCTTCAGCTGTAACTTTAATATTCTTGACGGAACAACTCCAAAGGTTATGGGCATTGCTGAAATTCTGGAAAAATGGACAGATTTCAGAATGGGCTGCATAAAAAGAAGAATTAAATATGATATTAACAAGCTTACCCACAGACTGCATCTTCTGGAAGGCTTAAAGCTTATTCTTCTTGATATTGACAAAGCTATCAAAATTATAAGAGATACAGAAAAAGACGACGATGTTATCCCGAATCTTATAAAAGGCTTTGGAATTGATGAAATTCAGGCAGACTACATTGCAGATATTAAGCTGAGAAACTTAAATAAAGAATACATCTTAAAGAGAATTCAGGATGTTGACGAGCTTATTAAAGAGCTTGACAGACTGGACGCCATAGTTAAAGACGACAAAGAAATTAAAAAGATTATTATTTCTGAACTCAAAGATGTTGCCAAAAAATATGGTGCAGAGAGAAAAACAGAGATTATCTATGATGATGTTGTCGAAGAATTTGACGAATCTGCTATGATTGAAGACTACAACCTGAGAATCTTCTTTACCCGAGAAAACTATCTCAAAAAAATCAGCCATGTTTCCTTAAGATCAAGCGGAGCCCACAAGCTTAAAGACGACGACTATATTGTTTGCGAATGGGATTCAACAAACAAATCTGAGCTTATTTTATTTAGCGACAAGCAAAATGCCTACAAGATAAAAATTCATGAAATTGAAGACTGCAAGGCAAGCGAAATGGGGCATTATATTCCAAACATAATAGAAATGGAGCCAGATGAAAAAATTGTTTATGCAATTCCTACCATAGATTATTCGGGCGATGTTTTATTTGTGTTTGAAAATGGCAAAGGTGCAAAGGTTTCAATGAAATGCTATGAAACCAAAACAAACCGAAAGAAGCTTGTTAATGCATATTATGGCAAACAGAAGCTTGTTGGAGTTAAGTATCTGCCAAATGATGAAGATATTGTTATTTATTCGTCTCTTGACAAGATAGTGATATTCAATACATCACTTATGGAATCAAAAACATCCAGAGAATCTATGGGTGTGGCTCTTATGAATATGAAAAAGAAAAGCACCGTGGCAAAGGTTGAATATCTTAAGGATGTTAATTTTGCTGACCCATCATATTATACAGCAAGAAATATTCCTGCTTCAGGGTATTATCTTAAGGATGAAGACAATGATACAGGACAACTTAGCCTGTTTTAAGAAAAGCGTCTGAGTTTTCACCCCTCGTCGCGAGCGTAATTTGTTTTTTATCTCATCTCGCGAATAGAATTCATCGTAATTTCCTATACAGCAAAAAAGCTATCAAAAACAAAAATGTTTTTGATAGCTTTTTATTTTTGAAATATGCACAAAAAAGAGAGCATATAAATGCTCTCTTTTTATGCCTTAATGGCAATTATTATTTAATGATTGAAGATACAACACCGGAACCAACAGTTCTGCCACCTTCACGGATAGCGAATCTGAGACCTTCTTCAATAGCGATAGGAGTGATAAGTTCAACTTCCATTGTTACATTATCGCCAGGCATACACATTTCAACACCTTCGGGTAATTTGATTACGCCGGTAACATCAGTTGTTCTGAAGAAGAACTGAGGTCTGTAGTTGTTGAAGAATGGTGTGTGACGGCCACCTTCATCTTTGGTAAGAACATAAACTTCGCCTTTGAAAACTGTGTGAGGGTTGATTGAACCGGGTTTAGCAAGAACCTGTCCTCTTTCGATTTCGTTTCTCTGAACACCTCTGAGGAGGGCACCAACATTATCACCAGCCTGAGCGTCGTCAAGCTGTTTTCTGAACATTTCAAGACCTGTGATAACAACTTTTCTGCTTTCGTCTGTGAGACCAACGATTTCAACTTCGTCACCAACGTGAGCAACACCTCTTTCAACTCTACCGGTAGCAACTGTACCACGGCCTGTGATTGAGAATACATCTTCTACAGGCATGATGAAAGGTTTGTCAGCATCTCTTTCAGGAGAAGGAATGTAGGAATCTACAGCATCCATGAGTTCTTTAATGCAAGCATATTCAGGAGCATCAGGATCTGTTGAAGTTGATTCGAGAACCTGGAGACCAGAACCTTTAACGATAGGAGTATCGTCGCCGGGGAAGTCATATTCAGAGAGAAGATCTCTGATTTCCATTTCAACGAGTTCGAGAAGTTCTTC
>JAZRGM010000029.1:0-27606 GCA_045644205.1 Clostridia bacterium | reverse complement strand
TCCCTACAACCTGACAATGCATAATTATTCACTTTATACGATTATTGAGACAGCCCCTTTTTATTTGAAAACTATTTATTTTAACTCACTCAATAAGTCCACCAAAAGCTCCCACACCTTTTGTGTTGACGAAATTGAAAGTCTTTCGCGGGGGGTATGGACATCCCACATATAGGGTTCATAGGATATGGCTTCAAGTCCTTCTATTCTGCCTGAGAAAAGACCACATTCCAATCCTGCATGGATAGCTTCTATTTTGGGTTCACAACCAAATTTATTTTTAAATACTTTGCAGAAGGTATCTCTGAATTTGGAATTATCTTTAAATTCCCAGCCGGGATAATCGCCCCAGGTTTCAGAACTGCCGCCAAGGAATGAGGTGAGCTGATACAATTTATCAATCACCATATATTTCTGACTGTCAACAGAGCTTCTTGCAGAGATGACACATTCTATTTTATCATCAAATGATGAGGTTATGGCAAAATTCAGCGATGTCTGAACAAGGTCTTTTATTCTGGAACTCATTTGCTGAACACCATTTGGAGCGGCATTTAAAAACAGAATGATTTTTTTGCTGTCATCCGGGCAAAGAGGCTTTATATATTCACATTCTTCTATGCTTATTTTAAGCTCAGGGTCGGTTACCGAATATTCGTTTTTATATTCCTTTTCAACCTTTTCAATAGCAGCCTTGCAGTCATCGGGATTTTTGCAGACTATGACAGCATTTGTTTCAACGGGGATGGCATTATCTTTAAAGCCGCCTTCAACAGATGCAAGACGAACATCATTATCCTTTGAAATATCCCAGAGAAGGCGTCCCATAAGGGAATTGGAATTTGCTCCGCCCTTATGTATCATAACGCCGGAATGACCGCCTTCCAGACCTGATATTTTAAGATTTAGGGCGGCGCCGGGGAAATCTTCTCTTTTAATTTCAAATGTGCTTTTTGATGTTACACCGCCTGCACAGCTGACCGTGATGCTGGTTTCGCTTCCGGCATCAATATTTAACATTCTTTTTCCTTTTAAAATGGAAACATCAAGCTCAAATGCTCCAAGCATACCTATTTCCTCATCAACTGTAAATACTGCCTCAATCGGAGGATGGGAAAGCTCAGAAGCATCCAAAACAGCCAAAGCATAAGCCACGCCTATTCCGTCATCTGCGCCAAGGGTTGTGCCATTGGCTGTGATTAAATCACCGTCAACTATTAAATCAATGCCTTCTTTTGACATATCCTTTGTGCAGCTTGCTTCCTTTTCGCATACCATATCCATATGAGCCTGAATGATGAAGGGTTCAGATTCTTCATAGCCACTGCTTGCTTTCTTTTTTATGATAACATTATTCATTTTATCCCTATAATGCTCAAGTCCTCTTTCTTTAGCAAAGCAAACAAGATAATCGCTTATTTGCTTTATATTGCCTGAACCATGGGGAATTTTTGATATTTCTTCAAAGAATTTAAAAACATTTTGCGGCTCTATGCCTTTTAAAACGCTCATTTCACTTCTCCTTATAGCATATAAATTTATTATTATAAAGGATTCTCATATACTGAACAAGCCTTGGATAAAGAGGCTCAACATCTTCGCCGAATTCTGCCTTTATAATATCAGCTATTTCGCCAACAGAATTCTGACCGTTTATATTTTTCCAGACAAAGCTTCCGTAGGTATCTAATTTTATATGGCTCACAGAAGGGCGGCGAAATATCTTCTGGGCTATGCGTGCATAGAAGCCTTTATGATACATATCAACTGTTATTATTCCATCCTTTTCGCTATGGGTTATTTTTGGCGAATAATATGGAATAAAATCAAGAAAATTTGCTTTATTTTTTTTCATTTGAAATACTCCGTTTTGAAAATGGGTGGAGCAGCTGCTCCACCCTATATAATTTATTATTTGTTATTCTTCTTGCCGGCATATGCAAATACGAAGAAGGAAGCTGTAAGAAGCACAAAGAACACTAAACCGCCTATGCTTCCAAGGTTTATAGCATCTGAAAGATTTATCATTTCGCTGATTGCTGTGCCTTTTATTTTTATAATGGCAAGAACTGCAAGAATTATGCCAAGTATTCCCTCACCTGCTATCATACCTGATGAATAAAGAACACCGGACTGGATTGCATTTTCTTTTTCTTCGTCATTTTTATATTTAAGCTTCTCAACCATAAGACGAACAAGACCGCCAACCATTATTGGCGCTGAAAGGCTTATGGGGAGATAAATTCCGATTGCTATGGGAAGAACGGGAAGACCTAAAATCTGAATAACAACTGCAATGAAGACACCTGTGAAAACAAGCGCCCAGGGAAGATTACCATTCATTACGCCTTCCACAACCATTTTCATCATCATTGCCTGAGGTGCGCCCAGCTCTTCGGAGCCAAAGCCATAGGCAGCATTTAAAAGATAAAGAATTGCGCCAATTGCAATTGCGGCAACAAATGAGCCTATTATTTCGCCATACTGCTGTTTTCTTGGTGTGGCACCAACTAAGAAACCACATTTTAAATCCTGGGATATATCGCCTGCCATCGCAGCAACAATACAGATTACAGAGCCGATTGCAATGGCACCAACCATGCCGGGGGCGCCTGTGTTGCCTGTGGCTTTAAGGATAAGGGTGGCAAAGAGGAGTGTGGCAATTGCCATTCCTGAAACGGGGTTATTTGATGAACCTATAACGCCAACCATTCTTGAAGAAACTGTGGCAAAGAAAAAGCCAAATACTAAAATCAGGAAAGAACTTAAAAGGCTTACGGGGATGCCGGGATAGAGCCACATAAAGATAGCAACTGCAACACATCCTATAACTATTGTTTTCATTGACATATCCTGCTCTGTGCGGATTACAGCGCCTTCATTGCCCTGATTTTTTCCATAGCTTTTAAAAGCTTTGGCAAAGGTTGATATTATGGTGGGGAGAGATTTTACAAGGCTAATAACTCCGCCTGCAATAAGAGCGCCTGCACCGATATAGCGGACATAATTGCCCCAGATGCCGCCTGTGCCTGCTGTTTTCCAGACCTCAGCAACGCTTATTTGGGCAGGGAAAATAACTGCATCGCTACCGAAAAGAACGATAAGAGGCATAATTACAAGCCATGCAAGAACGCCGCCTGAGAACATATAGGAAGAAACCTTTGCGCCGCAGATATAACCAACGCCTGTGAGTGCAGGAAGAATATTAAGACCAAAGCCTGCTCCTTTATAGGCAGGGATTGTCCAGTTTATTTCACTTGGGAAAAGCTTTAAGCCATCGGCAATGAATTTGTATACTGCAGAAATACCAAGACCTGCAAAAACCATTGACGATTTTGAACCGCCCTGCTCACCTGCCATAAGAACCTCTGCACAAGCTGTGCCTTCAGGATAGCCGAGTGTTCCATGTTCTTCAACGATAAGAGCATTTCTTAAGGGAATCATAAGAAGAACGCCGAGTATGCCGCCGCAGAATGCTATGATGCCAATATCAAGCATTGAAGGCATGTCTGTAAGCCCTTCTTTTGCCCATATAAAGAGAGCGGGCATTGTGAATATTGCGCCTGCGGCAAGAGACTCACCTGCAGAACCTATGGTCTGAACCATATTATTTTCTAAGATTGAATCGCGCTTAAAAATTTTTCTTACTATTCCCATTGAAACTACAGCAGCAGGAATAGAAGCGGAAATAGTGAGGCCTACTCTGAGACCAAGGTATGCATTTGCTCCACCGAAAACAACAGCAAGAATACAGCCAAGAATTATTGAAAAAACTGTCATTTCTTTTGTTACCGAATCGGCAGGAACATATGGTTTAAATTCTTTTTTATTCATTTTTTGCTCCTTTTCGAATGTAGTCATAATCTCATAAATTATACACTATATGAAAAGCAATGTCAAACATATATTATAATTATTTCCTTAAATTTCTGATTTTATAAGCTTTCTTATTTTCTGCGTCGGAGAGTTCTGAGATAATCTTTAACAGAATCTAAGATGCGATAGCTTTCTATGGCTTTCTGAATGGTTTTGTTGTGGGTCCATTCATCGAGATTGTTATTTTCAAGATAAGCTATAGCAAAATCATACTGCTTTGAAAGAGCTGTGGCAAAATACCAGGCTATCATCATTTTAACATAGTATTCATCAGACTTAACAGAAGCTACAAGCTTTGGATAAGCATCGCTGAAATTTTCATCAAGATAGAGCTTCATTAAAAGCTCTATGGCATATCTTACTGTGTAGCTATGGCTTGATTTTATCCAGATGTTTATTTTATCAATAAGCATTTTGGTGTTGTTTTTAAATGCTGTCGGCACAAACATATCACAGGTTGCCCAGTTATCTATATGTGGTAGAAATCTTTCTGTTTCAGCTATGGCTATATTATAATCTTTTATTTTTTCCAGTAGTAACGCGTGGAGATTATCTTCTTCAAAATATTTATGAGGAAGGTTTTTCATAAACCTTTTTGCTTCGGGTTCTCTATAGAAGCTATTGGCAAATTTTCTTAACTTGGGAACTCTTATGCCGATAACCTTTTCTTTCGGAACAGTTGGCATAAGTTTTTGGGAAAACAACTTATATTCTTTATCTTGCATCCGGAAAAGTGTTTTTTGAATTTCGGTCATATTTACCTCCAAAATGGATATAATATCAAAAAAATTACAGGAGTGATTTATATGGTCAACAATGACACAATTGAGCTTTTGAAGGAATGTAATGCAGGGGTTAAGATGGGTGTCAGCGCTATTGAAGAGGTTATTGACAAAACAGATGACAGCGCTTTTAAAAAGCTACTGGCCGACAGCCTTGATGAACACAAAAGGCTTGGTGACGAAACCCACAAACTTTTGGATTCATATAACGACAGCGACAAAGAACCTAATATTATGGCAAAGGGAATGTCGTGGCTTAAAACAAACATGATGATGTCGGTAAACCACTGCGATGAAACCGTTGCTGATTTAATCACAGACGGTTGCAATATGGGTGTTAAATCCCTTTGCAAATACCTAAACAAATATGCTGCAGCCGACGAAAAATCAAAGGATATTGCTAAAAAGCTTATAAGCATGGAATCACAGCTTGCAATTGATATGAGAAGCTATCTATAATGAATCATTTTTTCTGATTCCTAAAAAACAGGACTGTAAAAAAACAATTGTTTTTTTACAGTCCCTATTCTTTAAATAAAGCAAATCTATAAGCCGGGTTCTGTATTTGACAACTATCTATCTAGGATATACATTTCTGCATACCTCAAGCCACCCACAGACAGCCGAGCAAGCTATAGTCTAATGTGGGTGTTGCATCAGATGGGGTTTACACGCCAATTCGATCTCCCGAATCGCGGTGCGCTCTTACCTCGCCTTCTCATCCTTACCGATATACTTTCGGCGGTTTTTTTCTGTTGCACTTTCCTTAGAGTTTCCTCCACCGGGAGTTACCCGGCACCCTGCTCTGTGATGCCCGGACTTTCCTCATTCAGAGCCTTACGGCTTCTGCCCGCAGTTGTCTGATTTGCTTCGATTAATTATAGCATCTTTTTTTTTTTGAGTCAATCACTTTTTATATACATAGATTTCACCTATCATAGCAGGTGAGTTTTTATATTTAGGTTTATGCTGAGAAGAGCCTGCTGTTGATAAAACCTTTATTTTTCGCCCTTCCCCGTTGTTATTTTTAAAATGCCTTCGCAGGCTTCGTATATATCGCGATAGGTTATATCAAAATCCCTTGTGTACCACGGATCTGCCACATCGCCGCCGCGGGAGGTAAAGTCCATCATTTTTCTTATTTTGTTTTCAGGGTCAGAGCCAAATATCCTATGCATATTGCGGATATTGGCACTATCCATACCGATGAACATATCATATTTTTCATAGTCACTCTTTTTTAGCTGAACAGAATATTTGCCGCCGGCATCTATTCCCTTTTCATTTAAAAGCCTTCTCACAGGCGGATAAACAGAGTTTCCAAGTTCATCACAGCTTGTGGCTGATGAGGATATTTGAAACTGCTTTGAAAACCCCGTTTTATTAACCATATCTTTTAAAACAAATTCTGCCATTGGTGAGCGGCAGATGTTGCCGTGGCAGACAAACATTATTTTTATCATTGGTATAGCCTCGCTTATTGACACATCATATATAGGAAAAATTCTATGCAATTACAGATTTAAAAGTCTTTTTGCATTAAGTGATAATACTTTTTCTTTTTCGCTATCGCTTATAAGATTGTCCATAAGCACACCACCGATATACATTCCTGGATGGCAGGTTGGAAAATCGGAGCCAAAGAGGATGCGGTCAACACCAAAATTATCAATGACTTTACGAAGCATACCATAGCGGAACATTCCATATCCGGAAAGGTCGAGATAATAGTTGTCGCTCATTTTTGCTCGTTCTATATGACGGAGACAGTCTGTTTTTTCGCCGGGGTGTGCCGCAACAAAGATAACATCCTTATGATTTTGCACCATTTTGTCCATTTCATCATTATCACGGGAATGAAAGCTTACTATCATATTGCATTTTCCTGCTTCATTAAGTATTTCGGAAAAAGCACTGTCGGAATAGTCGGTCCAGCCATATATATAGGGAACAAGCTCACCAATAAGATTCACGCCATTTTCTTTCATGCGGTGAATTTCGGCAATTGACTCTTCCACATATTGAGGATGAACATGAAATCCGGGAACATAAAAATCACCGTAGATTTTTTTTAGCTCAAGAGCGGTATCGTTATTGGCTTTAATTTTTTCCCAGACATTTGAATAACCTTCATTTGAAATTTCCACAACAGAACCGCAGATTACAGAAACACCAAGACCTTGCATAACATCAAAGGTGTTTTGCACGCTCATCTGGCTTGTGCCGGGATAATTGCAGATATTATGTTTATTTTCTATAAAAGGGTGGGTGTGGAAATCAATTATATCAAAGCTCATTATTATTTCTCCTTTTTATTTCATAAGTTTTTTAGTGCTTCTTCTGATGTTTTATATTGAATTGGAACAGCTATTTTTCCACTTTCGTCTATTACACCATATTTTCCGCTTGAAACAACCGTAGCAAAGCCATTTTCAAATTTTGAAATATAGTCGTAGATAAAGGGGGTGATAGGTTTATTATCAAAGCCGATAAGGCCCCATTTACTGTTTTTATCGGCTGCTGCTATAACATTATAGTCATAGGACGGGTTAAAGCCTGTGTATTCAAAGGGAATAACCACATTGCCTTCATAGTCGATTATTCCATGCATTTTTCCTTTTGAGACTATTGCCTTGCCATATCTGAATTTACCGGCAGAGGAATATTCGAATGGAATTATAATATCACCTGAATCATTGACATAGCCATATTTTTCAATACCATTTTCTATTATGCTTACTGCAGAGAGTCCATTTTCAAAATCACCGGCACTTTTATAGATATAGCCCGACACATTTTCTCCGTTTGGCAAAAACAGCGCCCATCTGTCGTCTTTTTTAAGAAATACGGAGATGGCTGTGCCTTGTTTTACATCTGAATGGATACAGTCTATAACCTCATTACCGCTTTGGTCGATGTAGCCATAGCCATTACCGTAGGCAAGGGCAATTCCGTTTCTGAATTCTTCTATGTAGCGATAGGTTTTATCGGTGACGGGAGTGCCATCGGTTGAAATTATGCTGAAATTTTTGCCTTTATAGGCAACTGTTACGGGGTTATCTGAAAAGGAATAGATATAATCATATTCAAAAGGAATAGCAACAGTTCCATCGAGATTTACTGCACCATATCGGGTTCCCAGCTGTGCAACAGAAATACTTAGCTTACCAAAGGGGTGGATATAGTCATAGCCTGTGGGTATTATGGTTGTTCCGCCGCAATCCACTATGCCGAATTTGCCATTATAGATAACTCTTGCTCTGCCCCTTGAATCGAATTTATCAAGTGCGTCATATATGGTGGGAATGACTGTGTTTCCGAAGCTGTCAATACAGCCCCACTTGCCATTGCGTACAACATAGTAGCCCTTTATCATATTGTTATCTGTGTGGATACCTGTGCGGATTTCATAAACTTCATTATACTGAGTTTCTGAAAGGCTTCCCGACACGCAGTTTCTGAGATACCATCTTGACCCGGCTTTAACCATGGCAATAAGATTGCCGCTATATGCCGCATCTTCATATTTTACAGGGACAATCATTTTGCCATCTATATCGCAGATGCCAACCTCATCATCAATGCGAAGATAGATTTTTTCTTCAGACATATATTCTATTTCGTTATACACAATATCTGTTAAAAACCGGCCTGTTGAAGAAACAAGACCACAACGATGATTCACAATCACCTTGAAAAGCTCAGAATTATCATAATTTGAAATATCGTCATACCGGAAAGGAAGCAGGATTTCTCCTTTGGAATTAACAAGACCGAAATTACTTCCTTTTGAAGCAACTGCAACACCGGACTGATTATAGAAACCGGGCTGATACTCGAGGGAGACGATATTTACGCTATGGGTGTTGTAATCATAGTTAACCTTCATCCCGATTGATTCACACAATAGCCTTAAAGGAACAAAGGTTTTTGTGCCGGATTTATAGGAAAGACAGGCGTTTTCCATAACCTTATAGGCAAAGGAACGACGATCGCTTATGCTGATTGTGCCGCTTTTGGAGTCGTAGGTAACGGAGCGGGTTGGGGTTGAAAAGGTATAGACTATTTTACTTTCATCTGTGCTTAATTTTAAATTAAAAATCTCCTGAGCTTTTTCCGGAAGGATATATACACTATTGGCATACATCGCATAAGAGCCGGAATCCAGCTGACGGACATTATTTATGTATATTTCAGGCATAGAGGACGCAGAGCCTGCGCTCATTGCCGAAAACAAAGAAATTATTAAAATTAAAAAAATGCTTAATTTTTTCAGCATGACGACCTCCGGGTAGAATAATATATTATATATTATCACGCCTGAGATTATATTTTCAACAGATGATAAGCTTATGTAATATAATTTTTAATTTACTGTAATATTAGAAGAACTTGATACCCTATCTGTTGAGATATAGGTTTCGTATATAACAGAAAGATAGTCCCAGAAGAGTTTTGTTATATTTCCGTCGGGATTAAGGCCTGATGCATACTGAATAGCTTTTACGCTCTCTATTGTTGGATGATCTGCTATGCCGGAAAGTGATGGAGGCGGAATATTTGAAAACCTTTGAGATAGAGCATAGAGCATAGTCTGAATAACATATATCGTTGGGGTATAAGAATTATTATCAGATCTGAGGCCCGATTCAGGAAATATTCTCACCCAATTTGGAGGTGCATTGTCGGTTTCAATTTCTCTATATACTCTTACTATGGCATCCCAGGTGCTGTTGTCGGTTATTCCTGTTTCATTTAGCGAAAACTTATTTTGAAAAGCCTGCACAGCTTCTTTAGTGGAATTGCCATACACTCCATCGGGAATTACACTTGGAATTTCAGAATAGACTCCTGATATTACTCTTAAAAAAACCTGCAGATTTCGTATGGGAGAATCAAAGTTTAAATACTCCGCCATAAAAACACTCCTTTTTTAATTATCGTTATCACCAAGAGACAAGTCGTTTCCTGGAAACTGCTCCGGACTTACAATATCGGAAGGGTATGTTATATTGGAAAGCACAACTGATGCTATTGTTTCATAGGTATTGTAGATAACATCCCAGGTTCCCCTATCTACAACGCCTGTTGGTTCAAGGGAATATGCCCGTTGAAATTCCAGAACTGCATTCTGGGTTGCATCATTAAAAACACCTGTGACCTCTATAAAGGGTATTCTTGAATCAAACTGAGATATGACACCAAGAAAATACTGAATATAGGAAACCTTTGCACCTTCATCTCCCAAAGATGACGGATTTATAAATTCAGTGCTTGCACCTAAAATCTGCTGACCTTCAGAATCAAGCTCTGCAAGGCGGCGGACTGCAACATAGAGTAGTGTCATTTTATTCCAGGTGGCAGGGCCAACAACTCCATCGGGGGTAAGATTGAAGATGCGCTGAAAAGCTGTTACTGAGTTTTCTGTGGACTCGCCGAATATTCCATCTATGGGAGAAATTTTGGGTATGGCGGGATAATTTGATGATATATCATTGAGATACTGCTGAACAACATACACATCCTCCCCCCTGTCACCAAGGCGGACGGGATTTCCGGGATAAAGATTTAGTATTCCGGATATGGGGGCATCTGTAACAAGCTCGATGTCGCTTCCGTAGTAATTCTGAAGAATTTCAAAGGAATTAAGACCATTTTGAGCAAGCTCCTGACTCCCCCATTGGGAAAGACCTTCGCAGGTTACTGTGGTGCCATTGCAATATTTGGCGGCAAGAGGCTCAATAAAGCCCTGACGACGGATATAGGTGGTGAAGATGTCGTCTACTATGCGGTCGATATTTTCATAGATATTTCTTCCGCGGATGAATTTCTGGTCATAGGCTGTGGAAGATGTGATATCAAAATTATATCCCCTTGAAGGATAAAACTCTGTGTAGACTCTGTTTAGTGCATAGGAAATCTGAGCATAGATATTTGCATATATTGCGGCTTCATTCCAGGTGGGATAGATTTCACTTGATGCAACATTTTTTATATAATATGGAAAGCTTACGGTAAGGTTTTCTGCATCAGAATCGGGAGAACCGAGATGCACTGTGATAAAATCGGGAACAAAGGGAGCTCCTGGAAGCGGCATAAACTATTCCTCCTTAAAGATTCTGCCCAGGAACATCGAATGTTTCAGCTCTGTCATCAAGGGAAACATTACGGTCTACGGGAGACATTTCAGCTTCTATTATGGAAATCTGCCCTGCAAAAACCTGAGCACCGTTTACAAGAATGCTTCTGTATTCGGGGTGGTCTACCCTTGCATTTACTGTGGCAAAGGGGCTAATGTTTCCCTGAGACTGAGAAAGATAGCTATCGGGAGCATCCACCACAATAACATCGGTTTTACCCTCGGAATCACTCATTCTGACACCAAGAAGACTTGAGTTGTCGGTGGTATATACTGTAAAAACTGCGTTCTCTATTGGTATGCGGGCATCGGATGTGAAAACCCGTGCCTTTATATAGCCTTTTTGCAATATTGTCACCTCAATATATATATATTAAAACTTATTTTAGCTTATTACATAAAAAAGTGATTTCATCACTTCAACCCCCTAACCCCCACTCTTGGGGGCAAAAAGGTTCACTTTTTTGAAACAAGCAAAATTGCGCACGCTCTGCGCGCAATTTCCTATGTTATAAAAAACCCCCTTTGGAAACACAAATTCCAAAGGGAGCTTTAAATTCATTTTATTATTTTATTTCATTAATATTATAAGGAGTTGTCTGATAAACATAATAATTGAGCCAATTGGAAAAAAGAAGATTTGCATGGGATCTCCATCTTACAACAGGACTGTTTTGCGGATTATCGTCCTCAAAATAGTTTTGGGGAATTTCGGGATTTATTCCTGCTTCAAGATCGCGGAAATACTCTTTTGAAAGGGTGTCAGCATCGTATTCGGGATGACCTGTTACAAATATCTGCTTTTTATCGGAGCTTACGACAATATATACCCCTGCTTCATCGGAGGATGCAATGGTTACAAGATCTGAAACCTTTTCGATGTCCTCTTCTTTTACGGTTGAATTTCTTGAATGAGGAGCTAAAAACTCATCGTCAAAGCCTCTGACAAGCATCATGGTTTTACGATTTACCTTATGCTTATACACTCCGGAAAGCTTCTTTTCAAGATTATGCTTTTCTATGCCATAGTGATAATAAAGGCCTGCCAGAGCTGCCCAGCAGATATGCATGGTGCTTGTGACATTGGTTTTTGACCATTCCATTATTTCTTTTAGTTCATCCCAATAGGTCACATCAGTAAACTCAAGCTTTTCAACAGGAGCGCCTGTGATGATAAGACCATCATACTTACTTTGCTTTATATCATCAAAGGTTTTATAGAATTCGTCTATATGGTCCTGAGATGTGTTTTTTGATTTATGGGATGCAGTCATGATAAAATCTATTTCAACCTGAAGGGGTGTGTTACCAAGGACTCTTGCAAGCTGAGTTTCAGTTACGATTTTGGTTGGCATTATATTTAAAATGGCTATTTTAAGAGGACGGATATCCTGACTGAGAGCTCTTTTTTCTGTCATACAAAAAATATTTTCTCCGCGGAGTATGCTATTTGCAGGAAGATCTTCCGGGATTTTAATTGGCATTTAGCTCGCCTCCTTATATTATAATTGTCCCGAAGGGACATATCGCATTACGAAGTAATATATCGCACCACAAGGTATATCGCAAATTCCTTCAGGAATTTATATCGCTGATTTCATCTTCGATGAAATCATTATATCAAAGTCAATCAGATTTTTCAAGGCCATAAGCCAACATTGTTGCTTCATATGTTGAATTTATTTTTAGATTCTTTACAATTTTTTCATTTTGTGCTATAATTCTGATTAATCTTTAAAAAACGGATGTGATGGATTTTGGCATTTAAAGTTAATTTCAACGGTCAGACATTGGGAGAAGAAATCGCTAATTCTGTGTCTCATGGTGTGGGAGCGCTTTTGGCAATAGCCGGAACGGTTGTTATGATTGTGACAGCTTGTTTTACAAGCGATGCTATGGGAATTGTCAGCGCTGCGTTATATGGTTTTTTTACTATTCTGCTTTATCTTTTCTCAACTCTTTATCATTCAATAACAAACACAAGAGCAAAGAAAGTTTTTCAGATATTTGACCATTGCTCAATATTTCTGATGATTTTAGGCTCATATATTCCGCTGTGTCTTTGTCTTATAAGAGGGGCTGTTGGCTGGGTTCTTTTTGGAATTACTGCAGGTCTTTCGGTTGTGGGAATTGTGTTTAATTCAATTGATTTAAAAAAATGGCACAGACTTTCCATGGTGTTATATGTTATTATGGGTTGGTCGGCTGTTTTTGTTTTCGGTGAGGTTATAGCAAAGGTACCGCTTAAGGGAATTATTCTTCTTGTGGGCGGCGGAATAAGCTACACTCTGGGAATAATATTCTTTACCAAAGACAAGATAAAATATATGCATTATGTGTGGCATTTATTTGTTTTGATGGGAACTATACTTCAATATTTCTTTATATTATTTTATGTTATTCCGCAATAATTTCTTCAAAAAGTAAATCAGGTGTAAAAAGCTCTTATGAGTTTTTTACACCTTTTTTCTTTTATTATAGATTTAGAAAAACTTTAGCAAAATTAAAATAAACAAGTAGAGAAAGTGCATCAACTATAGTTGTGATAAATGGGCTTGCCATAACTGCCGGGTCGAAGCCTATTTTTTTTGCAGCGATGGGGAGAACAGAACCAACAAATTTGGCAATAAAAACTGTTACTATAAGGGTGAGGCTTACTACAAGCGATACCCACAGTACACTCTGACCATCAGAGATGATTGCAGCTCTGTCGAGAATCATCATTTTAGCAAAATTTACAACTGCCAGAGTGATGCCGCAAAGAAGAGCTACCCTACACTCCTTGAAAACTATTTTAAGTATATCCTTCATTTCAACATCGCCAAGAGAAAGGCTTCGGATAATGGTTACGGATGATTGTCCGCCGGAATTACCTCCGGTATCCATCAGCATAGGTATGAAAGATGTTAAGATAACACAGCTTGCAAGAGCTGATTCAAAGGATGATATTATGCTTCCTGTGAAGGTGGCAGACACCATTAAGAGAAGAAGCCACGGAATTCTTTGCTTCCATGTTTCCCAGACGCCTGTTTTGAGATAGGTTTTTTCTGAAGGGATAATAGCCGCCATTTTTTCAATATCTTCGGTTGTTTCATCCTGCAAAACATCGATGGCATCGTCGAAGGTTACAATGCCAAGAAGTCTGGTTTCTTCATCAACAACAGGAATTGCCATAAAGTTATATTTGTCAAATGCTTTTGCAACCTCTTCCTGGTCTTCGGTGGTGGTAAAATAGATAACATTTGTTTCCATTATGTTTTCTATTATATCTTCGGGGTCAGAAAGAAGGAGTGTTTTTGCCGAAACAGTTCCTATGAGCTTATTATTTAAATCAGTTACATAGCAGGTGTAGATAGTTTCTTTATCGAGACCTGTTGAACGGATATGGGCAATCGCCTGAGAAACATTCATGTTTTTCTTGAATCGCACATACTCTGTTGTCATTATGCTTCCGGCACTGTCTTCGGGGTATTTTAATATTTCATTTATTGAACGCCTTGTTTCGCTATCTGTGAAACGAAGGATTCTTTTAACAACATTTGCAGGCATTTCCTCTAAAATATCGACTGTATCATCGACAAACAAATCATCTACCACAGCTTTAAGCTCACTATCACTAAAGCTGCGGATAAGGGTTTCCTGCTCTTCGGATTCCATTTCGACAAAGGTGTCGGCTGCATTATCCTTTGGCAAAATTCTAAATGCCAGAATGAGCTCATCATTTGAGAGTTCTTTTAAAAATTCTGCAATATCTGCAGGGTTTGCTTCTGCAAGAAGATGGCGCAAATCAGCATATTTTTTTGATTTTAAAAGCTCATATGCCATCTGCTGCATTGTTACTATTTCTTCCATTTTGTTTTCCTCCTAAATCAGTTTGTGTTGCATAGATGCCTCTTTAGGTAGGAAGTAGTTTAGCAGAAATTTGCCGTTATGAAACAAACGCGGCAAAGCTTACTTGCCCGTTTCGCCCGACATATTCACTACAACAATTACTTCCCGCGTCCATTTCATCACCTCATTTTTTAAATATATATTTTTTTAAAACAGCCTTGGGGCTTGTTTTTAACCTATGGATTTTTTCTTTTTTAAAAAATAAAAATATAAAAAGCCAAATATAATAATACACAATAGTGCCACTACCTGAGAAACTCTAAGTGGTCCAAGCATAAGACTATCTGTGCGGAGTCTTTCAATAAAAAATCTTCCCAGGCCATACAAAGAAGCATAGGCAAAGAAAAGCTGGCCATTATACCGGCGGCGGTTGGCAATTACAAAAAGAACTATGAGAACTCCAAAAGACCAGAGGGATTCATAAAGAAAGGTTGGATGAACAGGCAAAGCCGGATTAACATTTACTCCTGCCTTTTCCAAATCAGAAAGATAGGAGATGGTGTTTTCACTAATCATTCCCCATGGGAGGCGGGTATTGGTGCCAAAGGCTTCCTGATTGAAAAAATTACCCCAGCGCCCTATCATCTGACCGCAGATAAGCCCAACAGAGCCAATGTCAAACACAGAAAGCACCTTATATTTTTTAATTTTACTATATATAAATGCGGCAATAACTCCGCCTATGACAGCACCGTAGATAGCGATACCGCCTCCGCGAAGATTAATTATATCTGCCGGATTTTTAAGGTAATAGCTAAGATTAAAGACAACATAATATAGTCTTGCAAACACAACAGCCACAGGACCGCAATATATGGCAAGGTCAAGGGGAATATCAGAGTTTTCTCCAAGCTTTTTTGCCGCAAGTGAGGCAAGCAAAACCCCCATAAGAAGAGATATGGCAATTATTATTCCATACCAATAGACAGGGATGCCGGAAAAATGGAAGGCTATTCTGTTTATATTGAATTCTATACCTATTGCAGGGAAAGAAACTGTCATATTATGTCACCTTTTTCAAGGGGATTTACAACACTCAAGACACAGTTTTCAGAGGTAAACACTTCGCTTAAAACCTGCATGAGTGATTCTAAAGTAATGGAATTATAGATTTCAGGGAAATCTGTGAGGTCAGTATCATTTAAAAATCCCTTACAGAGCATATTTCCAATGGTTTCAACATTATTGAACCTACGGATAAAGGAACCAAAATATGCATTTTTTATACGCTTGAATTCTTCTTCGGTAAAGCCCTTTGAGCGATAGTCTTCAATCGCCTCAATAAGTTTTTCCTTTACAAGCTTTGGCTCATCGCTTTCGCCTGCAAATGAAACAACCGAAAATGCTTCTTCTGTCATAATGTCCTTACTGAAGGTATCGTTTATAAGACCGGTTTTATAGTTGTCATTATAGAATTTACTGCTTCTGCCGGTTAGTATTTTTGCAATAAGGGTTAGCTGAGCTTCCCTTTTTAAAAGTTCAGCACCTTTTTTAAGATAGTTATCCTTAAAGCCTATGGTAAATATAGGGCGGGATACTGCTGATTCTGCCTCAATATATTTTTGAGAAACTTCACAAGGTTCATCGGGATAAACGCTTACTACCTTTCCGTTTTCCCTCGTTTCAATGGTTTTTTCAACAATATCAAAAACAAGCTCCGGCTCCACATTACCAACAACACAAACCACCATATTGGCTGGGTTATAATAGGTGTTGTAGCAATTATAGAGAACATTTTTATCTATTTTTGAAATGCTTTCAACTGTTCCGGCAATATCTATTTTAACGGGGTTATTGGCATACATTGCTCTGAGCATATTAAACATAACAACCCATTCTCCGTCATCATCATACATACGGATTTCCTGAGCTATTATCCCCTGCTCTTTCTCAATATTCTCCTTGGTGAAATGAGGCTTCTGCACATAGTCTAAAAGATGGGCAAAGCACTCCTTGAAATGAGAGGTACAGGAAAAAAGATAGCAGGTGTTTGTGAATGATGTGAAGGCATTTGCATTTGCACCATATTTTGAAAAAAGGTCAAAGGCATTTGATTCATCGGGCATTTCAAACATCTTGTGTTCAAGAAAATGAGCAACACCGTCGGGAACGGTTATCTGCTTTTCTTCACCAAGGGGAACGAAGGTATTATTAATTGAGCCGAATTTCGTTCCATAGATTGCATAGGTTTTGGAAAAGCCCTTCTTGGGAACAACAAATACTCTGAGGCCTGTTTTGTGGGTGGCAGAATAAAGAGTTTCGTCAAGGGTGTCTATATATTTTTTGGTAAACTGCATTATTTGCCCTCCTTTCCATTTAAGAAATACACTGTATCAACTGCAACATTTTTAAAGCTTTCAATTATTTCTTCACGGCTTACCTTCTTTATTTTTTCGCATACATCGGAAATTGAAAGGAATTTATCGGAAAATGCCATTCCGAGATAATAGTCTGTTAGAAGGCCGGGGCTGTCTTCATAGGAAGAAAAGGTGCTTATGATATATTCCTTTGCAACAGAAAGCTCTTCATCGGTAAAGTCACCGTTTTTAACTGCATTAAGTTCTTTTAAGATGGCATCTTTGGTTTTTTCAAATTTATCAAATTCTATTCCGCTTCCTATCATCATTATGCCATTGTATTTATCAAGGCGGGAATAGGCATAGTAGCATAGGCTGAGCTTTTCGCGGACATTATTGAAAAGCTTGGAATGAGCGCCGGAGCCAAATATGCTGTTGCCTGCAAGGAGGGCATAATAGAGAGGATTATCAAGAGATATTCCTGTTCTGAGACCAATAGAGAGCTTACCCTGATTAACACTTAAATTATCTTCCACATATTTTTCTTCTGAAGCTAATTTAACTTCACCTGAAATTTTTATGGGGCATATATCAAATCTGAATTTAGCAAAATATTCTTTTAAAAGCTTTACTATTTCTGCGGCATCCACATCGCCCACAAGGAAAATATCTACAGGGCTTGAAAAAATGATGGATTTATAATGAGAATAGAGATTTTTTTCATTGATTTTATCAAGGTCTTCGATATAGCCTATTTCAACTATGGCATTTTCTTCACCCTTGCACATTTCTTCAAGACATCTTACGGAAGCATAGGCTCTTTTATCGTTTATAAGGCTTTCTATGTCGTCTTTTAAATTCTTCTTCTGATTTACAACATGCTCCTTGCAAAAGCCATCGTCTACCACATAGGGTTCAAAGAGCATATCAAGCATAAGGCAAAGGGATTCTTGAAGAATACTACCCTCACTATAGCGGTCATTTAAAAAGCTCACCTGAGACACAAGGCTCTGAACATTTGCTCTTTTGGTGATGCCTATATCAAAGCCCAAGCCAAAAAGCTTTTCAGCATAGATACTTAAATCCAAAAGAGATGAATACTTGGCTGTGGCGTTTCTTAAAACCTTTGACAAAAGAGCATTCATTGTTACTTCGCATCTTTCAAGCTTCCTATGGAGATAGGTGCTTGCAAGAACTGTTTTATACTTTTTATCTTTGATAACATAAAGATTTATGTTATCTGAAATATTATATTTTTCTGCCGATACCATTGGGGACATTCCTTTCAAAACATATATACACTTATTATATCCAAAAATTACTGTATAATCAAGTCTTTTTTGATATCTATTTCAATAATTCACTGTCGAATTACACAAAACAAAAGTAGCGTTTTTATAGCTTATTAACAAACTTTTGTCGTAAAAGCTCTGTTTTATTGACAAATATAGAAAAACTTACTATAATTTAAATAATATTACACTCAGGAAAGAGGTAACCCTATGGAGATTACAGGAATTAAAATCAAAAAATTAGCTACAGATAACAAAATGAAGGCTATTGCCTCCATTACTATCGACGATTGCTTTGCTATTCACGATATAAAGGTTATCGAAAACGAAGATAAGGTTTTTGTAGCTATGCCGAACAAAAGACTGAAAGACGGCACCTTTAAAGATGTTGCTCACCCAATTAATTTTGAAACAAGAGCAAACATTGAAAAAATCATTATTGATGCATACAACAACGCTGAAATCGAAGAATAATTTGAGTCATTAATATAATGCGTTTTATCCTCCGGAGGTCAATTTGACCTTCCGGAGGTTTTTTCGCTATATAGGAATTTATGAAGAATTTAATTTATGGCTGAAATCAAATTATGCTTGCGACGAGGATGCAGGCTCAGCCTAATCTTTCATTGTTTAATTATACCAAATATGACAATTTATTATTGTATTAATTGAAATTATAGTATATAATAGGAATGTTATAAAGTTTATAAGGAGGAAGTATGATGAACGAAAAAATTCTGGAAATACTTGAAAATGACTGTAATCTCCCCCTTGAACAGGTCGCGGTTCTGGCGGGTATGTCAACCGAGGAAGCGGCGGCGCAGATTGATGAAATGAAAAAAGAAAAAATCATTCTCGGAAATAAGAGTGTTATAAACTGGGAAAAAACAGACAAGGAATTTGTTACTGCACTTATTGAATTAAAGGTTACTCCCCAGAGAGGCGAAGGCTTTGACAAAATAGCAGAACGAATTTATAAATTCCCTGAGGTAAAATCTCTATATCTTATGGCAGGAGCATTTGACCTTACTGTTATTATTGAAGGTAAAACAATGAAAGAGGTAGCCCTTTTTGTGGCAAACCGTCTGGCTCCTATGGAGTGTGTTGTGAGCACAGGAACTCACTTTGTTCTTAAAAAATATAAATATGAGGGTATCGTTTTTGAAGATAACGAAAAAGATACCAGACAGGTGATAACATTATGACAAATTTTAACCCCGAAAGTTTTATAAATGACACAGTCAGTAGCATGCAGCCATCGGGAATAAGAAAATTCTTTGATATTGTTAATCAGATGAGTGACGCCATATCTTTGGGTGTTGGCGAGCCTGATTTTTCAACCCCATGGCACATAAGAGAAGCAGGAATATATTCTCTTGAAAGAGGAAGAACCTACTACACATCAAACGCAGGTCTTCCCGAACTGAGAAAAGAAATCTGCAATTATATGAAAAAATTTGATGTGGAATGTGAAGCGGATGAAGTCCTCGTTACCGTTGGCGGAAGCGAGGGGGTTGATGTGGCTATGAGAACCATTTTAAAACCCGGCGATGAGGTTATTGTGCCTGAGCCATCCTTTGTTTGTTACAAGCCATGCGCCTCTCTTGCAGGAGCTATTCCCGTCCCTCTTGAAACAAAGGCTGAGAATGAATTCAGAATAACAAAAGAGGAGCTTTTGGAAAAAATTACTCCCAAAACAAAGATGCTCATTCTCTCCTATCCCAATAATCCCACAGGCGCTGTTATGCCCCTTGAGAATTTAAAGGAAATAGCACAGATTGCAATAGAAAACAATATTATAGTTCTTTCAGACGAGATATATGCAGAATTAACCTATGAAGGAAAGCACCATTCAATAGCTTCCCTTCCCGGAATGAAAGAAAGAACAATTGTTATTAACGGTTTTTCAAAGGCATTTGCAATGACAGGCTGGAGACTTGGCTTTGTTGTGGCTCATAAGACTCTTATTAAAGCTATGACAAAGGTTCATCAGTATGCTATAATGTGTTCCCCTACTGCAAGTCAGTATGCTGCAGTTGAAGCACTTAAAAATGGCGAAGAATCTATCATGATGATGGTTAAAGAATATGACGACAGAAGAAAAATCATTGTTGACGGATTTAACAAGATGGGGCTTACCTGCTTTAATCCAAGAGGTGCATTCTATATTTTCCCGTCGATTAAATCCACCGGTATGACATCTCAGGAATTTTGCGAAAAGCTTCTGGAAAGTCAGAAGGTGGCAGTTGTTCCCGGAACTGCATTTGGCGATTGCGGCGAAGGTTTTATAAGAGTTTCCTATGCATACAGTATTCAGGAAATTAATACTGCTATGGAAAGAATAAAGACATTTGTTGATTCCCTAAAAAAATGAGAGGCATATTGAAATGAGTTTTAATATTGTACTTGTGGAGCCTGAAATTCCGCAAAACACAGGAAATATTGCAAGAACCTGCGCAGCAACAGGTGCCAGACTACATCTTGTTAAGCCGATGGGTTTTGAAATTGACGATAAAAAGCTCAAGCGTGCAGGCCTTGACTATTGGCATATGCTTGATATTACATACTATGAAAACATCGACGATTTTTTTGAAAAAAATAAAGGCGGAAATTTTTATTTTGCATCAACAAAATCCTTATACCGTCATTCTGATGTTGAATTTCGTGACGGAGACTACATACTCTTTGGAAAAGAAACCAAAGGACTTGATGAAGCTCTTTTAAAGGAGAATAAGGATAAATGCATTAGAATTCCCATGATAAACGGGGCAAGAAGCCTTAATTTATCGAATTCGGTGGCGATAGTTATTTATGAGGCATTAAGACAAAACAATTATTTTGACCTTGAAACAAAGGGAAGTTTAACTAAATTTGATTGGTAAAACGGAGGCAGATATGAAACCTGTTAAAATTATTACAGACACATGCTCGGATATTACTTTGGAAATTGCAAAAGAATATAACATACACCTTTTGCCTGTTCACATAAGCTTTGGCGACAAAGAGTATCTTGACAGATATGAGCTTGACACAAAGGAATTTTATGAAATGCTTGTAAGTTCCGATGTGCACCCGAAAACTGCTCAGATAACAATTCAGGAGCATACGGACGCATTTATGAAATATGCAGACGATTATGAAATTATTCATATTCCTATGTCGGTTAATGCCAGCGGCACATTCCAGTCGGCAAGACTTGCAAGAACAAATGTGCTTGATGAAAAAGAAGATGCTGTGATTCACATTTTTGAAAACAACCAGCTCTCCTATGGCTACGGAATATGGGTTATTGAAGCTGCAAAAATGGCGGCTGAGGGAAAAAGCGCCCAGGAAATACTTAAGATGCTTGAAGAAAAGATTTATAATGTTGGAATACTTTTCAGCGTGGCAACTCTTGATTATCTGCAAAAGGGCGGAAGAATTTCATCGGCTTCAAAGCTTATTGCAAATGTACTTGACATATCCCCTATTTTAGCTGTTGAAGATGGTCTTGTGGTAAGCAAGGAGAAGGTAAGAGGTTCTAAAAAGCTTATATCAAAAATGGTTCAGATGCTAAGTGAAGATGCAACAGATGATCCTGATGCTATGATTTATGTGCTTCACGGAAACTCTCCCGAAACAGCCCAGAAGCTTACCCAAAAGATTAAGGAAAACACAAGCTTTAAAAATTTCGGTTTTGCCGAGGTTGGCCCTTGCATTGGTATTCACGCGGGACCGGGTGTGTTTGGAGTTATATATCAGAAGAAAAATAAACAGAATAATTAATGAGGTATTGATAAAAATATAACAATCTTACAATATAATGTTGTAATTTTAAAAAACTCTTGCAAAGAGGGAAAAAATACTATACAATTATAGTGTTTATATGTATATTAAAAATTTATATATGAGGTGACTTTTAATGAACAAAAAATCCATTGAAGACATTCAGGTTGGCGGCAAAAGAGTCCTTGTTAGATGCGACTTTAATGTGCCCCTCGATGAAAACAGAAACATCACAGACGAAACAAGAATTGACGGAGCTCTTCCAACAATCAACTATCTTATCCAGAAAGGTGCAAAGGTTATTCTTTGCTCACACATGGGCAAACCCAAGGGCGAACCAAAGCCTGAGCTTTCTTTGGCTCCTGTTGCAAAGAAGCTTTCTGAAAAGCTTGGAAAAGACATTGTCTTTGCAGCTGATGATAATGTAGTTGGCGAAAATGCTAAAAAAGCAGTTGCCGAAATGAAAGATGGCGATGTTGTTCTTTTAGAAAACACAAGATACAGAATAGAAGAAACAAAAAATGTTGACCAGTTCAGCCAGGAGCTTGCATCACTTGCAGATGTATTTGTTAACGATGCTTTCGGCACAGCTCACAGAGCTCACTGCTCAAATGTTGGTGTTACAAAATATCTTGATACTGCAGCTTGCGGTTATCTTATCCAGAAAGAAATTGAATTTTTAGGAAACGCTGTTAATAACCCCGTTAGACCTTGTGTTGCAATACTCGGTGGTTCAAAGGTTTCTTCAAAAATCTCTGTTATCAACAATCTTCTTGAAAAGGTTGACACTCTCATCATCGGCGGCGGTATGGCCTACACATTTATGAAAGCTATGGGCGACGAGGTTGGTAAATCTCTTTTAGAAGCTGACTACATCGACTACGCTAAAGAAATGATGGAAAAAGCAAAAGCTAAGGGTGTTAAGCTCCTTATCCCTGTTGATACAGTTGTTGCTCAGGAATTTTCAAATGATGCCCCCCACAAAACTGTTAAAAGAGGCGGCATTGAAGCTGACTGGGAAGGCCTTGACATTGGCGAAGAAACAATCAAGCTTTATATTGATGCTATCAAAGATGCTAAAACAGTTGTTTGGAACGGACCTATGGGTGTGTTTGAAATGCCTACATTTGCAAAGGGTACTAATGCAATAGCTAAAGCTCTTTCTGAAATTGATGCTACAACAATCATTGGCGGCGGCGACAGCGTGGCTGCTGTAAATCAGGCAGGCTTAGGTGACAAGATGAGCCACATTACAACAGGCGGCGGTGCATCACTTGAATTCCTTGAAGGAAAAGACCTCCCCGGTATCGTAGCTCTTAACGATAAATAAAAATATAAATTATATAAAGAGAAAAAATATCGTGAAAAACGATATTTTTCTCTTTATACAATGAGAACGAAAGGATATAATAATTATGAGACAGACAGTAGTTGCAGGAAACTGGAAAATGAATAAAACTCCGGCTCAAACAACAGAATTAATTAATGAATTAAAACCTCTTGTTGCAGACAGCCAGAATAAATGCATCGTTTGTGTTCCCTACACATCACTTGCCAATGCTATTGAAGCATGCAAAGGTTCTAATATTGAAGTTGGCGCACAGAATATGTATTTTGAAGAAAGCGGCGCATACACAGGCGAAATCGCTCCCGATATGCTTTGCGAAATGGGCGTTAAATATGTTATCATCGGTCACTCTGAAAGAAGACAGTATTTTGCAGAAACTGATGAAACAGTTAACAAGAAAGTTATAAAAGCTTTTGAACATGGTCTCACCCCTATTATCTGCGTTGGTGAATCTTTAGAGCAGAGAGAACAGGGAATCACAGTTGAGCTTTGCAGCATGCAGACAAAAATTGCATTAAAATCTCTCACCGAAGAACAGGTTAAAAAATGCATCATCGCATATGAACCTATCTGGGCTATCGGCACAGGCAAAACAGCAACAAGCGACCAGGCTGAAGAAGTTTGCAAGGCTATAAGAGAAACTGTTGCTTCTGTTTTTGGTAAAGATGCAGCTGACGAAGTTATTATCCAGTATGGCGGAAGTGTTAATGCAGGAAACTCAAAAGAGCTTTTCGGCAAAGAAAACATTGATGGCGGTCTTGTTGGCGGAGCAAGCCTTAAGGCTAATGATTTTTCTGTTATAGTTAACAGCTGATATTAATAGGAGCGAAGAAATATGAGTAAAAAACCTGTTTTACTTGCTATACTTGACGGTTATGGCAAAAGCGAAATCCACGACGGAAACGCTATTTTTACAGCCAAAACCCCAAGAATGGATGAAATATTAAATAACAACCCCAACACAATTATCCACGCAAGCGGTCTTGATGTTGGTCTTCCTGAAGGTCAGATGGGCAATTCGGAAGTTGGCCACACAAATATTGGCGCCGGAAGAATTGTTTATCAGGAGCTTACAAGAATCACAAAAGCCATTAAAGATGGTGACTTTTTTGACAATGAAGCATTAAATGCTGCTTGTGACAACTGCTTAAAAAATGATTCTGACCTTCACATTATGGGTCTTCTTTCCGACGGTGGTGTTCACAGTCATATTGAGCATCTTTATGCAATAATTGAGCTTGCTAAAAGAAAAGATGTTAAAAATGTTTATGTTCATTGTTTCCTAGACGGAAGAGATGTGTCTCCCACAAGCGGTGCATCCTTTGCAAAGGCTCTTATTGAAAAAATAAGAGATTTGGGAAAAGGACAAATTGCCACAGTTATCGGAAGATACTATGCAATGGACAGAGACAACCGCTGGGAAAGAGTTTCAAAAGCATATGATGCTATTGTTAATGGAATCGGAGAATATTCCGAAAGTGCTGTTACAGCTATTGAAAACTCATATAACAATGATGTTACTGATGAATTTGTTGTTCCCACAGTTATCACAACCGACGGAAAGCCAAACGGTGTGCTTAAAGAAAATGACAGCGTTGTATTCTTCAATTTCCGTCCCGACAGAGCAAGAGAAATAACAAGAACTATTGTTGACGAAGAATTTACAGGCTTTGAGCGTAAATTCTTTAAAACATATTATGTCTGCATGACACAGTATGACGCAAGTATGCCAAATGTGGATGTGGCATTTAAGCCTCAGACACTTAAAAACACTCTTGGTGAAACTCTAAGTAGCCTAGGCTTAAAGCAATTAAGAATCGCTGAAACAGAAAAATATGCCCATGTTACATTTTTCTTTAATGGCGGTGTTGAAACAGTTTACGAAGGAGAAGACAGAATCCTTGTTCCATCACCTAAGGTTGCAACCTATGATATGCAGCCTGAGATGAGTGCTTATGAGGTTACTGATAAGCTTTTAGATGCTATCGACACAGATAAATATGATGTTATAATCCTCAACTTTGCAAACTGCGATATGGTTGGACACACAGGAGTTATGGAAGCTGCTGTTAAGGCTGTTGAAGCAGTTGATGAATGTATTGGAAAGGTATATGACAAGATAAAAGAAAAAGACGGAGTTATCCTTATTACTGCAGACCACGGAAATGCAGAGCAGATGATAGACCCTGAGGATAAGTCTGTGTTTACTGCACACACAACAAATGTTGTTCCTCTTGTTGTGGCTGGGCTTGGAGATATAAAGCTTGAAGCAGGAAGACTTGCCGACCTGGCACCTACAATGCTAGACATTATGGGAGTTAATATCCCAGAAGAAATGACAGGAAAAAGTCTTATTGTGAAATAAACTAACAACAAAGGGTATGTAAAAAAATTCAGTCGATTTTTTTACATACCCTTTTAATTTTGTCCCCCGCTTAAATTTTGTAAATTATGGTGCCAAACGGCAAATTGTAGAAAACCATAGGAATTTTTAGTTGATTTAAACGGTGGCATATAGCGCACAAATCCACATAAAAAAAGTGCGCCCCACAAGTGAGAACGCACTCAAAAAGTGTTTCTCTCCTGCTGTCACGCAATCTTATTCCAATAACGGATTAGAAATGAGAGATAACACCTTTTGACAAAGTATTACCCCGTTATTGAAATAATTATTAAGATCGCGTGACATAGTTATTTTAACATTTATGTCAGTATTTGTCAATTATTTCTCATCGACAAATAGCGACATACTTCGTATTATAAACCGCTTATAATATCCAGAGGATCAATATGCTCTCCGTTTTTTATAACCTCAAAATGAAAATGAGGCTCGTCGCAGATTTCTGAAATACAGCTATCTGATGTTTTGCCGATTATTGTGCCTTTGGTAAGCTTATCCCCCACCGACACATACACATCGGAAGAAAGAGATGTATATTTAAGAATATATTCACCTGTTTCAACAGTTACCGTGGTTCCAAAGTTGATATTATATTCAATCTCCTTAACCTCACCTGCCTCTGATGCTATGACCTCTGTGCCATAGGGACAGGCGATGTCAACCCCCAGGTGGGTGCGCCAGTCGTCCATTGTGCGGCTATAGGCAAGCTCTGTTTTTGAAAAAGGCTTTACTATTGCACCATTTACAGGGGTTATAAATTCTCTTTTAATATTTTCCGGCGGCTGGGCTATAATTTCAATATTTTCTTCTGCCTGTGTTTCGGTTTTGGCTATATCTTCCCCATTTTCAGCAATTTCCGAAGGGATATGGTCAATTTCTTTATTACTTGCAGTTTGTGTGACACCGAGAGTTTCCTCCTTTTCTTCATTTGTTCCGGCAGTTGTTATAACAGTTATAAAGCAAAGAGCAAAAACCGACAAAAGCATTAATATATCTTTTAAACGGATTTTCTTTTTATTTCTGCTTTCAAATGTGAATGTTTTTCTATTCATTGTGAACACCTCATATTTAGGATGTTCATTTTATGGTTAAATATACTATTTTAAAAGCTTTGTGCCGGGGTAGTAGTGATAGAGTATGTCAGAATATTTTTTGCCATTTTGCGCCATTTTTTCTGCTCCATACTGGCTCATTCCAACGCCATGACCATTTCCTGCTACGGTAAAGACAAAGGATTTATTTTTTATATCCAATGAAAAAGCCGACGATTTTAAGGAAAATATTTTTCGCATATCATTTCCCGATATTTTCTGACCATAAATACAAATATTTTTTATATTACTACCGGATGTATAGCATATATCTCCTATTGCAGATTTTGAAAAATCTGCATCCGGGCAGTGGGATTTTATTATTTTTTTAAATTCGCTTTCTGTAAATTTATTTTTTGTGATATAGTCTTTTTTCTCATAATCACCGGGACTTTCAACACTTTTAAGATAGCTATAGTCTCCTCCCCAGACCTCAGATGCTTTTTCCGTGAAGCCATTACTGCAAGAATGAAAAACAGTTATTGCATAATCTCCGTTATAGGAAAGATACTCCCCTTTTGTTTGTTCAACAGCTTGCTTTACCTTTTTTATATTTGCACCATAGCTTTTGCCCCATTTTTCTTTTAACTCCTCATCATCTGAATATGCCTGACAATGGGCAAAATCTGTGCATAAATCTGCTTTTTTATGCTCAGGAAGATTTTTATTTATCTTTTTTAAAGCATAGGTTCTTGCGGCAGCAGCCTGACCTTTGACAGCTTCC
>JAZRGM010000028.1:0-9999 GCA_045644205.1 Clostridia bacterium | reverse complement strand
TAACTTACGGACAGGCGAGGACGCCTGTCCCTACAGTTGCGATATGATATAAATTCCTTTTTCTCGTTGCCGCAAGGCAACATATCGCATCCGTCAGCCCATATCGCACCTAAGGTATATCGCAAATTCCGTCAGGAATTTATATCGTTGAAAAAAAGACATTTTTCATTGTCGAAAAATGTCTTTTTTTCGTATGGACCTTCAGGGACTCGAACCCCGGACCAACCGGTTATGAGCCGGTTGCTCTAACCAACTGAGCTAAAGGTCCAGATGAGTGCTCTCAAATGAACACTTAGCTATTATATCACAGTAAAAACAAAATTTCAAGTGTTTTTTGAAAAAAATTACATAAATTATTCCGACATTCTTTGCACAATCTTAATCAATTTCAACTACAGTGAGTATATTTCCGTCTACCTTGAATTTAATTTCTTTTTGTGCAAAGGAGAAGCCATAGACTCTATTGGGGTCATTATGATAGGAAGGACGGGGATTCTCACTAAGGATAACCTCAAGATTTTTTATAAATTCAACATCATAAGTTGATTTAATCTTATCGGGAATTACAACAATGAGCTTCTTTATATCTACAGCTTCTGTAAAACCGCCTGTGGCGTCGGGGTGGATGTCGGTAAAGGGAAGATAGGGTTTTATGTCGTAGATAGGGGTGCCATTTAAAAGGTCTGCCCCACTTACAACAAGATACATTCCCTTCTCCTTTGATTTTTTAACCTCTAAAAGCTTAACGGAACTAAGCCCAAGGTTATTTGGTCTGAAGGGGGAGCGAGTTGCAAACACACCAACCCTTTTATTGCCCCCAAGCTTTGGCGGGCGGACAGTTGGCGACCATTTTTCTTTTGGGTTTTCGGAAAAGCCCCATATGAGCCATAGGTGGCTAAAGCTTCCTATTTCGCGAAGGGCTTCAGCTATGCGATAGTCTTTTTCAAATATTATTTCCGATTTCATTTCCTTTAAGATTCCGCTTTGTCTTGGAATGGCAAACTTGGAATCAAAAGAGTTTTTTATTCTGGCTATTGGTTTTATCAACATTTCACTCATTAAAACACCTTCAAAAAATGGGCAGGTTAAGCTAATAACCCGCCCACTAAAACTACTTAAAATTCAAGTCTTTCTTCTATATAGGAAGCAACTTCTTCCATTTTAAGAGTTATCTGCTCCATTGTGTCACGATTTCTAACGGTGACACTTCCGGTTTCTTCTGTGTCGAAGTCATAGGTGATGCACCATGGAGTTCCGATTTCATCCTGACGACGATAACGCTTACCTATGCTGCCTGCATCATCAAATTCACAGTTGAATTTTTTGGAAAGGCTTTCATAGAGCTTATATGCATTTTCACTAAGCTTTTTGGAAAGAGGAAGAATAGCAGCTTTAACAGGAGCAAGAGCGGGATGGAATCTCATAACAACTCTTGTGTCATTTTCACCAACCTGTTCTTCATCATAAGCTTCAACAAGGAATGCAAGGGCAACTCTGTCGGCACCAAGAGAAGGTTCAACACAATATGGAACATATCTTTCATTTGTAACAGGGTCGATATATTCCATCTTTTCGCCTGAGTGCTGAGCGTGCTGCTTAAGGTCGAAGTCTGTACGGTCAGCGATGCCCCATAATTCACCCCAGCCAAACGGGAACATAAACTCAATATCTGTGGTGGCATTGCTATAGTGGGAAAGTTCTTCGGGAGAATGGTCACGAAGCTTTAAGTTTTCTTCCTTTATACCAAGGCTTAAAAGGAAGTTTTTGCAGTAGTCTTTCCAATATTTAAACCATTCAAGGTCTGTTCCGGGTTTGCAGAAGAATTCAAGCTCCATCTGTTCAAATTCTCTTGTTCTGAAGGTGAAATTACCGGGAGTGATTTCATTACGGAATGATTTACCAACCTGAGCTATACCAAAGGGGATTTTCTTTCTTGATGTTCTCTGAACATTTTTAAAGTTTACGAAAATACCCTGAGCTGTTTCAGGACGAAGGAAAAGCTCGGATGTGGAATCTTCAGTTACACCCTGGAAGGTTTTGAACATAAGGTTAAACTTACGAATGTCTGTATAGTTCATTTTGCCGCATTTTGGGCAGGCAATGTTATTTTCTTTTATGTATTCAAGCATTTTTTCATTTGACCAACCGTCTACAACAACAGTTTCGCCTTTTTCAAAATGCCAGTCTTCAATGAGCTTATCAGCACGATGACGGGATTTACATTCCTTACAGTCCATTAAACGATCGCTGAAGCCGCCAACATGACCTGATGCAACCCAAACCTGAGGATTCATAAGAATTGCAGCATCAAGACCTACATTATAGGGAGATTCCTGAACAAATTTTTTCCACCATGCTTTTTTAACATTGTTTTTGAATTCAACACCTAAAGGGCCATAGTCCCATGTGTTAGCAAGTCCACCGTATATTTCAGAACCGGAATATACAATACCTCTGCCTTTACAAAGAGCAATGATTTTTTCCATTGTCTTTTCTGTGTTTAACATTTATATCATTCCTTTCATTAATTACAAAGCACATACAGCTTATATAATATAGCAAAACAAGGTATTTGTCAAGATTTAAGGGAAACAAAAGGGATTGTAAAAACTATTTTTACAATCCCTTCGCTTTATACACTCGCCTTTTCTTCTTTCTCTATTCTAAGATGAGCTTTATTAAATTTTACATTATCTCTGATATAGGTAGGAACAACTTCCTCCATTATGTCGCGGATTTTATTATTATCCTGAGAATCAACAGCTTCTTTTAAAAGCTTAAGTTTTTCCTCCAGAACAGGCATATCTATTGTCATTGGTCTTCCGACAAATATCTTATTGTGTTTGGTTCCCTCAAGGCCTTCCTGATCCATAAGAAGCTCTTCATAGAGCTTTTCGCCCGGTCTCAGACCTGTAATTTCGATTTTTATATCTACATTTGGAACATGACCTGAAAGGCGAATAAGGTTTTCGGCAAGGTCATAGATTTTAACAGGCTTGCCCATATCCAGAACAAAGATTTCCCCGCCCTTTGCATAGCACGCAGCCTGAATAACAAGCTGAGCAGCTTCGGGAATTGTCATGAAAAATCTTGTTACATCCTTATGAGTTACCCTGACAGGCCCGCCGGAAGCAATCTGACGCTCAAAAAGCGGAATAACGCTTCCGTTTGAGCCAAGAACATTTCCAAAGCGAACTGCAACGAAATCTGTTTCGCTTATTTTTTCCATACACTGGATTATCATTTCGCAAAGCCGTTTTGATGCCCCCATAATGTTGGTAGGGTTAACAGCTTTATCTGTGGAAATCATAACAAATTTTTCAACGCCATATTCATGAGCTGTCATTGCAAGATTATATGTTCCGAAAACATTATTTTTAATTGCTTCTCCCGGACTTGTTTCCATCAGGGGAACATGCTTATGGGCGGCTGCATGAAATACAATATCGGGTTTGTATTCATTAAAAATTTCTTTGAGTCTTTCTCTGTCACGGATAGATGCAATTAAAACCGCAGGCTGGTTACCGGGATATTTGACATTTAATTCCATCTGGATATCGTAGGCATTGTTTTCATATATATCAAGAATAACAAGACGCTGAGGAGAAAAACGCATTATCTGACGACAAAGCTCAGAACCGATAGAACCTCCTCCGCCGCTTACCATAACGATTTTTCCTTTAACAAGGTCGCTTATTCCCTCATTATCAAGAATTATAGGGTCTCTTTCAAGAAGGTCCTCGATTTTTACATCACGAACACTTAAATTGTTTTCTAAATCAAGAAGATCACAGATATTTGGAATGGTTTTCACCTTACATTTTGTTAAATTACATATTCTGAGAATATCAAGTCTATCCTGAACATAGGCAGAAGGAATTGCCATAATGATGCTGTCTACATCCATATTTTCACAGATGCTTACTATATCTTCTCTGCCTCCAAGAACCTTATGACCATATAGGATTTTACCCTGCTTTGAAGCGTCATCATCTATAAAGCCAACAATTTCATAGGGGCTTGAATAATTACCGCCATAACTTCCGACAATTATTCTTGCGGCATCTCCGGCGCCTATTATGAGAACTCTGTTTTTGCCACCGCCTATGCCGGAGGCTTTGGCTACGGTTTTTAAGGAAACTGTTTTATATATTTCTTTAACAAAAAGACGGACAAGAATCATAATAAGAATTGAAATTACAGCTATTCCGCCATTTATTCTTCTGAAAGGTTCAGGTATAAATTTTAATAGCACAAGAAGCTCATTTACGCCAAACTGAAAAAGGGCTGAAATTATGCCAACCCCTATGAATCTTGCAAGCTCTTCTGTTCCTGAATACTGCCACGCTATTTTATACATTCTGAATATGAAATTTGCTAAAATTACAATTGCTATATATGTTCCGCCCGTATAGATGAGCGCTCCCTCAGGAAGCTCCATCTCAGGAAAAAGCATAATAGAAGTGAGCATGCGGGCTACAACAATTGAAAAAATATCAAAGAGCAAAATAAATCTATTTTTCACTAATTTTTTTATCATAAGAACACCTCTGTTTTATTTTGCATACATATTTATAATAGCACAAGTAAAGTCCGGGTGTCAATTGAAAAATAAACCTGATATATTTTTTATAGTGAGACTACATATAATAATCTGTTACTTTAAAAACAAACCCCTCCTGCAGAGTAATTTCTGTGGAGAGGTTTTTTCTACATCATAAGCTTTACTGCACTATGAAGAATATCTACTTTTATATCAGAGCCGGGCTCTGCCTTTTCACCATCCAGAGACCATGGCATATCATCGGGAGCTGAAATTTTAAGAGATGATGCTCTGAAAAATTCAAAGCAGTCTTCTGTGAAATCGGAATTCATTATTCCGCGAACAATTTTGACTATATCCGCCGGATTTTTCGGCATCTTAACAAGACAGATTTCAAAAACACCGTCATTGAAGCTTACAAGAGTCTCACTAAGCTTTACTATGCCGCCTATGGATGTGGAGTTGGCTATGGCGCCAAAAATATAGTCATCCTCATAGACACCGCTTTCAGTTTCTATCTTCACATGGTTTGCTTTAATTTTGGTAAGCTCTTTTGTTCCTTCAAGAACATAGGCTGTGTGGCCAAGCATACTTTTAAGGCTTCGGGATGCATTATAGGAAACTGAGGTAAAAAGACCAAAGGACGCTATGTAGTTAAAATACCTTCCGTTTATAACTCCGATATCCACAGGATACTCTTCGCCCTTTGCCGCCACGGTTGCCGCTTTTATATGGTCTGATGAAATATTGAGACTGCGGGCGTAATCGTTGGTGCTTCCACAGGGGATATAGCCAACAGGGATATTATTCTCGCTTGTAAGAATTCCGGATATTGTTTCACTAAGCGTTCCATCACCGCCACAGCAAACTATTAAATCATATAATCGGCTGTTGCATGCGCTACGGGCAAATTCTATGGCATCTCCCTGAGCTGAGGTTATTCTGGTGGTAACAATACACCAGGCATCAGACAGAGTTTGAATTATGTCAAAAAGCATTGATTTTGGCTTAGACTTGCCTGAATTTGGATTTACAATAAGCATAACGCTTTTCAAAGCATATTCCTCCAGACATTATTTTCTTTCGTAATGAGTATATTACACAAAATACTATTTGTCAATTGATTTTTCCGATGGGAATATGCGGCGCATTGACTTTTATGCGGTTTTATGGTATGATAATTTAGTTATATTTTAAGCTTTTAAAAGCATTAAAAAGGTGATTTTATGAAAAAAGCTTTATGCCTCATTTCAGCTATTGTTTTTTGCTTTTCATCCTGTGTTTCTTATGCGAGTATGACAAAAGATGACGCAATAAATCATTTTAATGATGTTTCATCGGGAAGGGTTATTGAATTTTCAGATATAGCCCCCTACCCCTGGGCACAAAAGCCTATAATAGCTCTTGCAGAGCGCGGAATTGTAAACGGTGTGGGAGATGGAATGTTTTTGCCCCAAAGCACTGTTTCCAGATTTGAATTCATAAAAATGATAACAGGTGTTTGCGGGATTGTTAATGAAAATGCTCAGGCAAACTACATTGACCTTAACAAAACTCACTGGGCATACAGCTATGTTGCAAGTGCATATGAAATGGGACTTCTGGATATTTATTCTGAAAAGATATTTAACGGAGCAGCTCCCATAACAAGAGAAGAAATAGCATATGTTAGCGTTAAGGCAATGATTAAAGCAGGACTTATAGATGAAAAACAGGCCGTTTTACCGGATTTTTCCGACAAAGATAAAATGAGCGAATTTTCGCTTATGCCTATTGCCCGTCTGGCATCGCTCGGAGTTATAAACGGACGCGACGACGGAAGCTTCGGGCCAAAAGATTTTGCAACAAGAGCAGAATCGGCAAAGATTGTGTATAATGTGCTTAGCATAGCAGAGAATAATTTCTGATGATATAAAAGGAGTAGACAAATGGACGACAAAAAAATTATTTTTTCAGGAATTCAGCCAACAGGCTGCATAACACTTGGCAACTATCTGGGAGCCTTAAAAAACTGGGTTAACCTTCAGAAGGATTACAACTGCATTTTTTCTGTTGTTGACCTTCATTCTATAACTGTGAGACAAGACCCGATTGAACTAAGAAAAAGATGCATGAGCTTTTTGATGCAGTATCTTGCATGCGGAATAGACGGAGAGGAAAACATTGTTTATTTCCAGTCACATGTCAGCGCTCATGCTGAGCTTGCATGGATTCTCAACTGCTACACATATATGGGAGAGCTTAGTCGTATGACTCAGTTCAAGGATAAATCATCAAAGCATGCCGACAATATTAATGCAGGTCTTTTTACATATCCTGTTCTGATGGCTGCAGATATTTTATTATATCAGACAGATTTAGTTCCTGTGGGAATAGATCAGAAGCAACACCTTGAGCTTTGCTGCGATATTGCAAAGAGATTTAATGGTGTTTATGGTGATGTGTTTAAAATTCCTCAGGGCTACATCCCCAAAGAAGGTGCAAAGGTTATGAGCCTTCACGAGCCAACATCAAAAATGAGCAAATCTGATCCGAATGTGAACGGATTTATATCTATTCTCGATGACAGCGATACAATAAGAAGAAAATTCAAACGAGCTGTGACTGATTCTGACGGAGAAATTGCCTACAGAGAGGGTAAAGACGGAATAAACAACCTTCTCAGCATTTACTCTGCTGTTACAAATCAGACTATTGAAGACAGCGTTAACGAATTTGCAGGACTTGGCTACGGAGTTTTCAAGGAAAGAGTTGCTGAGGCTGTTATCGAGGAATTAAGACCTGTTCGCGAAAGATATGAAGAGCTTGAAAAGAATAAAGACTACATAAAGCAAATTTACACAGAGGGTGCAAAAAGAGCCAATTATCTGGCAGCTAAAACTCTCAGAAAAATTCACAGAAAGCTCGGATATGTTGACAGATAAAAAGTATAATGCTTTAAGGTTGTGATGGTGTATGGATATTAAGGATTTAGTTTTTTGCTTTACGATAGCTTTTGCAATATCTCTGGCGGCAACACCTTTTGTTATAAATCTTGCTCACAAAATCGGTGCGGTTGATGTGCCGGATAGTGAAAGGCGTGTTCACAAAAAGCCGATTCCCCGTCTTGGCGGGCTTGCAATATTTTATGGTTTCCTTGTTGCGCTTTTATGCTTTGCAAAGATTGACGAACAATTAAGAGGAATACTTATCGGCTCGCTTATTATTGTGGGTGTTGGAATTATTGACGATGTAAAGCAGCTCAGAGCCCTTGTAAAGCTTGGTGCTCAGCTTCTGGCAGCTATTATAGCGGTTAGCCATAATGTGAGGATAACAGCGATAAGTGTGCCGGGATTTATTTCGGAAACAGGTGTTTTACAGCTTGGAGTTTTGAGTATTCCAATTACAATTGCATGGATTGTGGGAGTTACAAATGCGGTAAACCTCATTGACGGTCTTGACGGGCTGGCGGTTGGAGTTTCTTCAATTGCGTCATTTTCTCTTTTCTTTATAGCCATTCTTGGCGGAGAGCAGAATGTTGCCATTATTTCTGCAGCTCTTGCAGGCGGTTGTCTTGGATTCTTTCCATATAATTTTAACCCTGCCAAAATCTTTATGGGTGATACAGGGTCACAGTTTCTTGGATTTATGCTATCGGCGATATGTATTCAGGGATTATTCAAGGGATATGTGGTTATATCCTTTATCATTCCCCTTCTTATTTTAGGGCTTCCTCTTTTTGATACTGTATTTGCAATTATAAGACGAGCATGGAATCACAAGCCCATTATGGGAGCAGACAGAGGACACCTGCACCACAGACTTTTAGACAACGGATTTTCACAAAAGCAGACTGTGGCTATTTTATATGTTATTGCATCAATACTTGGAATAAGTGCTGTGCTTGTTCTTGAAAGAGGAGCATATGTGGCATGTATGCTGATTCTGATTGCTATGAGCGTTGCATTTGGGCTTTATAAGCTTTTCAGAAAAAGATTCAACGAAAGAAAAAGACTAAGAGACGAACAAAATAAAAACTCCGGAAAGGAAAAGAATATATGATTAAGGTAATGTCTGTTTTTGGCACAAGACCGGAAGCAATAAAAATGGCTCCTCTTGTTAAGGAGCTTGAAAAAAACCCGGAAATAGAATCAATCGTTACCGTTACAGCTCAGCACAGAGAAATGCTGGACCAGGTTCTTGAAATATTTAATATAAAACCCGACTATGACCTCAATATAATGAAGCAGGGACAAACCCTCGCGGACATCACAACAAGAGCACTAAACGGTCTTGACGAAGTTATAAAAGAAGCTAAGCCTGATATAATACTTGTGCACGGAGATACCTCCACCACCTTTGCAGGAGCGCTTGCCGCGTTTTATAATCAGGTAAAGATTGGGCATGTTGAGGCAGGCCTGAGAACCTATGACAAATATTCTCCCTTCCCGGAAGAAATGAACAGAAAGCTCACAGGAGCTATGACTGATTTACATTTCTCCCCTACTATTTCAAATAAAAACAATCTTTTGAAGGAAAATGTTGATGAAAAAACTATTTACATAACAGGAAACACCGTTATTGATGCACTCAAAACAACTGTTAAAAAGGATTATGTTTTTTCAGATAAAACCCTTAATTCTCTTGATTTTGAAAACAAAAAGATAATTCTTATGACTGCTCACAGAAGAGAAAACCTCGGAAAGCCTCTTGAGGATATATGCACAGCTGCAAGAAACATTGTGGAAAATCATCCCGAAACGGAGCTTGTGTATCCAATGCACTTAAATCCAAAAGTGAGAGACACTGCAACAAGGATTTTAGGTTCAATGGAAAGAGTGCATCTTATTGAACCGCTGGATGTGGAAGAGCTTCACAATGCAATGAAACGCTCATATCTTGTGCTGACAGATTCCGGCGGACTTCAGGAAGAAGCGCCAAGCCTTGGAAAACCGGTTATTGTACTCAGAAATGAAACAGAAAGACCGGAGGCTGTGGAGGCAGGAACAGTTCTTATGGGCGGTGTTGACAGAGAAAACATTGAAGCTTTAGCTCATATGCTCTTAACAGACGATGCACAATATGAAAAGATTGCCAAAACTGCAAACCCCTATGGTGACGGAAGAGCGTCGGAGAGAATTGTGCAGGCAATTCTATATGCATTTGGAAAGAGACAGGATAAACCCGAAGAATTTTAAAATTAAAAGTGGGATTGTAAAAAAAGTCCGGATCGCAAAAAAGCGAAAATGAAACCAACATAAGAGTTAAGTGTGCTCATAAATCCTCAAATTTTGGTTTATAGGTTGAAAAACATCTTTTTTAAGATGTTTTTCTTTAATTATATGCCTTTTTGCTATAAGCAAATCTCACCACTCGCAGTACTTTTGTACAGCGTCGGGCTATCGCTCAAAGCAAGAAATAATCTTGCTTTGAGTTCGATTTACTCATTCCGAATCATTTTTTCCTAATCCCCAAAA
>JAZRGM010000027.1:0-3068 GCA_045644205.1 Clostridia bacterium | reverse complement strand
AGGTATGGAAGATTTTCGCCCTTTGGCGAAAATCAACCTAACTTATTCACTATTCCTTATTACCTATTACTTTAAAGCGGCACTTCCCTACATTATAAAGAACTCTTCCCTTTACACAGAGGAGGCTTTTTGATAATGGTTCCTTGTTATTTACATCCTTCCCATTTTATGCTATAATCTAGTCTGAGGTGAATTTATTATGTCAGAAATAAAAATAACAGATGTGAGAGCGCTTGTGGGCGACAGTGCATTTTTGATAGATGACGGAAAAACCGCCATAATGTATGATTCAGGCTTTGCCTTTACGGGATATGAGGTTGCCGACAAGATAAAGAAAATTCTGGGAGATAGAAAACTTGATTATATCTTTTTAACCCATTCCCACTATGACCACGCCTTAGGCTCGGTTTATGCCCTTAAATACTGGCCCGATGCAAAGGTTGTGGCAGGAGAATATGCCGCAAAGATTTTTGCCAAAGACAGCGCAAAGGCTCTTATGAGAGATTTAGACGGCAAGTTTGCAAAAAAATGCGAAGTGGAAAGCTACGAAGACCTTATAGACGATTTAAAGGTTGATATTCCTGCATCAGACGGAGATATTATAAAGGCAGGAGATATGGAATTTGAGGTTATAAACCTTCCCGGACACACAAAATGCTCAGTTGGATTTTATAACAAAAAAGAAAAGTTTCTTTTGGGCTGTGAGTCAATAGGCGTCTATGACGGAGAGGGAGAGGTTGTTCCTTCATACCTTGTTGGAGTTGAAATGGCGATTAATTCCATTGAAAAAGCCGAAAAGCTCGACATCGAAAACATTCTTGTGCCACATTTCGGTCTTCTTGATAAAGAAAAGACCAAAGCTTATTTTGCAAGAGCAAAAAAGAGTGCAAGAGAAACAGCCGATGAAATTATTGCTCTTTTAAAAGAAGGAAAAACCAAGGAAGATGCCATAGAATATTTCAAGAAAAAGTTTTATTCCGGCTATATCAAAGAGGTTTACCCAAAAGATGCAATGGAACTCAACACAGGGATAACTGTGGATTTAATCAAAAGAGAATACAATCTGTAAGGAATGAATAAAATGGGGATTTTTTCAGGTTTTCTTATTTGCTCCGATATTGACGGGACATTCAGCGTCGATACAAAGCCTGTGGAAAAGAATATGGAGGCTGTCAGGTATTTTACCAAAAACGGTGGAAAATTTACCATGGCAACAGGCAGAACTGCCGCATATTTAAAAAACACAGAATTTTTCAGATTAATAAACGCCCCTGCCTGCATCTGCAACGGGAGCGTGGTTTATGACTATGAAAATGACAAGATAATCTTTGAAGAAAAAGAAGAATTTACCCTTGGCGAATTTCTTAATGCAATAGGCGACAAAAGAGAGCTTTTATCAGGGCTATATGTTTATTATACTCCCAAAACAGTTCAGGCAGATAACACAGCAAGAAAGGATTTTTCCAAAGATGAGCTTTCAAGCTATCCGATAAAGGTGGTCTGCGTTACCGACACAATTCAAAGCATGGAAGAATTTAAAAGCTTCTGCCTTAAATCCCCTGCATTTTCAAATACCTACATATCAAACTCCTGGGAGACAGGCCTTGAATTTAATTCAAAAAATGGCACCAAGGGAAATGCGGTTAAGTTTTTGAAGGAATATTTAAAAGATATCCACACCTCCATCGCCATAGGCGACCAGGAAAACGACATACCCATGATAGAGGCGGCGGATATTGGGGTTTGTGTGGCAGACGGAAAAGACGGAGCAAAAAATAAAGCCAAATTAATTGTGTGCGGAGCTTGTGACGGTTCTGTGGCAGATTTAATAAAGATTCTTGAAGAAAAAATATTATCGGGAGGACTGAAATGAACGAACTTCTTAACAATAAACTTGATGAAATTTTAAAAAAAGAAAAAGTTGCAGGAATGTGTGTTGCAATAACAGACAGAAATAAGCTTATCTATAAAAACGGATTTGGTGTTGAAAGCACCTTCAGACCTGAGGTGTCAACTCATCCCGATGCACTCTACAAAATTGCATCAATAACCAAAATTGTAACCGGACTTTGCATAATGAAGCTTTGCGAAGATGGGATTTTGAGCCTCGATACTCCGGTTGGCGATTATGTTCCATGGCTTAAGCTGGAAAACGAAGCAGAAAAAATGATTACTCTTCATCACCTTCTGTCCCACACATCCGGTCTTCCCAAAGAATACACTCCCGATGGCCCAAGAGAAGAAAGTGTTCTTGAGGAAAGCCTTAAAAATGAGTTAAACGGAGTAAAGCTATGTTCTATGCCCGATGACAGAAACTACCTCTATTCCAATCTTGGAATAAGACTTGCATCATATATTGCAGAGCAGAAAACCGGAAAACCCTATTCATATCTTGCAAGAGAATATGTGCTGAATCCATTGGGAATGACACGCTCCACCTTCGATTTAAGAAATGCGGCAACATATCCGCTAAGCCTGCCCCATGTGGATTTTAACGACAGCCTTTTATGCGATCATTATATAAAAGAAAACGCCGCACGCCTTGCAGCAGGAGGGCTCTATTCCAACACAGAGGAACTTTCAATGCTTGCAAGATGCATTTTAAACGATGGGAAATCCGACCGGGGCAAAGCGATTATATCGCCCCTTGCCATCAACGAAATGACCAGACCTTTTTCACGGACTAAAGACGGTCTTATTGATTACTATGGTCTCACAATGATGAAAAAGAAATACAAAGACGGTTTTATGATCGGTCATCGTGGCAACGCATCGCCCTATGGAGCAGGGCTATTCTGCGATATGGAAAAGGGATTTGGGGTTGTTGTTCTGATGAACACCTTCAGATCTCATCTGCGCACGGAGATACCTGAAATGATTTTAGAAATGATACGATAAAAAAGTGATTTCATCACTTCAACCCCCTAACCCCCACTCTTGGGGGCAAAAAGGTTCACTTTTTTGAAACAAGCAAAATTGCGCACGCTCTGCGCGCAATTTCCTATGTTATAAAACAGAAGGAGGAAAATCCCAAGGAATTTCCCCCTTCTGTTTTGTTTAATATCTAT
>JAZRGM010000026.1:0-24488 GCA_045644205.1 Clostridia bacterium | reverse complement strand
CCGGATATAGTATAATAAATATAATATTAATTTTTGTAGTAGCAGTAGTAGATGGTGTGAAAATATGGAAAACTATTCTGAGGCTACTATTTAATAGGGGTTAGAAAATTAATAAATGGTAAATAAAATAAAATTTTGCAGTGGATGAGTGTGGAAAAATTTTTATATTCAAAAATTTTTCCACTTTTAATTTATCAACAATAAAAGGATAGAGTGAATAAATATATAAAAACATAAGAATATAAGGGAAAATGGTGTGGAAAGAATTGTTGAATTTAATTTTTTATATCCTTTATAATGTCATTAACAGCAGATTCGATAGCCGAATCTGCGTCAATTGCCGATTTAATTTTATTACACCCATAAAGAACAGTTGTATGGTCAAGACCGCCGAATGCATCACCGATTTGCTTATAGGTAAGGTCGGTATATTCATTTAAAACATACATTGCAATCTGACGGGGAAAAGCAATATTTTTAGATTTTGATTTGCTTTTTAAGTCATTTTCCTTAAGGTTAAAATGCTTTTCAACTGTGGAAATAACAAGCTGCGGAGTAATTTTTTTCTTCTTTTCTGTGATAATATCCTCCAAGGCTTTTTTAGCAAGCTCCACATTTATTTCTTTTTTAGCAAGCTTATGATAAAGAAGAATTTTCTTTATTGCTCCTTCAAGTTCACGGATGTTGGATTTAATGTTGGATGCAACAAATTCGTAAACATCATCGGGAATGTCAATACTTAGCTGATATGCTTTCTTTCTTAAAATTGCTATTCTTGTTTCATAATCAGGGGGAATAATATCAACCACAACACCCTGCTGAAAACGGGTTTTTAATCTTTCCATAAAGGTTGGTAAATCTTTAGGAGGTCGGTCGGATGTTATGATGATGTGTTTATCATTCTGATAAAGCTCGTTGAAGGTGTGGAAAAATTCTTCCTGAGTAGCCTCTTTATCGCTTATAAACTGAATGTCATCAATAAGAAGCATATCAACTGTGCGATATTTGTCACGAAATTCCTGATTTTTATCATTTCTTATAGAGTTTATCATATCAATGGTAAATTGTTCGCTGGAAACATAAAGAATTTTTTTTGTTGGGTCCTTTTGGAGTATGTAGTTTCCGATAGCATGCATAAGATGAGTTTTACCAAGACCAACTCCACCATATATAAAGAAGGGATTATAGGCAGACCCTTTTCCTTCAGCAATGGCAACAGCTGTTGCATGAGCAAATTCATTGGATTTACCAATAACGAAGTTTTCAAAAAGATAGTTTTTATTTAGAGTAGAATCGGGAATTGGAGCAGGGGAAGAAAAAGTTTTTTTAATTGGAGACTGACCTAACAGGCTTACTATAAGTTCAATATCTTCTCCTGTTAAAAATTTTACAGAGTTTTTAATAAGGTCTCTGTAGCGTGAATTAACAATTTCAAGGCTGTATTCATAGGGAACTTCAATATATAATATGTTATTTTCAATGCAAACAGGGGTAATTGTTTCTATCCATGTTGTGTAGCTGACCATTGAGCTGGCAAATTCAGGTTTAATAAGCTCCAGAACATTTTTCCATAAATTTACTATTGTATCCATGGTTTTTTCTCCGTTTTCTGATAGTAATATGCATATTAAAAATTATAGACATACATATCCGATTTAATTATAACATAAAAAAAATAACTTTTCAAGCTTTTTTGTTAAAAGTTGAAAAGTTATAAATGAAAAATGAAAAAGGCGTAAATTGTGCATTTTTGGGCTTTTTTAAGAATTAAAGCTCTAATTTAGTGAAAATTTCTATTGCTCTGGAAGAAATATAGGCATTTTTATCTTTTTTCTTTCTGAACCGCTTGTCGGAGGGTGAAATAATGCCAAATGTAATGTTCATGGGCTGAAAATTTGTTATGCTTTCATCACTTATATAATGACAAAGACCACCTGTGGCTGTTTCTTTTGGAAAAATTATCTCTTTTTTTCCAAGAATTTTATTTGCCATATTAATGCCGGCAACAAAACCTGAGGATGTGGATTCAACATATCCTTCAACTCCTGTTATCTGCCCTGCAAAATATAATTTTTTATTTTTTCTTGTGCAATAGGTGGGATAAAGAAGCTTAGGAGAATTAATAAAGGTGTTGCGGTGCATAACACCATAGCGCACAAATTCGGCATTCTGAAGACCGGGAATCATTGAAAACACTCTTTTTTGCTCACCAAATTTCAAATGAGTCTGAAAACCTACTATATTGTATAGGGTTCCTTCGGAATTATCCTGACGGAGCTGAATTGCAGCGTAGGGTATTTCGTTTGTGTCGGGTTTTTCCAGACCAACAGGTTTTAAAGGACCAAATAAGAGAGTGTCTTTTCCTCTTTTTGCCATTGTTTCAACAGGCATACATCCTTCAAACACAACCTCTTTATCTGCTCCGTGCACCGGAGCAAGCTCGGCATTAACAAGCTCTTCCCAAAAGGCTTCATATTCTTCTTTAGTCATGGGACAGTTGATATAATCGGGGGTTCCTTTATCATAACGGGCTTTTTTATATGCCTTTGTCATATCTATGCTATCCAAAGTAACAATTGGAGCTGCAGCATCAAAAAAATGGAGATAGCTTTCACCGAAAAACTCTCTTATTTCCTCATATAAATCGTCTGAGGTGAGGGGGCCTGTGGCGATAATTGTATATTCATCGGGATTAATTTTAGTATATTCCTCATTTACGATTTCAATATGTGGATTATTTTTGATTTTTTCTGTGACAGATATGGAAAACTTTTCTCTGTCAACAGCCAGCGCGCCGCCTGCCGGAACCTGGGTTTCCAAGGCACACTCCATAATAAGGGAGCCACCAAGGCGGAGTTCTTCCTTTAAAAGACCAACAGCGTTTTCCAAAGAAGCTCCTCTTAAGGAATTTGAGCAAACAAGCTCAGCAAAGCTATCCAGCTTATGGGCAGGAGAATGTTTTTTTGGTTTCATTTCATAAAGGACAACATCTATCCCTCTTTTTGCTAGCTGCCATGCGGCTTCACATCCGGCAAGACCGGCACCTATAACCTTAACCTTCATTTTTTTACCTACCTTAATTTGTGACAGTATTGTGTGCAGAGTTTATCAGTACATTCGCTGCATTTTAAAGAAACATTTGTTATTTCCCAGAATCTTTCGGGAAAAATGAGAACACAAAGCTCCCAGACAATAAATGCAATAAGAGAAAATGCAACTAAAGAAAGCGAATAAAATCCTCCTGCAAAAATAAGCGGAGAAAACATCATAAGATGATCCCAGTTGAAAATTCTGCAGGTTGTGCAGCATTTATTTTTCATAATAAGACGGAAAGGACACCAGATAAGAACGCAGAATAAATCGCAAACATAGAAAAAAACAGAAATAAGAAAAAGTTGCTTTTTATCTATAAAATCTGCAAAATATAAAAATCCTATAATTCCTATAAGAAGCACCCAGAGAACAAAGACCTTATATGCGGAAAGGGTTGTTGTTCTAATATACTCTTTAACTGATTTTGGGTTTATTTTTTCTCTTATTGGGCGGAAACGATTGGCAAAGAGCTTTTGTGAGCCAAGGGGAATTTTATTTTTTATGGGAATTATCTGAAGAAACATATCAAAAACCCATATTATCCATAAAATATGGAAAACAGAAAAGCTCTTGAAAAAATTAAAGCCATCTAAAACAGAAAACCTTTCCGGAGAAAAAATATAAACGCATATGCAGAATAAAAAGACAATTATTCTGAAAATAAATCTTAAAATATAATTTTTTCTTATATCAGACATTTTATCACTCTTTATTCTGAATTTTTTTAGCATAATCTAAGATTTCAAGAGGATGGGAAACAATTAAATCGGCTCCATTTTCTAAAAGCTCGTCCTCTTTTCTGAATCCCCAGAGAACACCAATAGAAAAAATGCCGGAGTTTTTACCTGTTTCCATGTCGGTGCCTGTGTCGCCCACATAAAGGCACTCATCGGCTGTAACACCTGCTTCTTCAAATATTTTAAACACACCCTCAGGCGATGGCTTAAGAGCAATACCGTCTCTACCGCCATGGGCAATGTGGACAAGGTCTCCCAAAAACATTTTAACAACGCTGACTGCCGCAAAATCCGGCTTATTTGAAATAACAGCGGTTTTAATTCCAATATCGGCAAGACCTTTTAAAAGCTCCGGCACTCCGTCGAAAACCTTTGTGAGGTAGCTGAAATTTTTATCATATTCTCTGTTGTAGAATTCAAACATTTTGTCAAAATACTCTTCCTTATCTGCTCCCACCTCAGCTATCATTCTTTCAATAAGAACTCTTGCTCCGTTGCCTGCAAGATATTTGTATCTTTTCTCTTCAATTTCAGGAAAACCAAATTCTCTTAAGGTAAGGTTACAATAGTAGCTTATTGTGGGGAGAGTGTCTAATAGAGTACCATCTAAGTCAAAAATACAAAGTTTTTTCATTCGTTTTCACCTTCATTTAATTCTTCTAAAATTTTATTAAGATCATTTATGTCAAATTGATATTTTTCGTTGCAGAAATGACAACACAGCTCTGCTTTGCCATCTTCTTCAATAATGGCTTTTATCTCATCTGCACCAACAGATTTTAAAACTTTTCTAACTCTATCCTTTGAGCAGTTGCAGATAAAATCTGTTTCTTTTTTATCTGTGAAATGAAAATCAAAGCCGGATAAAACAACGCCCATTATTTCTTCAATATTCATTCCGCTTTCAAGCATATCTGTAACGCTTTTGATGTTTTTTAAATTCTCTTCAAGCTTTGTTATATCTTCGTCAGAAGCTCCGGGCATAAGCTGAATAATAAATCCACCGGAATTTTTAACGCTGTAGTCCTTATCCACCAGAACACCCAATGCCACAACAGAAGGCACCTGCTCGGAAATGGCAAAATATTTAACCATATCATCGCCAACCTCGCCTGACACAAGAGGAATTTTTCCTATGAAGGGTTCTTTTAAACCTAAATCCTGAATAACAGTTAAAAAACCATCTGTTCCCACAGCAGAGCCAACATCAAGCTTTCCTGCAGAATTAAGGGGAATATCAACTATAGGGTTATCAACATAACCTTTAACTATTCCGTCGCAGCCCGAAACTGCCAAAACTCTTCCCAATGGGCCGCCACCGTTTAGCTGCAAGGTTACAAGGTCTTTTTCGCCTTTGAGCATAGAACCCATCATAGAGGCGCAGCTAAGAAGCCTTCCAAGAGCAGCTGTTGCCACAGGGGATGTATTGTGGTAATCTCTTGCTTTCTGAACTGTGTTTTTAGTAAAGCAGCCGAAGGCTCTTATGAGACCGTCGTCTGTTACAGCTCTGACTATATAATCGATCATAAATTCACCTGTTTTCCTAAATTTTCACAAATTTATCTAACACAATATTATATATTAAATAGAAGAAAAAAGCAAGGAATAAATCCTTGCAGGAAATAGAAAAAATGGTTTGGAATCGTCAAATCGAACCGGAGGGTTACCCGAAGCTGTACTAAAGTACTGCGAGGGTGAGATTTGGCGATAGCAAATGGCATATAACATATAATAAAAAGGAATCCGTTTTTGACGGATTCCTTCAGATGTTTTATGATTTATAGAATAAATCAGCTTTTTATTATATTATTTTTTTCCATTTGCGTTCCGGACAATTTTTGCATTTCCTGACGATTAGGATAAATCCTGAACATAAATTGTTCTTATTTCATCAGATGAAGAAGCTTTCTTATCACGGTTTGCAAAGAAAGTTTTTGCAACCTGTGGGAAAAGAGCATAGCTCAGCACATCTTCTTCGCATTTTGCTATATCCTTTGTTTCCTCAGTATATTTAGGAAGCTCGGGTTCTAAAAGATCTGCAGGACGAACTGTTATAACTTCATCGTTTCCTATAGCTTTCTTTCTTACCTCTTCATTAACAGGAGCAGGAAGCTGACCATATTCACCCTTTAAAAGACCTTTTGATTCCTTGGTAATCATTTTATATCTTTCACCGGATAAAACATTTAATACTGCCTGTGTTCCAACAATCTGGCTTGTGGGAGTTACAAGGGGAGGGAAGCCGAAGTCTTCTCTTACTCTTGGAACCTCTGCCAAAACCTCATAATATTTATCTTCAGCGTTATTTTGCTTAAGCTGAGAAATAAGGTTTGAAAGCATACCACCGGGAACCTGATATAAAAGGGTATTGGCATCAACATTTAAAACCTTTGGATCTAAATCGCCTCTTGCTTTGAGTTCATTAGCAATACCACGGAAATGAGCTGCGGCTTTAGAGAGCTTATTAAGATCAAGACCTGTGTCTCTTTCGGTGCCTTTAAGGGTTGCAACCATAGCTTCTGTAGCTGGGTTACTTGTGCCATTAGCAAGGGGAGAAAGCGCACAGTCCACAATATCAACACCTGCCTGAGCGGCCATAAGGTTTGTCATATCACCTGTACCGGAGGTGTTGTGGGTATGAAGATGAATCGGAACACTAACATTTTCCTTGAGCTTTTTAACGAGGCTGTAGGCATCGTAGGGAAGAAGAAGATTTGCCATATCCTTGATACAGATTGTATCAGCACCCATTTTTTCTAAAGTGCAGGCAAGCTTAACGAAGTAGTCTTCGTTGTGAACAGGGCTTGTTGTGTAGCTTATTGCAGCTTCACACATACCGCCATAGTGCTTAACAAATTTGATTGCACTCTCTAAGTTTCTTGGGTCATTTAATGCGTCAAATACTCTGACAACATCAATACCATTTTCAATGGATTTTTTGCAGAAAGCTTCAACAACATCGTCGGCATAGTGTTTATAACCTAAAATGTTCTGACCTCTGAAGAGCATCTGAAGCTTTGTTTTGGGCATATGTTTTTTTATTGTGCGAAGTCTTTCCCAGGGATCTTCGTTTAAGAATCTCATGCAGGAGTCAAAGGTAGCACCGCCCCAGCACTCAACCGACCAATAGCCGATATCGTCTAAGAGTTCTAATGCGGGAATCATATCTTCCATTTTCATTCTTGTTGCTGCCTGAGACTGATGAGCATCTCTTAATATTGTATCTGTAATAAAAAGTTTCGACATAATTTACCTCACTTTCAATTATCCGAGCATTGCGATAAGTGCCCCTGCTGCAATTGCAGAACCTATAACACCTGCAACATTGGGACCCATGGCATGCATAAGAAGGAAGTTGCCGGGGTTTTCGCTCTGGCCAACCTTCTGGGAAACTCTGGCTGCCATAGGAACAGCACTAACACCAGCTGAACCAATGAGAGGATTTATCTTGTTCTTTAAGAAAAGGTTCATAAACTTAGCAAGGATAACACCGCAAGCTGTTGCCACACCAAATGCCACAACGCCCATAACTATGATTTTAATGGTCTGAGCAGAGAGGAAGGTGTCGGCGGTAGCAGTTGCACCAACGGAAACACCGAGGAAAACTGTTACGATGTTCATTAATTCGTTCTGAACTGTTTTTGAAAGTCTTTCGCAAACTCCACATTCCTTTAAAAGGTTACCAAGCATAAGACATCCAACAAGAGAGCCTGCTGAGGGAACCAAGAGTGCAACGAAAACTGTTACAACAATGGGGAATACGATTTTTTCCATTTTAGAAACAGGACGCAGAGCCTTCATTTCTATCTGGCGTTCTTTTTTAGTTGTTAAAAGCTTCATGATAGGAGGCTGAATAACAGGAACAAGAGCCATATAGGAATAAGCTGCAACAGCGATAGGTCCTAAAAGATGGGGAGCGAGCTTTGTGGTAACAAAGATAGCTGTCGGGCCGTCGGCTCCGCCAATGATGCCGATTGAGCCTGCTTCCTGAGGATTAAAACCAAGAGCTGTAGCACCAAGATAGGTTGCAAAAATACCAACCTGAGCTGCTGCACCTAAAAGAAGTGATTTTGGATTGGCAATAAGAGGACCAAAATCTGTCATAGCACCAACACCAACAAAGATTAAGCAGGGATAGATACCAAGCTTAACACCAAGATATAAAATGTCTATAAGACCGGGAGCAATGTCCCCTTTTCCGCCAAACATATCCCAGTGAACATGACCGCCTGCAAAGAGCTCTTCGTGGAACATTTCGGCACCTGCAAGGTTTGTTAAAAGCATACCGAATGCAATGGGAAGAAGCAAAAGGGGTTCAAACTGCTTAACAATAGCAAGATATAAAAGCACGCAGGCAATAACAATCATTGCGATTTGTTTTATATTTATTATAGAAAAGCCTGTCTGCTTTAAAAAGTCAACAATCGCCTCACTCTGAGAAGATTCTGCCGCAAAAACCGACACACAGCTTGTGCAAAGAATAATCATAAGAAGGAGGACGGAAAATATTTTTTTAGTCATTGTAGATTCCTCCGAAAGCAAAAATTATTTAATTGTGCAAAGAAGTGTGCCGCTTGTAACAGATGCACCGTTTGCAACGCAAACAGATGTAACAGTACCATCAGCGGGAGCCATGATTTCGTTTTCCATTTTCATTGCTTCTAAAACGAAGAGAACATCGCCTGATTTAACAGCCTGTCCGTTTGCCACATTAACAGAGAGAATTGTTCCCTGCATAGGAGCTGTGATTTCAGCACCTTCGCCGGCAGATGCCTGGGGAGCGGGTGCTGCCTGGGCAGCAGGAGCTGAGGCGGGAGCTGAAGCTTTTGCTTTTGCAGCTTCTTCATCACTCATAAGTTCTATTGCAATAACATATTCTGTACCGTTTACATTAACTTTGTAGTTTTTCATTATAAATTACCTCACTTTTTTAAAATTTTAAGTTTTACGCTTTTTTAAATGATACAACACTGATATTCTTAACTTCTTCACCGAGCTCTTCAGCAATTGCAGCACAGCAAGCGGCAATAATTTCGCTCTTGTTTGCAATTTCATTTTTGTTTGAAGCACCTGATGAAACCACGGGTGCAGCCGGTTTGGAAGCTAGTTTGGGTTCGGTTGCGGCACCGCCTATTAATTTACATACAGCACTCATTATTATGCATATGAAAACCAATGCGACAAGACCTAAAAACACTGTGCCTATACCCATAGCACAAACAAAACCATTAGACATATCCAAATCCTCCTTTCGGTGACTTATATTATTAACATTGTTTAATGCTTTAAAACAATGCTCAATTTTGTCCTTATTATACTTATTCTATATAATCCCCTTTTTTCCTTTTTTTTCTTCAAAAAATTTTACTTATTATCTGTAATTATAAATAAAGTAGCTTTTTTCATATAAAAAATTGCTTCCATAGTATTATTGTCATTTTTAAAATTTTTTCTACTATTTTATATAAATTTCAAAAAAAGACTTTACAAAATCAAATTTTTGTTGTACTGTATAAAATGTTTCCTAATAGGAGGAGAAGAATTTGAATGATGGCAATGTAAAGTTATGGTTGTATCTTACTATCAGAACAGGAATATCAAAAGCGAGGCTTTCTTCATTATATAAACATTTTAAATCAAGCGAAAATATTTTTGCAGCTTCAAAGGAAGCTCTTTTATCTTCAAAGATTTTAAGTGAAGAAGAAGCAGAGAAAATTATTTGCCCCGATTTTTCCTATGTAGAGGAATATATGGGAATACTAAACATAAATCGGGTAAAATTATTAACTATAGAAAGTCCGGATTATCCCGAAATGCTTCTCGATATTTCAAATCCGCCTCTTGTGCTTTATTGCAGAGGAAATTATATCGACTTAAATAAAGCCTTGTGCATAGCTTTTGTCGGCACAAGAAAGCCAACACCTTATGGCAGAAGAATGACTTATTCCATTGCAAGGGAGCTTTGCCAAAAGGGCTTTGTTATCGTTAGCGGAATGGCTCAGGGGATTGACGCTGTGTCACATAAAGCAGCAATAGATATGGGCTGCCCCACAGTTGCCTTTATTGCAAGCGGAGTGGATATTATTTATCCCAGGATAAATGCCGAGCTTTTCAGGGCAATTTTGAAAAATGGTATGGTGGTTAGTGAATATCCATTGGGAACTATGCCGAAGAATTATTATTTTCCCGAAAGAAACCGCCTTGTTGCAGGGGTTTCAAGAGGGGTTTTTGTTAGTGAAGCAGGAGAAAAAAGCGGAACATCAATAACGGTTTCCTATGGAGTTTCCCAGGGGAAAGATATTTTTGCCCTGCCCGGAAATGCCGATTCCCCAATGTCGGAAATGCCAAATAAGCTTATAAAAGACGGGGCATACTTAGTGACTGAGGTGGCAGACATTTCCTGCCACTATGAAGAACTATACAAAGACAATCTGTCTTATGTTAGTAGTTTTAAAAAAGAGGGAGAAATAATTAATCTTCCGCTTGAGGAAAACAAAGCTGATATTAACATTCCCGAAGGAAAAACAGATGAAGAAAGAGTTTTAAATTCGCTTTCTTCGGGCGGTTTATCTATTGATGATATTAGTGTTTTAACAAAAATAAAATTAGAAGAACTCAATATGATGCTTCTGTTTCTTGAAATGAATGGAAAAATAAAAAGCGATAATGGAATATATTATCTTCTTTAAAATATAGGAGGAAAAAATGGCTGAAAAATTAGTGATAGTTGAGTCTCCGTCAAAGGCCGGCACAATTAAAAAATATCTTGGAAAGGGCTATACAGTCATGGCAAGCATGGGCCATGTTATCGACCTTCCCAAAAGCCAGCTTGGTATTGATGAAGAAAACAACTTTGAACCACGCTATATTACCATAAGAGGAAAAGGCGACCTCATAAAAGAGCTTAAAAAAGAAGCCAAAAACGCAAAAAAAGTATATCTTGCAACTGACCCCGACCGTGAGGGAGAGGCAATCAGCTGGCATCTTGCAAACGCTCTTGGAATTGATGCAAATTCAAAATGCCGCATAACCTTTAATGAAATAACAAAAAAAGCGGTTACAAATGCAATAAAAGAACCCAGGGAAATTGACGAAAAGCTGGTTGATGCCCAGCAGGCAAGAAGGGTTCTGGATAGAATAGTTGGTTATAAAATAAGCCCGCTTTTATGGAAAAAGGTTAAAAAAGGCCTCAGCGCAGGAAGAGTGCAGTCGGCTTGCACTAAATTAATCTGCGACAGAGAGGAAGAAATTTTAAATTTCAAGGAAGAAGAATACTGGTCAATTGATGCAGTTCTTTTAAAGGGAAAAAAGAAAATTCCTGCAAAATTCTATGGAAAAAGCGGCAAAAAGCTCTCTCTTAAAAACGAAGATGAGGCAAATGCAGTTTTAGATGCAGTTAAAAACGAAAAATTCATTGTGGCAGATGTTAAAAACACCACAAAGAAAAAAGCCACTCTGCCCCCGTTTATAACAAGCTCCCTTCAGCAGGAAGCCGGCAGAAAGCTTGGCTTTACCACAGCAAGAACAATGCAGACAGCTCAGCAGCTCTATGAAGGAGTAAATATTAAGGGTAAAGGTCAGATTGGTCTTATAACCTATATGAGAACCGACTCCCTCCGCCTTTCAGATGATGCAGTAAGCGAAGCCAGAAGCTATATTGCAAATAACTATGGTGAAATATATCTTCCTAAGAGTCCCAAGGTTTATAAAACCAAGAAAAATGCTCAGGATGCCCACGAAGCTATAAGACCATCCTACACAGAACTTAGCCCCGACAGCATAAAATCTTCTCTCACAGCCGACCAGTATAAAATCTATAAGCTTATCTGGGAAAGATTTATAGCTTGTCAGATGAAGGATGCTCAGCTGGATGTGGTGTCTGTAACAATAAATGCAGGAAGCTATCAGTTTAAAACAAGCGGCACAACTGTTGTGTTTGACGGATTCACCCTTATCTACACAGAAAGCAAGGATGCCGACGAAGAAAAAGCTTCAAAGCTTCCTGAGCTTATAAAGGGCGAGGAGCTTGAAGCATCCTTGGTAGAAGGAAACCAGCATTTCACTCAGCCACCCCTTCGCTACACCGAAGCATCACTTGTTAAGGCTCTTGAAGAATTGGGAATAGGCCGACCCAGCACCTATTCTCCCACGATTACCACCATCATCAACAGAGGATATATTGTGAGAAACAAGAAAAACCTTGTTCCCACAGAGCTTGGAACTATCGTTAATTCTCTGATGAAAGAGCATTTTAAGGATATTGTTGATATAGAATTCACAGCCGGAATGGAAGAAGAGCTGGATAGAGTTGAAGAAGGCGCAAAAGACTGGCATAAGCTTATTGGTGATTTTTATAGCCCATTTATGCTTTCTTTAAAGGAAGCCGAAGAAAGAATCGGCAATATAGAAATAAAAGACGAAGAGTCGGATGTTGTTTGCGACAAATGCGGAAGGCTTATGGTCTATAAGCAGGGCAAATTCGGAAGATTTCTTGCTTGTCCGGGCTTTCCTGAATGTAGAAACACCAAAGCAATTGTTAAGGAAATAGGAGTTAAATGCCCTGATTGCGGCGGAGAGATAATAGAAAAGAAAACCAAAAGAGGAAAGCTTTTCTTTGGATGTACCTCCTTCCCCGATTGCTCATTTACCTCATGGGACAGACCCACAAACGAAAAATGTCCCGATTGCGGCTCGGTTATGTTTGAAAAGCTGACAAGAGGCAAACAAAAGTATTGCCCCAAATGCAGTGAAAAAACAGAGAAAAGTGAATAAAAATATTTGAAATCCGCTTTTAAAGCGGATTTCTTCATTTTCTATTCACTCTTCACTATTCTCTCTTCTCTTATAATTATAATTCCCCTGCCTTTCTCATATTTATTATAGAGAAAGGCGGTTTTTTTATTTGAAAAAATTTTTGTTTATACTCTCTTTTTTTGTTCTTGTTTTTTCGTCGACCGGTGCTATGGCTCTTTCTTTGAGTGCGCAGTCTGCAATTTTAATAGATGGCGCCACAGGTAAGGTTATCTATGAAAAAAATGCCGATAAAAAAATGCCCATGGCAAGCACCACAAAAATTATGACAGCTATCTGCACCATAGAAAACATCAATTCAAATGTTCCCATAAGGGTAAACAGCGATGCCGCAGGGATAGAAGGCTCTTCCATATATCTTAAGGCAGGAGAAAAAATAACCATAAAAGAGCTACTTTGCGGAATGCTTTTAAATTCCGGCAACGATGCCGCCACAGCTCTTGCTCTGGAGGTGGCAGGTTCAGTTGAGAAATTTTCTGAAATAATGAATAAAACAGCAATAAAGATAGGCGCCAATTCAACAAATTTTAAAAATCCAAGCGGACTTTATGACGAAAATCATTATACAACCGCCCGTGACCTTGCAAAAATAGCTGCCTATGCAATGGAAAATCCCCTTATAAGATGGATAGCGGGCTTAAAGGAAATAAAAATTTCAAATGACGGAAAGGGATTCAGATATTTAAAAAATCACAACAAGCTTTTGTGGCAATATGAAGGCTGCACAGGCATCAAAACCGGCTACACCAAAAAATGCGGCAGATGTCTTGTTTCGTCAGCAAAAAGAGGCTCAAAAGAGCTTATAGCTGTCACCCTAAATGCTCCTGACGACTGGCGCGACCATAAAATTCTTTTTGACTACGGATTTAAAGATGAAAATAATCCTTCATCTTCCGCTTCTTCCGGAAAAGAAAACCTGCCTGTTAAAGATGTGTTTACTGTTCTTTTAAATCTCACATCGAAATTTTTGTTTACACCATTAAAATAATGTTGTATAATACATAATGAAAAAATAAGCTATGTAACAAGTCAGGTGTGGAAAATGAGTATTGTAAGCTACAGCCAGAAAAACGAAAAATTTTGCCTTGAGCTGGACAGAGTGCGCCTTCTTTTAGAAAAGGCAGGAAGCCCCGATAAAGATATGAGCATTATCCATATTGCCGGAACAAATGGCAAGGGCTCTGTTTGCGCTTTTATTGAAGAAGGCTTAACAGATGCCGGAATAAAATGCGGAAGGTTTTCTTCGCCTGAACTGTTTAGTGTGGAAGATACAATAAGTGTAAATAAAGTTCCAATAGGCAAAAGGGCTCTTGAAAACATTATAAAAGCTCTTGAGCCTTTGTGTGATGAGGTTAAATCAGAAATGGGTAAGGCTCCATCTGCTTTTGAGATTTTATTTGTTGCATCCCTAATCCATTTTAAAAAAAATAGATGCAAAAGAGTTATTCTTGAATGTGGAATGGGCGGAATGGGCGATGCCACAAATGCGATTATTTCATCTGATATTGAGGTTTTAACAAACATAGCTCTTGACCACAGGGAGTATCTTGGAGAAAGCATAGAAGAAATCACAAGAAACAAATGCGGAATATTAAGAAAAGGAAAAATCGTTTATTCTGCTGTTCAGGAGATGTCAGCTGAGGAAGTTATAATTGAAGAATGCAGAAAAAAAGAGTGTGAACTCACTTTTGTGAGACCTTTTGAAATCTGTGAGATGGATTTTTTAAATGCAGTGGTAAATACAGGAAATGGAATGGAAAGGCTTTCTCTTGCAGGAGTTCATCAGGCTCAGAACGCATCTCTTGCTTTTATGGTTATGAGGAATATGGGTATTGACAAAAAAAGCATACTCAAAGCTCTTTCGTCTGCTGTGAATCCGGCAAGACTTGAAAAAATATCGGACAAAACCTATTTTGACGGAGCCCACAACCCGGCAGGGGTAAGAGAGCTTGTTAAAAGCATAAACGCGGCAAAACTCTCCGGCAAAATAGCTTTTGCCATAGGCTTTATGGCAGATAAAGACATTGACGGATGCCTTAACGAGCTTAAAAATCTTGAAAATCAGAACTTTGAAATACACACAGCCACCGTCTTTTCAAATCCACGAAGCGAAAAGGCAGAAAAACTAAAAGAGAAAGCTCAGAATAAAGGCTTTAAGGCAGAAAGCTTTTCCGACATTTACGAAGCAGTAAAGGCGGCTCAGAAAAAAGCCGACATAGTGTTTGCTTTCGGTTCTCTTTATATGTATAAAGAAATTATGAAAGGATACACAATATGAGAATAGATAAATATATAGGAAACAGCACCCACTACAGCCGGAAGGAGCTTAAGGTCTTTTTCAAAAAAGGTCTTGTGAGGTTAAACGGTGAGGTGGTAACAGATATAGGAACCCACATTGATGAAGAAACCGCAGTTGTAACTCTTTCGGGCGAGAGGGTGGTTTATTCAAAATATACCTACCTTATGCTCAATAAACCTGCAGGCTATATAAGCGCCACCTTCGATAAAAAATTCCCGGTGGTAACCGACCTTGTTCCCGAAGAAATTTCCCATCTTGAGCTTTTTCCTGTTGGCAGGCTTGATATGGATACTGTGGGGCTTCTTGTCCTGACAAATGATGGCGAAACTGCCCATAAGCTTCTGATTCCCAAATCCCATGTTCCAAAAACATATTTTGTAAGAAGTGAAAAGCCACTATCCGATGAAGGAAAGGAGCTTTTTGAAAGTGGAGTTGACCTTGGAGATTTTACAACCATTTCTGCAAAGGTAGAGATAAAGGGCGAATGTGAAGCTCTTCTTACCATATATGAGGGAAAATATCATCAGGTAAAGAGAATGTATGAAGCGACAGACAACAAGGTTATTTATCTTAAAAGAGTAAAAATGGGAAGCCTGGAGCTAGACGAAAGCCTTGAAGAAGGAAAAATGAGGCTTATGACGGATGAAGAAATTAAAAAACTAATTAATAATGAATAAAGAATATTGAAAAAAGAATAATTTATCAGCGAAGCGATTTCATTATTCATTTAATATTTATATGTTCGGAGGATAAAATGGATATTATTAATGTACTATCAAAAGAGCTGGAAATAACTTCCCGCCAGGTGGAAAACACAATAAAGCTTATCGACGAAGGCAACACCATCCCCTTTATTGCCCGTTACAGAAAAGAAGTGACAGGCTCTCTGGATGACGAAATTTTAAGAAAATTTTATGACCGTCTTTGCTATCTGCGCTCTCTTGATGAAAGAAGAGAGGAAATTATCCACCTTATTGAGGAACAGGGCAAAATGACCGACGAATTGATGGCGGAAATTGAGAAAGCCGAGATTTTGCAGGAGCTGGAAGACATCTATCGTCCCTACAGACCAAAAAGAAGAACCAAAGCAACCATAGCCAAGGAAAAAGGTCTTGAGCCACTTTCTATGCTTATCTATATGCAGCAGGAAAAATCGGGAAACCCCTATGATTTTGCAAGGGAATATATAAACGAAGAGCTGGGTGTTGCAAATGAAGACGAGGCAATCGAAGGAGCAATGGACATTATTGCCGAAATGGTTTCCGATGATGCCGACTATCGCAAGGAAATAAGAGCGCTGACCTTTAAAATGGGCATATTAAAATCAAAAGCTGCCACAGAAGAAGACAGCGTGTATGCAATGTATTATGATTTCGGCGAAAGCGTTTCCAAAATTGCGTCCCACAGAGTCCTTGCCATAAACAGAGGCGAAAACGAAAAGATGTTATCCGTTGCAGTTGAAATAGATGAAGAAAAGATTCTTTCCTACCTCTATGGAGAAATTGTGAGAGATTCTATCTTTTCTGAAATCGTAAAAGCTGCTGTTGAAGACAGCTACAAGCGTCTTATAAAGCCCTCAATCGAAAGAGAAATAAGAAACAGCCTGACTGAAAACGCAGGTGAGCAGGCAATCGGACTTTTTTCCAAAAATCTCTATCAGCTTTTAATGCAGCCCCCAATGAGAGGTAAAACCGTTCTTGGTCTGGACCCCGGCTACAGAACCGGATGTAAGCTTGCAGTTGTTGATGAAACAGGAAAGGTTTGCGACACAGGGGTTGTTTTCTGCACCCTGGAGCATCATGATAAGGAAAAAAGTGCAAAGCTTATAAAGAGTCTTATCTTAAAACACAAGGTAGAGCTAATCGCTATCGGCAATGGCACAGCCTCCAAGGAATCAGAAAAATTTATTGCAGGAATTCTCAAAGAACTGGACACCAAGGTTTATTATATGATGGTAAATGAAGCCGGAGCCTCTGTTTACTCTGCATCAAAGCTTGCTGCAGAGGAATTTCCCGATTTCACAGTTGAGCAAAGAAGCGCCGCATCAATTGCAAGAAGAATTCAGGACCCTCTGGCAGAGCTTGTAAAAATTGATCCAAAGTCAATCGGGGTTGGTCAGTATCAGCACGATATGAACCAGAAAAGACTCTCCGAAGCTCTTGGCGGTGTGGTTGAAAACTGCGTTAATAGCGTCGGCGTTGACTTAAACACAGCCTCCGCACCCCTTTTATCCTATGTGGCAGGAATATCGGCACCAATTGCAAAAAATATCGTTAAATACCGCGAGGAAAATGGAAAATTTTCATCAAGAAAAGAGCTTTTAAAGGTTGCAAAGCTTGGCCCCAAAGCCTATACTCAGTGTGCAGGCTTTTTAAGAATTCCCGGTGCGGAAAATGTTTTGGACCAGACCTCTGTTCATCCTGAAAGCTACGATGCGGCATCAGCTCTTTTAACGGATATGGGCTATACCTCCCAGGATGTTTCTTCGGGAAACATTTCCGACTTAAAGCTTCGTATGAAAAATATGGACATTGATGCTTTCTGCGCTAAATATGACATTGGAAAAATAACAATTAATGATATTGCCGATTCTCTCTTAAAACCCGGCAGAGACCCCCGTGATGAAATGCCCACACCCATCCTTATGGAAGATGTTATGAGTATGGAAGATTTAAAACCTGGAATGATAATGACGGGAACTGTGAGAAATGTAATCGATTTTGGTGCATTTGTTGACATTGGCGTTCATCAGGACGGACTTGTGCATATTTCTCAGATTTCAAATAGATTTATAAAGCATCCCACAGATGTTCTCTCTGTTGGAGATATTGTTAAGGTTAAGGTTATTGATGTTGATACCAAGAAGGGTAGGATATCTCTTTCAATGAAAGAAGTTTGAAAGATGTAAAAATGCTCCGCAGCGCAAAAGGCACTAATTAAATAAAAATAATGTTAGTGCTTGCATAATTTGAAATATTTTTTCTATCTTTCCACGATGTAAAGTTTTTAGTAAAATTGCACGAATTTTTTTGTGTATTTTTGTTAGAAAAAACATAAAAATAAAGAAGGAAAATGTGAAACTTTCACGAAATACTTATGTAACAGAGTTTTTCTGTAATTTTTAAAAGTCGAATTGCACCAAAACGGTGCTCCCATATAAGGTCTCTTCGTGGAAATGACAGGATTCCTTATAAAACTAAAGGAGGATGGATTAATTATGGCTCAAACAAAAGACATCAGAAATGTGTGCCTTATGTCACACGGAAACGCGGGAAAAACTTCGCTTGTGGAAGCAATGCTCTACAATGCAAAGCTTATTGACCGACTTGGAAAAATTGAAGACGGCAACACAGTATCAGACTTTGATGCCGAAGAAATAAAAAGAAAGATTTCGGTTAATACATCACTTATAAGTTTTGACTGGGACGGCAAAAAAATAAATCTTTTAGATACCCCGGGATTTTTTGATTTTGTTGGTGAACAGATTGAAGCTGCCGATGTTTGCGAAAATGCCATCATCACAGTCAGCGGTAAGTCGGGCGTTTCTGCCGGAACAGAAAAAGCATGGAGACTTGCCGAGGAACATAGCCTTGCAAAGCTTGTGTTTGTTAATAAACTTGACGACCCCAAATCAGACTACAATAAGGTTATAGAGCAGCTCAACGATACCTTCGGTAAATCAATTGCTCCCTTTACCTTCCCTATTAAGGTTGACGAAAAGTTAATAGGCTTTGTAGATGTTATTAAAATGCGTGCAAAAATGTTTACAGGTCCCGAAGCTACATACGAAGAAATTCCTGCATCTCATATCGACATCGCCACAAGAAGCCGTGAAATTCTCGACGAAGCTATAGCTGAGGTCAGCGACGAACTGATGGAAAAATTCTTTGCAGGCGAACCCTTCACAGAAGAAGAAATCAAGTCCGCATTAAAAGTCGGTATTAAAAATGGCACAGTTACCCCTGTTATCTGCGGTAGTGCAGAGCTTAGAATCGGCATAACCCATGTTTTAAATGTTATTTCAAACTATTGCTGCTCACCTGATGAAGGCGAGAAAGTTTTAGCCGAGGATACCAAAAAAGGCGAAGAAATTGAAATCACCTGCGACAGCTCAGCTCCTGTGTGCATAAAAGCGTTTAAGACAGTTGTTGATAACTTTGTTGGAAAAATGACCTATTTCAAAGTTGTGTCCGGTAAGGTTACCCCCGATATGACTTTATATAATGTAAATAAAGACGAAAATGAAAAATTCGGTAAAATATTTACCTTAAGAGGCAAAAAGCAGATTGATGTGGCAGCATTAGAAGCAGGCGACATCGGTGTTGTGGCAAAGCTTGCCTATGCCGAAACCTCCGATACTCTCTGCGACCCCAAGGTAAGCTATAAGCTTGCTGAAATCCCCTTCCCGGAGCCTGTTATTTCTCTTGCCATTGTTCCAAAAGCAAAGGGCGACGAAGAAAAAATCAGCTCCGGTCTGGCTAAGCTTATGAGTGAAGACAAGACCTTCCGCTTAGAAAACAACAAAGAAACCCGTGAAACTATTATTTCCGGTGTTGGAGAGCAGCACCTCAACATTATCTGCTCCAAGCTTTTGTCAAAATTTGGCGTTGATGTAACTTTGAAAGAACCCAAAATAGCATATCGCGAAGCAATAAAGAAAAAAGTTAAGGTTGAAGGAAAACATAAAAAACAGTCCGGCGGTCATGGTCAGTATGGCCATGTATGGATTGAATTTGAACCATGCGAAAGCGACGATTTAATCTTTGAAGAAAAGGTGTTTGGCGGCTCTGTTCCCAAAAACTATTTCCCTGCAGTTGAAAAGGGCTTAAGAGAAAGCATGCAGAAGGGTGTTGTGGCAGGATACCCTGTTGTAAACCTTAAAGCAACTCTTCTTGATGGCTCCTATCATCCTGTTGATTCAAGTGAAATGGCGTTTAAAACTGCCGCTTCCATCTGCTATAAAACAGGTCTTACCCAGGCAAACCCTGTTCTTTTAGAACCCATCGGCCTTCTTAAAACAAGAGTTAGAAACACAGCAACCGGTGATGTTGCAGGTGATATCAACAAACGCCGCGGCAGAATCTTAGGCATGAACCCCATCAGCGAAAACCACACAGAAATCGAAGCTCTTATCCCCTGCAGCGAAATGGTTAAATATGCCACAGATTTAAGAGCTCTCACAAATGGCAGAGGCACATTCTCTTTCAAAATGGATCATTATGAAGAGGTTCCCGCACATCTTGTGGAAAAGATTAAAGCTGATGCACAGGAATAATAAATTAAGATAAGAAATATAAAATACAAAAAGCCTCTGGTCTAATGACAGAGGCTTTTTGTGTATGTAGTTGTGTCGCAGCAAAGGGAGCATATTTGAGCAATGCAATAAAAAAGGTGCATAGACAAAGCCCATGCACCGAAAAATGCACAGCTTCCTTGCTGCGACGCAAACTTTAATACCATAAATTCGCAAATTCAGGTATTTTAAGTGAAGTTTTGAGCACTTGCCGAAAGGCAAACTTAGTTGCGGTTGAATAACAACCGCATATTGTAAATTTTTCTTGCTTTTATGCTTATTTCATTATATAATATAATCAGAAAAATATAAGGAGCGTGATATTATGAAATTAATCCTTGCAATTGTTAATGATGAAGATGGTAACAAAGTTATAAGCGAACTCAGTAAAAATGGCTTCAGCGTAACCAAGCTTGCCACCACAGGCGGCTTTTTAAAAGCCGGCAACATAACCATGATTATCGGTACAGAAGATGAAAAGGTTCAGGAAGTTATAGATATTATCCGTGCAAAGAGCCAGAGAAGAACTCAGATTACAGCATCACCGATGCCTATGAGTGCATCTGCTTCTTTCACACCATATCCAATAGAAGTTCAGATTGGCGGAGCAACAATATTTGTTCTCGATGTTGACCGCTTTGAAAAGGTATAATAAGGTATAGCTATGTTGTCAGCTTCTCAGGAAAAGCTTATTTCACATTTTGAAAATTCTGTTAAAGAAGATACCCTCCGCCAGTGCTACATTATAAAAGGTGAAGAAGGCGTGGGGAAGAAAACAGTCTGCAGGCAGATTGCCCGGTATCTTATGTGTGAGGAGGGAACTGCCTGCGGCAAATGCAATGGGTGTCTGAGTACCATTGAAGGCGCTCATCCCGATTGCACCATCATTTCAAATGAGGACAAAAAGGTTATTGCGGTGGATAAGCTGAGAGCAATGAAAAAAGAGGTCTATACAAAGCCTGCAAAGAGCAGATACCGTCTTTTTATAATTGAAAATGCTCATCTTATGGATGCTCCCGGTCAGAATGCGATTTTGAAGATTATCGAGGAGCCTCCTTCCTATGCAGTTTTCATATTTATCTGCGATAATTTGGGCACAATTCTTCCAACCATCATTTCCAGGTCTCATATTTTGGAGCTTGAAAAATGGAGCGAAGAGGATTTAAGAAAAGCTATGCCCCTTGATAAAGACAGAGAGTATATGTATTCCTATTCAATGGGAAGCATCGGAGCATTAAAATCCCTTTCAACAGATGAAGAATTCGCCTCTTTAAGAGACGGTGTTATAAAAACCTTTGTTGATATGCTCACCTTAGGTGAAGCTTCGCTGTATGATGCCATAGATTTCTGGAATGAAAATGCCCAGCAGAGAAACAAGCTCACAGAGATTTTAATTTTGTTTCTCCGTGATGTTATGCTTTGCAAAGCTATGCTGCCCCAGCTTATGGCAAACACAGACAAACTAAAAGAAATTCAGACTGTATCAGATAAAACCACAATGAAAAAAAGCTATGAAATGTTAAAACTTGCAAATGATGCTCCAAGGATGATGGGGAAATATGGCAATTTTAAAATGGCTTCCCAAACCCTTCTGATACAGCTAAAGCACATGTGCTGATGCGTTTGTGCGAAGGAGGAAACAATGATAGAAGTAGCCGGAATACGGTTTAAAAAGGTTGGCAAAATATATTATTTTTCGCCCGGAAATTTAAAGCTTAAGCAGGGCGACCATGTAATTGTGGAAACATCAAGAGGAATAGAATATGGAACAGTTGTTATCCCTTTAAAAAAGGTGACAGATGACGAAATTGTTCCCCCACTCAAAAAAATTCTCCGCATTGCCACCCCCGATGATGATAAACAGATAGAAATCAATAAAGAAAAAGAAAAAGAAGCAATGAAGCTTTGTCAGGAAAAAATCCGTAAGCATAATCTTGAAATGAAGCTCATTGATGTTGAATACACCTTTGACCACAATAAGGTTCTCTTCTATTTCTCTGCCGATGGCAGAATAGATTTCAGAGAACTCGTGAGAGACCTGGCTGGAGTTTTCAAAACAAGAATAGAGCTTCGTCAGATTGGTGTTCGTGATGAAGCAAAAATGATGGGCGGATTGGGAATTTGCGGTCGTCAGCTTTGCTGCAGTCTCTTTTTAAGCGATTTTGACCCTGTGTCAATAAAAATGGCAAAGGAACAAAATCTTTCCCTTAACCCCACAAAAATTTCAGGAACCTGCGGCAGACTTATGTGTTGTCTTAAAAACGAGCAGGCGGCCTACGAGGATATAATAAAAACCATTCCACCTGTTGGCTCTATTGTTGAAACAGCCGACGGAAAAGGCGCAATAACTGCAGTTTCTGTTTTGAAGGGCATCCTTACGGTTGCTGTTGAAAATGGCGACGAAAAGCGTCTTAAGGATTATAAGGCGGAAGATGTTAAGGTAATTAAAAAGGCTTTTGTCAAAAACGATGAAAAGGTTGATATGGCAGAACTCAGAAAGCTTGAAAAAGATTAAAAAACAGTCATAATCTTAAGCCGATCGGCATAATTTTATCTGACAGCATATGGTATGACGAAAAAAGCAGCATAATCTTATATAAAGCAAAAAAAGCTTGCTTTTTTTCGGATTAACTGTTATAATGTAACCCGTATAGAGTAGCGGCAAGTGTCCGCTGCATATTTCAAGGAGGTGTATCTACCAATGGCATATGTAATTAATGATGATTGCATCAGCTGTGGTGCTTGCGAAGCAGAGTGCCCCGTATCAGCTATTTCCGAAGGCGATGGCAAGTATGTTATCGACGCAGACACATGTCTCGATTGCGGTGCTTGTGCCGGTGCATGCCCCGTTGGTGCTCCTGTTCAGGAATAATTAGATTTATCACAAACCTCGGCTATATATCATATATGCCGGGGTTTTTGTGTGTTATCCATAATTATTCATCGAGGTGAATTTAGTTGAAAATTAAAAACCTTTTAAAAAAGCACATTTTGATTTTTTTTGTTTTGATTGTTTGTTTGAATTTGTCCTCCTGCAGCGAAAAAAAGGTCAGCTCCACAGAGCTTGCAATGAACACAGTCATTTCAATAACAGCCTATGGTGACAAGGCAGATGAAGCAGTAAAGGCATCTTTTGACGAGGTAAAAAGAATAGAAAAGCTTCTTAGCTGTCATATTGAAGAAAGCGAAATTTCAAAGGTAAATAAATATGCCTTTGAAAACCCTGTTGAGGTATCGCCTGAGACTGCAGAGGTTTTAAAAAAAGCCCTTTTATTTTGCAAAAAAACAAAAGGCGCATTTGACATAAGTGTTAAGCCTTTATCCGACCTCTGGAACATAAAGGCGGAAAACCCAAAGGTTCCATCAGATGAGCAGATAAAAAACACTCTTTCCCTTGTTGGCTATGAAAATATAAGCCTTAATGGTAATTTTGTTTCCTTTAAAAAAGAAGGAGTGCAGATAGACCTTGGCGGTGCGGCAAAGGGATATTGTGCTGATAAAATAGCTGAAATTTTAAAATCTTTCGGAATAAAAAATGCTCTTATCGACCTTGGCGGCAATATATATGCCCTTGGCAAAAATGAACAGGGAAAAGAATGGAGAATAGGTCTCCAGAGTCCCGGCGGCAAAAGAGGAGAATATTTTTCCATAGAAGAGCTTTCAGATAAAACCGCAGTTACCAGCGGCTCCTATGAAAGATATTTTGAAAAAGATGGCAGGGTTTATCATCATATATTAGATGCCAAAACAGGCTACCCTTCCGATAGCGGACTTATAAGCGTAACTGTTATTTCAGAAAATTCATTTGAAGCAGATATGCTTTCCACAGCCATATTTGTTATGGGTGCGGATGAATTTGAAAAGATTAAGAGTGAATTTGATCTTGAAAAATATATCACGGTGGATAAATATAATGTTGAGAGGGTATATGTGAAATAAATAATTGTTTACCGAGCTGTTTTGAAAGGCTCCCTTGTGTAAAGGGAGCTTCGCCGGAGGCGGTGAGGGATTGTTAATAACTTTATTTACAAATAAGCCTTCCGTGACGCTATGCGAGCTGCCTTTCGGAGTTCAATTCTCTCTGAAGCAAACATAAAAAATAAACCACCCGAATGGGCAATGTCATTAAGTTAAGATAAAGCAAAAAGAATCAAGTTTAGAAATAAGCTTGGTTCTTTTTGTTTTGTAATATTTAAAAATAATTTTTAAAAAGTACTTGACAAATTGCACATTTTGTGCGGTTCACATTAACTAT
>JAZRGM010000025.1:0-33615 GCA_045644205.1 Clostridia bacterium | reverse complement strand
TTTGAGTAAATTATACCACGAAAGTACATAAAGGTCAATGTTTCAAGGAGTTTTAGAAGAAAATCAGAAAATTTGGACATACCAAATTGACCAATGAAGATTTTGAAGTTCATTGGTCTGGAACTCTTTGAAAATCGTGGTAACCGATGTCGCCATTCAGGGCGATTTTTTTTGTTTTTAGGCTCAAAGTTACACACATAATGTTGATTATGTGTGCTAATGGAGAAAAACTATGAATCAAGAAGAATTAAGATTACACAGATGTTGTTTTACAGGGCATCGTCCTGACAAAATGGAGTTTGGAGAAAAAGAAATTAAGCCATTACTTGAAAAAGCAATAGATGATGCTATTGCAGATGGATATGTAACCTTTATAACAGGTATGGCAATGGGAACGGATATATGGGCAGCGGAGATTGTGTTGGAGAGAAAGAAGACGAACAAAGACTTGCACCTGATATGTGCTTTGCCACATCCGAATTTTGAGAGCAGGCGGAGTATGACAGAAAAGATGAGGTTTAATAAGATAATTAAAAAGGCTGACCTTGTAAAAGAAATTAATAATCATTATTTTACCAGTTGCTATCAGGTACGAAATGAATGGTTGGTTGACAGGTCAAATCTTGTGATTGCAGTATTCAATGGTCAAAAGAGTGGAACGAAGAATACGGTCGATTATGCAAAGAGAAAAGGCATAAAAATTGTGAATGTACTTGATGGCATTTAAAATCGATTTTGAGGCCGAGTTACAAAGGCTGTTAAAGGGGTTGTAAGACCAAACTTTCTAGGGTAGGGTAGTTACACCGCCCAAGACATTAATTCGCAAATAAGACGGCTGTTAAAGGGCGTGTGACGCATGAAAAAGGAATTGAGTTATTTTGTTATTTTAAGCAAAAACAGGATTTATTGACTGTATTAATTTCTGTACGGTATAATAGAATTATTTTAAGGAGCAGAAATCAATGAATTACAACAAACAGGGTTTAGGGGAAACAATAAAAACATTACGCAAACTACATAACATATCTCAAGAAAAACTTGCGGATAGAACAGAACTTTCCCAACAGCAAATATCGCGGATTGAACTTGGGTTAAATACTCCCAAAATTGAAACACTGATTAAACTTTCTGAAGCATTGCATGTGTCGATAGAAGTTATAATTAATACGAACAACAAAGGAATGGACAGAGGAGATCTTATGATATTAGAAAAAATAAAGCTTTTGAATGAAGGAAATAGGAATAAAGTTTTGGGGTATATTGATGCCTTGTTGGATAGGCGTATATAACAGAAAAAGCGTGATGACATTAAAATCATCACGCTTTTTGGCGGAGATGCAGAGATTTGAACTCTGGCGCCGGTTTGAGCCGACCTACTGCATTTCGAGTGCAGACCCTTCAACCACTTGGGTACATCTCCAGATATGTTAATTCGCTCCGTTTTGATAGAGCAAAAAACAAGCAAATTATAAAATTTTGTTAGAAAAATGTTAGAAATGGCTAGAAAAACCGCTAGATAAGGGTGTAAAAACAAAGTTTGAACCTCGCTTAAACCCGCAGGCTTGCGCCATTTGTGAGGGTATAGTTACAGTGTAACCCAGGGGATTTCGAGCACGACCGTTGTTGGTGGCAGTAGGAGGGAATGCGCAGAATTGGCAGAAACCCAATGAGTGCGAGTGTGTGAAACACACGAAGCACAAATTGTTGGTTTCAACTGGATACACAAAACATTGGATACTGCATATCTTTCTCACGACACCTGGCTTATATTAATTGACTTATTTTTTGATTTAAGGTATAATCCTTTTTGAAGGTGAAGTCGTATGTTAAAGAAAATATCAGCATTTATATATAGAATAGTTCTTTTTCTTGTAAAGTTTTTCTATCCCAAAACTGAAGTTTTCGGGGCAGAAAACCTTCCTTGTGAGGAGTGTATCATTATTGCTAACCACACCCAGATGAACGGTCCTATTTGTGCGGAAATTTATTTTCCAAGAAAAAGATATACATGGTGTGCTGGAGAAATGATGCATTTTAAAGAGGTTCCTTCTTATGCATTCATGGATTTCTGGTCACAAAAACCGAAGAGAATTCAGCCTTTTTATAAAATTCTTTCATATATCATAGCTCCGCTTTCTGTGTGTGTGTTTAATAATGCCCAGACAATCGGAGTTTATAAAGACAAAAGAATTATGCATACCTTCAAAGAAACTGTAAAAAAACTTAGTGAGGGCTCTGACATAGTCATATTTCCTGAACAGGATAAAAAGTATAATCATATTGTGTATGATTTTCAGGAAGGCTTTATTGATATTGCAAAGCTCTATCATAAGAAATGCGGAAAAGAAATATGTTTTGTTCCGATGTATATAGCCCCGGCTTTAAAGCAGATGCATATAGGGAAGCCCATCCGCTATACCGCTGTAAATGAGGTATCATATGAAAGAAAAAGAATTTGTAAATATCTTATGGATGAAATAACAGATATTGCAGTGAATCTTCCTGAACATACTGTTGTGCCATATCGTAACATTCCTAAAAAAGAATATCCGTCAAATAAGGAGAAGAAAAATGAAAAAGCCTGTTGTTGACTATAGAAAATTCCGCCTTTCAAAAATAAATTCACCCGAATTTTCACACCTTAAGCTTTTAATCGGCTGGATAGGATATTTTGCTCTGTATTTACTCACAGAGAATCTTATATCATATGATAGCTGTCATGTTATTCATAGTAAGCTTGATGATGTTATTCCATTCTGTGAATATTTTGTTGTACCATATGTTTTGTGGTATGCTTATGTGGCAATTTCACTATTGTATTTTGCTTTGTATAATATAGACAGCTTTAAAAAGCTTTCCACCTTTATAATTTTTACACAGGTGATAGCAATGACGGTATATATTCTTTATCCCAACCGTCAGGATTTGAGGTCTGATGAATTTGAAAGAAATAATTTCTTCACATTTATTGTTGGCATATTGTATAAATTAGACACAAGCACCAATGTGTGTCCGTCGCTTCATGTGGGCTACTCTGTGGCTATTGCTTCTGTGTGGCTTAAAGAAAATGGTATATCCTGGCTTTGGAAAACTGCATCAACAATTTTTGCCATTTTGGTTTGCTTATCGACAGCATTTATAAAGCAGCATTCTGTGGTTGATATATTCTGGGCGCTTGTTATGTGTGGCGGAATAGAAATTATTATATATAAAGATTATTGGATTAAAAAGCTTACTCATCATAAAAAGGGTATGTAAAACATCGGTTTTACATACCCTTTTATAATCTTAAAATCAGAAATTTTCCATTCTTTTTTTAATATCTTTCCTTGTTTCCTCTTCTTCTTTAACAAATTTAATCTGAGAGGCAAGCTTTTCAACAGCCGCCTGAAGCATAGCCTTTGCAATTCTTTCATTCATTCCGTCGTGAATGTCGCACTGATAAGAATTAGGCCAGTTGCCGCTCCACCAGTGTGATGCAATAATATTATTTTCCAGGAAACTGTCATATCGTTTGGTAGATGCAGCATCTTCCTGATATAATTTATCAAGTCTCACAGTTTCGGGGCGTATTGCATACATCCATCCTGTTTCAATAAAGCAGGCATGTCCGTAGTCTTTATTATTATCAACAAAATCCTTTAGTATTGCTTTGTCTTCGTCTGTGAGGTAATCATAATTCTTTTCAAGAAGCACCTTTGGTGCGGCATAGTCGCAGCTCATAGAACAGTCAAAAACAGCAAAGTTTACCTTTTCATAAGCAAAGGCTCTTTGAAAAAAAGATATAAGTGGCTTGTTTCCGCCGTGACCCGATACAAACACGATTTTGTCAAAACCGTTTCTTGCAATTTCTTTGCAGGTTTCTTTTAAAAGCATCATTAAAAGTTCGGGTGAATAGCCTACTTCGCCGGCAAATCTTGCACCTATCATATCACCGCAGTAAATAGTTGGGAAAACAACTGCATATTCTTTTTCGGCTGCAAGTTCGCACCATTTGGCAGCGGCAATAGAATCCATACCAACCGGAAGATGCTGACCGTGTTTTTCAAGGCTGCCAATCGGAACAATGCACACACCTTTTGATTTTTCAATTGCTTCTTTAAATTCTTCTTCTCTTAAATTTTCCCATAGCATAGTAGGTATCTCCCTTATTCTATAATTTTCAAAAATTCTCTTTCCAGCTTTTCACCTATTATTTTGTGTCCGGCAGGAGTAGGGTGTATTCCGTCAAATGTCCACGCAAGAGAACCGTTTTTGACTCCTAATTCATTGAATGTTTCTCTTAAAGGAACAAATGGAAGTTCATATTTTTTTGCTATTTTATTAACGATTTCGCATCTTTCAATAATTTCATATTGCAATTTATCCCAGAAATCCTCTGTTCCGCATCCCCATTCACATCTTGGCGCCTTAAGAACAAAGGGCTCTAAAAGAATAATTTTAATTTCGGGAAGTGCTTCTTTGATTTCTTCGATCATCATTGAATAGATGGTTTCATATTTTTTTGCATCTAAGCCATCTTGTCTTGTATATTCGTGAAGCATATCATTAATACCAACAAGAAGAGATAAATAGTCGGGCTTTAAGTTTATAATATCTTTTTTTATTCTGGAGTAAACATCAATAGTCCTGTTGCCATAAATTCCGCGATTTATAAATTTATATTCATTTGGGTATCTGCATGCAATTGATGCCGCAAAAAAATTAACATATCCCCAGCCTAAAGCATCGTCGGATTTTTCGCTTCTTCCCATTGCTGTTATAGAATCTCCCTGAAATAAAAAGGTTTTCATTTTAAAAATCCTTTCCTTCAAAACACGTTGTTTTCCACTCTTTTAAGTATTCTTTAGAAACATCTTCTTCCTTTAAAAATTTAATAACATTGCAAAGACTCTCTGTCGAGTATTCAACCATTGCTCTTGCAATTCTTTCATTCATTCCCTCAAAGCTATCTCCTGCATATGAATTCGGATAGTCTGCCATCCAGGCAAGGGGAGTGTTTATTTTAAGACTTGAAAATTCGTCAAATCTGTGCTTCGATTGACCGCTTTCCTGATTTATTTTATCAAGCCTCACGCTTTCCGGTCTTACTCCATATACCCATCCTGTTTCAATAAAGCAGGCGTGACCATAGCGTTTTTTCTGCGCAGTATAGTCATTTAAAACTTTGCGGTCTTCGCTTGTAAGATAGGAATAGTTTTTTGCAAGAAGCTTTTTTGGTGTGGCAAAGTCGGAACCGATGCTGTAGTCAAACACACAAAAATCAATGTTTTCATATAAAAGGCTTCTTGAAAGATTTGAAATCATAGCCTGATTTCCACCATGACCATTGTATATGAGAATTTTTTTGAATCCGTTTCTTGCGATTTCTTTGCAGGTTTCTTTAAGAAGCTGCTGTCTTAATTCCGAAGAAAAGATAACTGTTCCCTTAAAATTCCCTGCTCCTGTTTTTTCTCCGAAATATATCGATGGAAAAACAACTGCATATTCACTTTCGGCTGCCATTTTTGCAATCTCTGTTATGTGGATAACATCTGTTCCTACGGGCAGATGCTGACCGTGCTTTTCCAGACAGCCCACAGGCAGAATACAAACACCATTTGATTTTTCTATTGCCTCATTAAATTCTTCTTCTCTAAGATTTTCCCAAAGCATAATTTAATCCTCAAATTCTTTTATTCTTCTGCTGATTTCTTCTCTTGAAATTGTTCCTCCCAAAGCATACACTCTTTTCCCTGAAAGCATATATGTCTTGAGCTTTCTTTGGAGAGTGGTGTTTTCAGGTAAATCTTCCACAGGCGGGTATGGTGCGGCAAAATCGTAAACAAAGCGGAAAACTGCGTCGCCTCTTTCATCTCCGATGCTGAATCTATCAAACATATCGCCGAAACGCGAGATATTTGTGGCTTTACCCATAACCTCTTCAATCTTATCACTTAAAAGCCATGATTCACATATTACTCCTGTCATTTTTAATTCAGGATAATATTTATCAAAGAAATCAAGCGCTCCTTTAAAGCTTTTCAAGTTTTCATAAACACTAAGCTTTGTTCCGGCAGGAATGTGGATATTTACAATGTCTTTTCCTTCGTGCTTATATCTTTCATATTCAAATTCATTTATTCTGAAAAGCTCACCTTTGGCGTATTTATATATCCAGAAAAAGAAGGCACTCGTCCCCATTTCCCCTACTAAGTCCTTGTTTCTTTTTATACATCCGCAAACAGGAGCAACGCTTTTTTTGATAATATCAAAATCAATGCCTCTTCTTTCCATATCGGCGGCAAAATCCTCAAGCATATACCAAACAGGGAAAAACATAACAAACTGAGCCTTTATGCCATCATTGAAATCAGGTTTGAAATTCCCCGGGTCAATATCATTTTTAAGGCAGTAAAAAATTGCTTTGGCAATCATTTTATAGCCTTCGTCTTTTTTTATTTCATCAAATGATTTAAAAATATGTACCTTAACATCTTCCGGCATAGAATCATATTTTTTTGCAAAGGTAAGGATTTTTTCTTCGTTGAATAAATCCACCTCAAGGGCTTCAATGTTTTTTAAATGTTCTTTAAATTCGGGATCATTATGTATTTCAAGTTTTTCGTATGCGTTCATTGTTTTCTCCTTTCAAAAACCAATAGGTGGTAATTTATCTACCACCTATTCTATCATAAATCAAATATAAAAGAAAGTTCTTTTTATAATTCTTCCGGGGAGCCAGGAAAGCTCGTGGTCTTTGTCTTCCATTTTCAAAACGCCTTCCTTTTTTAGTTCCCATAGTGCATCATACACAGCCTTCACATTTGGTCTGACCATATCAGGGGATGTGTTTCTCACAAAAATCCCACCACCCATTCCGTCCATTGGCCAAGGCTTTTCTTCCAGCTTTTTTCTTATTTCATTTTTAATGTTTTCATATTCTTCCTTTGTGTAGTCCACAACGGTTCCATTTTCAATATCTTCCTGAGATACTTCAAATCCGTCTTTTGTAACACGGGAGGTTTTCGTCTGTGGAAGAGATTTTATGTAACATACATTTTCTCTTTCCGGAAATGCCAGCTGTGATGTTGAAAGATAGCATCCGTCATCTGTTTTCATGATGTTCATAGGTCTTGTCATCCGGCTTACATAGATATTATCGGGAGATAATGCACTCAGTAGCACATAAACCGAATCGGAAAACATTTCGGTTGAAGCTTTTGTCATTGCCTCAGAATAGTCTGTGATGCCATTTTTTCTCAAATATTCAATGTATCTCACATAAACATCATCATAGGAAACGCACCTTCCATCGGGGAGTAGCTGATTTCCGCCAATTCTGTCTGTTATTTTCGCTGAATAGAATTCCACTCCGTCTCTAAGAAGGGTATCAGTAATTTCATCCCTTATTTTCATAAGCTTTTCAGTTTTAAAAGGATTCCCGTTTTCCACAAGAGCGGTTTTTTCATTTTCTGCAATAAAGGGGTGAGCATTAACAAAAAAATCATCATCAGGTCTTGAATGGATAATCCCGACACTGCCCGGAAAATTTAAAGCATCAGTTTTCTTGGCAAGGTCATCGGCATTTCCAAGAACTTTTGCCCAGTAGAGCTTTCCTTCGTGAACTGTTGCAATTCCTGTGGAAAGTCCACCATCAAAATTCTCCTGCTTTTTAAGCATTTCAATTAGTATGGGCGCTGCCCTTTTTGTTCCTGCATAGCCTGCAATATTGCACATAATCTGCTGTCCTCTCTGTTTATATACTGAAAAATACAGTTTTAACTTCTCTGTCAGGTGGTGTGAGCCAGGGGAGTGTTATGATGTCTATATGTTGTTTTAAAATCCCTTCCTTATGAAACTGCCAGAGGGCATCGTAGGTAGCTTTTGTATTTGGACGGAATCTGTCGGGAGATGCATTTGCAACCCTTATGCCTCCGCCCAGGTGTGCAAGAGGAGTTGGTTTTGCCATAAGCTTTTGCCTTAAATCATCTTCAATTATCTTGTATTCCTCAGGTGTAAAATCAACAACGGTGCCTCCGCCTATTGGGTATGGGGATACAGTAAAACCGTCTTTATTTACAATGCAGGTTTCCATTTGCGGCAGACATTCCATATATTCAATATTATCAAGCTCAGGAAAAGCTATTTGCGATGTGGAAAGATAGGTGGCATCAGCTGTTTTCATAATATTCATTGATCTTGTAATACGGCTTACATAAATACTGTCGGGACAGTTGGCAGTTACCAAAACAAATACAAGATCAGAAAAAATTTCTGTTGAAGCCATAGACATTCTCTGGGCATAGTCGCTGTAACCCTGACTTTTTAAATATTCTACATATTTCATATAAAGCTCTATATAGGATATATGCCTTCCGTCGGGGAGGGTGGGATATGAGGTTTTTTCCATAACTCTTGCAGTATCAAACTCCACTCCCATTTCAAGAAACATATTTATGAGCTTTTCTCTTCTGGCAACCAGGCGCTCATCCTTACACATATTACCATTTACAACAACGGCGGTCTGATTGTTTTCGCATAAAATAGGTGAGGCATGTTCAATAAAATTGTCATCTGGTCTCGAATGTATAACCCCCACAGTGCCCGGAAATTTAAGTGCGTCGGTCTTTTTTATAAGGTCGTCCACACTTCCGAAAACCTTGGCGTAGTAAAGCTTGCCTTCGTGAATTGTGGCAATGCCTGTGGAAAGTCCGCCGTCAAAAAACTCCTGTTTTTTAAGCATTTCAATAAGTATTGGTGCCGCTTGTTTTGTTCCTGCATAGCCTGCAATATTACACATTTTGTTTCTCTCCTTTTCTAGTTAAATATAGAAAAATACTCTTTTAACAGTTTTCCCCGGTAGCCAGGGAAGGGTGGATTCTCTGATTTCGGTTTTTAAGTTTTCTTCTTTATGAAGTTCCCAAAGAGCGTCATATATTGCTTTAACATTTGGCCTCAGATTGTCGGCGCTGCGGTCAGGTGTCAAAATCCCTCCGCCCATGTTGTCCATTGATATGGGACCTGTTTTTAATTTTTTTCTTATGGAATTTTTTATGCTGAGTTTTTCTCCTGAGGAAAATTCTGTGACTTTTCCGCCGCTTATGAGATAGTCTGTTTCTATGTAGCCATCTTTATTTACAATGCAGCTCTTCATCTGGGGCAGACTTTTAATGTATTTCATATCGGGAATTTCAGGGAAGCCAAACTGTGATGTAGAAATATAACACTCATTTTCGCCTGCCATAATGTTCATTGGTCTTGATATCCGGCTCACATAGATGCTATCGGGTGAATTAGCGCTCACAAGCACATTGACAACATCGGAAAAAAGCTTTGATGATGTGTCTGCCATAGCTTCAGCATAGCCCATACCTGATGTTTTTATAAGGTGTTCAACCGTTTTGGCAAAAACCTCTGCATATGCCACAAAACTGCCATCCTTCAGCTGGGGGTAAGGACTATCTGGCATTTTAACAGCTGAATCAAATTTTGTGCCTTTATATTCTAAAAATCTTGCAACGGAATTTCTTATAGAAGCGAGCAGTTCATCAGTGCATAAATTCCCATTAGAGCATAGGGCTGTTTTCCCTTTTTCGCATAAAAAAGGATGAGCAAATTTCAAATAGTTGTCGTCAGGTCTTGAATGAATAATTCCAATTGTTCCCGGAAAGGAGAGAGCCTCAGTTTTTTCTATAAGCTCGTCGCAATCACCTGTAACCTTTGCCATATAGAGTTTTCCCTCGTGAATTGTTGCAATTCCGGTGGAAAGTCCTCCGTCTAAAAATTGCTGACGCTTAATCATATCAATAAGTATTGGTGCTGCTTTTTTTGAACCGACATATCCGGCAATGTTACACATTAAAATCACCCTTATATTTCTATTTTAGTGTATTATACTACTAATCTCAAATAACAACAAGTGCAATATTAGTACAAAATAATTATGATTTTGGATACTTTAAAAAAATAAAAGGATGTAAAAAACAGATAATTCTTTACATCCTTTGTTGTTAGTCTTCTTTATAATAATTGTCCGAAATCGCAGCTTCCGAATTATCTGAGTGTCTGAATTCAGAAGGCAGCATTCCTGTTTCTCTGCGGAAAACAACAGCAAAATAATTCTGTGATGAAAATCCCAGCTGGTAGCTTATTTCTGAAACAGAAAGCCCAATCCTCAGAAGACGCATTGCTCTTTTTACTTTTAGTCGGTTAAAGTGCTTCATAACACCGCCACCGGCATATTTTGCAAATATCTTTTTAAGATTGGAAACACTGAGATTGCAAAGTGCCGCCAGTTCTTCTATTGAAAGATTCTTTGACAGGTTTTCGTTCATGGTGTCAATAATCATTTTATAATTCATTGCGCTCACATTATACTGGCGCCCTCTTTTTGTGTGGCGGCTGGAAAGAAGAGAAAGAAGTAAGATTTCAAAGTGCATAAAGGTAAGTTTTTCTGCCACCATATCCGGTTTGTCTTTTCTCCTCACATAAAAATTGAGATTAAAGCTTTCGTCAAGCATCTGATACACTTCTTCAAAGGCACTCTTTCTTTCTGCGTCAAGCTTGTAGACACCATGGCTTAATTCCATAACATTTTTATCATCCGATTCAAAAGACATTATAATAGCTCTTGCAGTCTGGTCCTTTTCAACCCATATTTTATGAAATTCCATAGGTTTATGAAAGATAATGTCCCCTTCGCTTAGCTCATATACCCTGCTGTCTTCTGACACAAAGAGACTTCCCTCGGTAACATAAACAAGCTCCCAGAAATTGTGCATCTCACCGTTGAAATAATAGGAATTTTCAAGTTTGGTTTTAAATGCGGTTATAAAGCACTTTACTCCGAACTTAAATTCAGGATAATACCATTTTCCCATATCACAGACCACCTTTCGTATGAAAACATAAGAAATTATAAATTAAGACAATCAATTTGTATCTGATTTTATAATTTTTCTGAAAATTGAGTTGATTTTTAATGATTTTATCATAACATATATATCTAAAATTGTAAAGTGAATTTTGGAACTTTTTAAAAAAATGAGTAGCCGAAATCGTAAAAAGTTTGTACCTTTATTAGTCTTGCTCTATTTGGATTTTAGGTTTATAATTTCATAAAGTGTTAATTGACTTACACACAAAACTGTGATATTGTTTTTGAATAAAGGAGATGTTTTAAATGGAAAAAGAAATAAGACTTGGTATGATAGGTCTTGGCGGAAGAGGCAGAAGCCTTATGAAGCAGACACAGACCTTGGGCAGAAATGTTGTTGTAACTGCAGTTTGTGATGAAATCATAGACCGCGCCGAAATGTCTGCAGATATAATAGAAGAAATGACAGGCAAACGCCCTGAATTCATCACAGCAAGCTATGATGAGCTTCTCCATAGCGGCAAGGTTGACTGCGTTATCGTTTCAACCTCATGGGAAGATCATATAATTGTTAGCTGTGCAGCAATGAGAGCGGGTATCCCAGTTGGTTGTGAAACAGGTGGAGCATATAGTGTCAGCGACTGCTATGATCTTGTCCGCACCTACGAAGAAACCAAAACACCGTTTATGCTTCTTGAAAACTGCTGTTATGGTAAGATGGAGCTTCTTTGTCTTGAAATGAAGAGAAAAGGTCTTTTTGGAAAAATATCCCATTGCACAGGTGGCTATGGCCACGATTTAAGAGAAGAAATCTACAGGGGCCATACAGAAGGTAAATACCGTCTCAGAAACTATATGCGCCGCAACTGTGATAATTATCCTCTTCACCAGCTTGGACCAATCTGTAAGATTTTAGATATTAACCGCGGCAACCGTATGCTTTCTTTAGTATCTGTTGCTTCTGCCGGAAATGGTATTAAAGAATATATGAATAAAAACGCTGCAGATATTCCTGAACTTGTGGATGCAGAATATAAGCAGGGCGATATAATAAATACCATCATCACCTGTGCCGGAGGAGAAACAATTCTTTTAACTCTCGACACAACCCTACCCAGAAACTATAGCCGCTTCTTCTCAGTCCGCGGAACAAAGGGTGGATATTTTGAAGGCGACCAGTCAATCTATCTTGAAGATGTTCATTATGACCCCGAACACGAGTGGGATCCATGGAAACCAAACTGGGGTAATGCCGAAAAATTCTTTGAAGAATACAAGCCTGAAATATGGAAGAAATATGGCGAAGATGCTTTAAGTGCCGGTCATGGCGGTATGGACTATATGGTCCTTTCGGCATTCTTTGAATCTGTTAAAACAGGTGCTCCGATGCCAATAGATGTGTATGATGCAGCCACCTGGATGGTTATATCATGTCTTTCCGAGGATTCCATAGCTTGTGGTGGTGCTCCCATGGCGATTCCTGATTTCACAAGAGGTCAGTGGGTTAAATATAAAAAGCCCCAGGTAAAACCCGACACAGATTTCTGGATTAGCGAGTAAATTCACACTACACATTTAAAATGTGCTGATTACGAATTTGATTGTGGGCAGAAGTGTGTTTTTACCCAGAGTGTTTATTAATTTAGTCAAGGAAAACACGAATAATCAAGAAGGGAGATGCTTTAATTGAACAAAGAAATAAGACTTGGTATGATAGGTCTTGCCGGCAGAGGCAGAACCCTTATGAAGCAAACGCAGTCTTTAGGCAGAAATATTGTTGTAACCGCAGTTTGTGACACAGTTACAGAACGCGCTCAGTTATCTGCCGATATAATAGAAGAAATGACAGGTAAAAGACCGGAGCTTATAACTGCAAGCTATGAAGAACTCCTGCACAGCGGCAAGGTTGATTGTGTTATAGTTTCAACCTCATGGGAGGAGCATGTGAAAATCAGCTGTGCTGCAATGAAGGCAGGTGTTCCCGTTGGCTGTGAAACCGGCGGAGCATATAGTGTTGATGACTGTTATGAGCTTGTACGCACCTATGAAGAAACAAAAACCCCTTTTATGCTTCTTGAAAACTGTTGCTACGGTAAGATAGAGCTTTTAACTCTTGAAATGAAGAGGAAAGGTCTTTTTGGTAAAATTTCTCATTGCACAGGTGGCTATGGTCACGATTTAAGAAGAGAAATTTTAAGAGGAAATGCAGAAGGAAAATGTCGTCTTGGAAACTATATGCGTCGTAACTGTGACAATTATCCTGTTCACCAGCTTGGACCAATCTGTAAGATTTTAGATATTAACCGCGGCAACCGTATGCTTTCCTTGGTGTCGGTTGCTTCTGCCGCCAATGGAATTAAAGAATATATGAAGGAAAATGCTGCAGATATTCCCGAACTTGCAGATGCAGACTACAGACAGGGCGATATAATAAACACAATCATAACCTGTGCCGGCGGAGAAACAATTCTTTTAACTCTTGACACCACTCTTCCAAGAAGCTACAGTCGCTTTTTCTCTGTCCGTGGAACAAAGGGTGGATATTTTGAGGGCGATAGGTCAATCTATCTTGAAGATGTTCACTTTGACCCTGAGCATGAATGGGACCCATGGCAGCCAAACTGGGGTAATGTTGATAAATTCTTTGAAGAATATAAGCCTGAAATATGGAAGAAATATGGCGACGAAGCTTTAAAGGGCTCCCACAATGGCATGGATTATCTTGTTCTTTCAGCATTCTTTGAATCTGTTAAAACAGGTGCTCCAATGCCGATAGATGTGTATGATGCTGCCACATGGATGGTTATATCAAGCCTTTCCGAAGATTCCATAGCTTGTGGCGGTAAGCCTGTGCCAGTTCCTGATTTCACAAGAGGGAGATGGGTTAAATACAGAAAGCCCGAAACTAAACCTGACACAGATTTCTGGATTAGCGAATAATACATTGTTTTTACAATTTTGATAATTGACACAATCTAAAAAGCCATGATACAATAAATTCAATATATCACAACAGAATAATACATATTTCTTTTGTAAAAAAGCTATATAAACAATGGACAGGTTAATTATTCTGTTGTAAAATAACAGTATATTTTTTATTCGAAAGGATGAATGGAATGAGAAAAAATGCAAAAAAAATAGTGGCATTAATGCTTGCAGCTCTTATGTGCTTTGCTCAGATGGCAGTCTTTGCAGAGGTAAGCGAAGAAGCAGAGCCGCTTAAGGCAAAGGATGTTATGACAAAGGAAATCTATGTTGCATCCGACGGAACAGAGCTTCCCTACAGACTCTATGTTCCTGCAGATTATAATCCGGAAAAACAGTATTCATTCCTTCTTTTCCTTCACGGAGCAGGCAATAGAGGAAATGATAATGAAAATCAGGTTCGTCAGAACACCGGTCTTCTCGACAGAATCATAAACGGTGAAAAAATTACATACAATGGCCAGGAAATTGATTCATCTAAAGAGTTTATTATGGTTGCTCCTCAGTGTGCATCTGAAAAGCAATGGGTAGACACCCCATGGGGCAAAACTCCCGACCCTTCCTATAATCTTGATGAAATTCCACAGAGTCAGTATTCCACAGCTGTTTCAGAGCTTATAAATAAGATGATAGAAAGCTATAATCTTAACTCAGCAAGAATGTATATAACAGGTCTTTCAATGGGCGGCTTTGGTACATGGGATTTGATCACTCGCTATCCCGACCTTTTTGCTGCAGCTATTCCTATGGGTGGAGCAGGGGATGTATCCAAAGCTGAAATAATAAAGAAAACTCCCGTCTGGACATTCCACCAGCTCTATGACCCGACAGTTGCCTCTGCAGGCACAGTTGCAATGGTAAAAGCTCTCACAGAGGTTGGTGCAGAAGTTAAATTCACACCTTATTTTGACGGTGTACATAACGCCTGGACAAAAGGTTTTGCAGAACCTGATATGCTTCAGTGGCTCTATGACCATGTAAAAGGTAAAATAAAAATTGCCTTTGCCGGCGACAGTGTTACCTGGGGTGCAGGTGCAACAAACCGTGAAACTGAAGGCTATGTTGCTCTTGCTGCAAAGGCTTTGGCAGATGATTATATTGTAGGCAACTTTGCTGTATCGGGAACATCAGCGCTTTTCTCTGCTGTTTCTCCATGGGTTGATACCCCCGAATATCAGCGTGCTCTTGAATTCAAGCCCGATGTACTCTACATAAAATTCGGCGGTAACGATATTAAAAACGAAAACTGGGACCTTGGAAAAGGCAACTTTAAATCCGACTACTTAAAGATAGTAGATAGCTTTAAAGCGGTTAATCCAAACCTTAAGGTTATAGTTGGTATTCCTATGAGAATACACAAGGCAAATGTTTATGGTACACGTGATCCAAGGCTTCTTGAAGAAGAGGCTATGCCGATTATACATGAGATAGCCGCAGAAATTGCCGATGTAACCGTTAACCTTTTTGATCCTCTTAAAGACCACCCTGAAATGTATCCCGACTTTTTACACCCCAATTCAGAAGGACACAAAATTGCGGCTGAACAATTGATACCAGCAATGGAAAAAATGAAAGAAATTGTAAAAGCAGACACAACAGAAGTTAAAACCGTGTCTGCCACAGAAGGTGCAAGCGACTGGGCAAAAGGCGAAATTGCACTTGCATCAGCATCAGGAATAATGCCAGCAAAATTAAGATCCGATTTCAAAGCAGATATAACTCGTGAAGAATTTTGTGAAATGGTTGTTAATATGCTTCCTGATGGTATTGAGGAAACAAGAAAAGCAAGTTTTAGAGACACCAAAAACGAAGCCGTTAAATATGCATATGCAGTTGGCGTTGTAAATGGTGTAACTGATAAAAAGTTTGAACCTGAGGCAAATGCAACTCGCCAGGAAATGGCAGCAATGCTATATAGAGCATATAAGCTTATTGCTCCAAAAGCTGCTCCCACAGTCTATAGTTCTTCACCCGACAGACGCGATATATCCGGATGGGCACTTGAATCTGTTGATTTTATGAATGAACAGAAAATAATGAATGGTGATGATTTGGGCAATCTCAATCCTCTTTCAAACACCACTCGCGAAGAAGCAGTTCTTCTTGTATACAGAACCTTCTGCAGTGCAAACCGCTACGCTAAATAATAAAACCCCGACTTTTGTTACAATCAGCAAAAGTCGGGGTTTTTGCTTTATATGAAACTTTGCTGTAACAGCAAAATAGTACATATTATTTTCGAATTTAAGCAGGATAAGCAATGGCATATAAAACGGTTTTAATATATAATAAAATTGTAAAGTGATACCTTTTGAAAGGAATTGATAGTGTGAAAAATGTAAAAGGATTTACAGCACTTATATTGTGTATTGTAATGCTTACATCTTTGCTTGTATCACCTGTGTTGGCAATTGACCAAATTAATGTGGATGCTGTGTCAAATGGCAATCATAATTCAACAACCTATAATAACGGGGTTTTTTCAGCTATTGCAAGTGGTTCAGGTCTTTTTGCTATTGCACTTTATAAAGATGATGAACTTGTGAAATTAAGTTTTTCCGAAAGTAAAGAAGAGCTAACAGAGCGCAGACTCAATATGATGCTTGACGAAATAGAAGGAACAACCATGAAAATATTTCGTTTTGATGAAGAAGGCAATCCTCTGTGTGTCAATGGAAATCTGACTCCGGAAATTGATAATACAAAAATATATTTTAACGAAACCTTTGATAACAATAAGTGTATTACAGATACCTCCGGCACAACATTTGCTGTAAGCTTTGAGGATGGCAGAGCAAAGGTTACAGCCAATCCAAACGGAAAATTCGGTCCGTTTAAAATACCTTATCCGGAAAAACATATTATTGTTGAAGCTGACTATGAAATACCATCAAGTGCTATGGGGCAGACTATGGCGCTCATCAGTACATATCATACAGACGCCTATAAACCATTTGTTTTTATGTATTCAGAAGGACTCAAAACAGGTCTTGGCGGTGACTTAGAATCTATATATTCCATGGAGGATTTAAAGAAAAAAGAAAAATTTAATCTGGCGCTCAAAATTGACCTTGAAAAAAACACCTATGATATTTTTATTGATAGAATAGAAATAAAAACCGATGTGTCAATTGGAAAAAAACTACAGGATATTCACAAAACAGAAGGATTTTCGTTATATTTTCCCTATAGAAAAAATAACGACTCATCAGCATTTGCTTTTGATATTTATGTTGATAATATAAGGTGTTATTCAGGAGCAGAATGGAAAAATATATCAAACCGCATATCCAATGTTCATGCTCATGATTTTAAAAATGCTGCAGGCTGGGAAAGTAGTGTATATCAACGACCGGAAGCGGATGAACTTGCAAAGAAAATTCTTTCTGCTTCTCACCCAAGAGTGCTTATTAACAGAAATAGGGTAGAAGAAATTAAAAATTCAAACGACCAGAAAATAAAGGCAATGAGAGAAAGCGTTATTTCTCTTGCTGAGTCATATCTTTCTCAGGATACCTATACCTATTCATACACTAACACCGGCTCTATCGAAGATGTGCGTGATGCAATGACACTTATGATGAATCTTGGTATGGCATATCTTTTAACAGGCAACACCGACTATTCGGACAGAGCCTATAAAGAAGCTGAGGTTCTTTTTGATGTTAAAAGCACACATAAAACCCCCGATGGTGGAATAGACTACTGGAATAGCTATAGTTATCTCAATGTTTCCGAGATTTCGGCAATAATGGCAATATGCTATGACTGGATGTATGATGCCTGGACCTATTCCCAAAAAGAAGCCCTGGCTCAGAATACTCTGGAAAAAGGAATTCTTCGGTCATACAGAGGCATATATAACGAAACAAACCCAACCACTGTTAACCCCACAGATTTCACTTTTACAAATAACTGGGGCGCTGTGTGTAACGGAGATATGCTTATGGCATCCGTTGCATTTATGGAGGCTGAACCTCATATGTGTTCTCAGCTGGCTGAAGCAAATATCAGAGCCCTTGAGCATTTTCTGCCAAGCTATGCCCCCTCCGGTGCATGGGCAGAGGGCGCAAGCTACTGGGCGTATGCCTTAAAGCATTTAACCTATGCTATGGCAACTCTTGAAAGCTCCTGTGGAACAGATTATGGTCTGAGCAATACTCAGGGCCTTGAAGAAACACAGCTTTACTCACTTGCCTCCGAAGGAAAGGTTGGCGTTGTAAACTATGGTGATGTTTCCGGCAGCAGAGTAAATGCTCCATTTATGTTCTATTGGGCAAAGAAATTCAATAACCCCGGGATTGGTGGCGCAGCAGCCTTTATAAAGAATGAATATGGATACAACTATGGTATAGCAGACCTGATATACTACGACCCTGCCTATGTTTCCCAAAACTACGAAAAGCCACTGTCGTTTTATTATAGTGGCACCGAGCTTGTTACCTTTGCTTCAAATGCCGGATCTGATGGAAGCTTTGTATCGATTGCTGGCGGCAAAGGAGTTGCCACAAGCCACGACCACCTTGATAGCGGAAGTATTATTGCTGAGAAAAACGGAGTCAGAATTATTTGTGATACAGGTGCTGAGCACTATGGTGCAATACAGTATTTTGATGACAACAGATATTGGTATTATAAAGCCCGTCCCGAAGGACATAACATTTTTGTTATAAATCCGCAGAATTTGACAAATGGAACCGATAGTAATTATTATCACGGTCAGTCAAAAACAGCTGTTTCCAAAATTATTTCATATTCATCTGCTGAAAAAAATGCCACAATGGACCTTAGCGATGCCTACAGCAGAGATGCCAAAAATGCAACAAGAAAAATATCGTTAATAGATGATAGTATTGTTATAGAGGATGAAATCACTGTTATTTCAGACGGAAGCCTTATCGAATGGTATTATCATTTTAAAGACACAGCCACAGCTGTTGTAGATAACACTACGAAATACAGTGATAAAACCTATTGTGTTAGCGAAATAAGTGAAGATAGGAAATCAGTTAAATTAACCTTTTATGATTATTCATATAACAACGGGTTCAAATTCTCCGGCACAAGTAAAAGCTTTAAACTGAGCTTTCAAACCGATGAGGACTATGAAATAGAAATCCGCGATGCTGTGAGAAATACATATGATTCCCAAAAAGTCACAGACCTTCGTAAAAAAGAAAAGCTTTCTGTTGACTATTATCCGAAAGAAATAAATATTATGAATAAAATCGTTATTAAAATGTCAAATGCTTCAGGAACAGTGAAGCTCAAAACAATAATTGAATAAAATCTAAGAAAGGAAATGATGCAATGAACAAAATAATAAGCTCTATTTTGATTATTTTCCTTATGGTGTCGGTAGTGGCTTTGCCGCCTACCGCTCTTGCAAGTAAATTTAATTTCCTTGTGGCTGAGAGCTACAATAATCTCCCAACAGGCTCCGTTCCCGAGGGTGGTATTGCAGCAGGCACAACCAGAGTGAAGGTGACAGAAGAAGGAAAAGATAAGGCTGTTGAGCTTTCAGGTTCAAAAGCTGAAAATGGTATTGCATATACTGTTGAGACAAATGAAAATTCTGTCAGTGTGTATTTTGAAATAGAATTTTCCAAAGTTCGTTCAAAGGCAAATTTCTATGTTTTAGATACAGATAATAAATCATTTAATATTGCAACAGTAAACGAAAAAGGCGAAATCCGCTCAGGAGATGCACGCCTTTCGAGTGTGATGCCGACCCAAAGAAAAGTTCCTGTGCAGCTTACCTACAGTAAGAAGGAAAAGAAGGCATCGATTTATGTTGCCAATAAGTGTCTCACATCAAATCGTTATATGGGTTCATCTGCTCCCAAAACAATAGGCGGTTTTGGAATAAAGGTAACAGGTGTTCCTGAAGGAAGCTGTGTTGTAGATAATTTTGCAATCTTTGAAGGCATTTCAATTATTAACTCTTCAGCTGTTCCTAAAAAACCTTATTCAAAAGAAGAAATAGAAGTTTCCTCTGCTGCCCAGGAGGAGGAAGAGTTTGTCGGAGATTCAGTTTTTGTTAATCGTAGTTTCGATGAAGCTGATGGCAGACCGCCTATGGAATCTATAACTGTTTCACTTAAGAAAAACAGGATAGACATAGCGCAAAGTGTGTTTGAGGACAATAAATACATTAAAATAGATAAACGAGGAACTAATGAAGGATATATTTCCTATCCGGGAAGTAGCTCTGCTCGCTTTTTAGTTGCCCAGGCGGATTATTCCACAGAAATGAATACACCTTCATCAAAGCTTTTATATGTGCGTGACGGGAAAGCAGCAAGCATGTTCTGCACAATACTTAATGTCAACACTTCCGGGAAGGTCACAACGCAGGCTGACAGCAATTATGTTTGCACAATCGAACCTCTCAAGTGGGTAAACATTGCAGTTGCAATGGACCTGCAAAAACTTATATATGATGTTTATGTAGATGGTAAGCTTGTTTTGGAAGATATAAGATTCACAAACAAAACAATTACTGCCGCACCCTTAATTCGTACAAATTGTAATGCCACCACAGGCACAGGCACACTTCTTGTTGATAATATAAAAGTTTATGAGGGCAAAGAGCCTCGAGAACTTGAGGTGGTTTCAGGAAGAAAATCTGTTGTAACACCCACCTCAGTTCCAATATCCCTCTTTGGAAACACAATAGGTGTTGACCAGTATGGTAACAACATTTATTCCAATAAAACAAGGTCAGCTGCAGCCCACGATATTATATCCGAAAATGATGATACTATTATCTATGCTCACGAAGACGATTTAAAAACGCTCTTTGGCAACACAGTTAAACCGGCAGGTGCACACTTGGAAAAAGCTTCTTATTATAATGTGCGTGAAACTGCTATTGCAAATGGCTACCTTACATCAAATATGGATACCCGTCTGTTCCTGTTTTCAAAAACACCTATGGATTATACATCAAGTGAGCTTGATGAAATGAGACGACATCTGTTCCACGACAGACCTGATGTTTCTCAGCTTAAAGAAATGTATGAGAAAACAGCAAAAGGTCAGCACCCTCGTATTCTCATGACTAAAACAGACCTTGAAAGAATAAAATCTCTCTATAAAACAGATCCTCTTATGAAGGAATGGGGCGACAGAATAATTACTGTTGCAAATTCATGGTTTGGTAAAGCTGATTATAAATATAAAACCCAAACTACCGGCGGTTTGGATGATACCATAGGTGCAACAAGCATAAACAACTTTATGAGTATTGTTATGGCATACCACCTCACAGGTAATAACCGCTATCTTTTAAGAGCATGGAAATTCCTTGAAAACATCTGTAATCTTCCTGACTGGGATGAAAAAGTAACCTTCCTCAATGTAACAGAACTTTTATTTACAGCAGGTCTTGGTTATGACTGGCTATATGATTATTTAACTCCTGAACAGAGAAAATTTGTTGAAGAAAATGCCTTCAATAAGGGCATAGAGCTTATGCGTAAGGTATACTACAGCGAGCTTGATCAGGACGAATACTATGTAACCTTCTACAATGCTAAAAATAACTGGGGTGCTGTTACAAATGGTGCCACAATGTGCGGTGCTATGGCATTTTTGGATGTATATCCCGAGGTTTGCTTCGATGTTATTCAAAATGCCAACAGATGTATCGAAATGATGACAGGCACCTATTATCCCACAGGTGCGTGGGAAGAAGGTGCAACCTACTGGAACTATGCACTTAGCTATTTAACATACAGTATTATATGTCTTAGAAACAACTTTGGCTCCGATTTTGGCCTTTCTGAAATCCCCGCTCTAGAAAAAACAGGCTACTATGGTTCGCGTCTTGCCGGCTCCACAGGTATGATGACAATGGGTGATACCTCCGGCGGATTTGTAAACAATCGTCATATAATGTATCTTGCAAAGCTCTTTGGCGATAGCGAGCTTATGGCAACCAGACTTACCGAAATGAAGCAATATGGTCATAAAGGCACTGTGTGGGATATGATATACTACGACCCCGCACTCAATCAGGGAGGCTACACACCTCAGCCCGACACATACATGCCCGGTATGGAGGTTCTTTGCCTGAGAGAAGAATGGTTTAAAAACACAGCAACCTACCTTGGTGCCTCCGGCGGTGATAACACCCGTAACCACGGACACATGGACACAGGCTCCTTTGTTATTGATATGGCAGGCACTCGTTTTATTCATGATGTAGGCGGTGAAAACTACAGTGCAAAGGGAGGCTACTTTACCTCTAACCGTTATCACTTCTATGCAGCTCGCCCCGAAGGACACAACCTCTATATTATAAACCCCGAGGAAGATAATCTTGATTACTACGGTCAGAAAAAGAATACCATAGTAAAGGGAGAACTTCTGGTTTCCAAGCCCAAAGGCTCAATTGGTGTTATGGATATGAGTGCTCCCTATGAGCAGTGGGCAAATTCAGCCAAAAGAGGTTTTATGCTTTCTGATGACAGACGAAGCGTAACAGTTCGCGATGAAATAGATTTAAAAGGCGACGATAACTACATTTACTGGTTCCTTCACACTACAGCAAATGTTGAGTATCTTGAACGAAACACTGCAGTTCTTGAAAAGGATGGCAAAAAGATGAACATAGTTGTGGATTGCGATGCTACCGACTGGTCGTTTGAGCTTGTTCCTTCAAAAACAATGAGTAATGTAACGGCAGATGTTGTTAAAGACACCAACAAAGAATCTCAGAACTACAAAACCCTTGCAGTAAAGGTTGAGGGTGCATCAGGTCCTGTTAGCATAAGTGCAAAATTCAAACAGTATGATGATTTAATGATAGACCCCAATCCCACAACTCTACCGATAGATGAGTGGACTATCCCCGATGGCGAGGTAACACCTCTCCCAACAGTTGATATGCTCTATGCCGATGGCCAGCCCATAGAAGATTTTGACCCTGAAATAGGCGGATACTCTAGCTTGGTTCCCAATAAAACAACAAAAGTGCCCACAATAACTGTTGACACCGATAATTATTATGAAATAACTCAGTCAACAAGCTTTGGTACGGACACAATCATTAAGGTATATTCACCTAAAAATGCAAATGTTTACAGAACCTATCGTGTAAACTTCTATAAGCTTGCGGCACTTGCCGACATTGACGGAATGAGACGCTACCCCGTAGGCGAGGTAACATGTATTGATACCTTTGAGGAAGTCTCACCTCCAAACAATGTTATCGACCAGAACTTTGGTACTCGTTGGGCATCAGAAGGTGTAGACCAGTGGATAACACTTGAACTTGACGATGTTTATCCAATAGAAAAAGTTGGTATTTCATGGATGAATGGCGATAGCCGTGTATATAACTTTAAGCTTGAAATTTCAGAGAATGGTCAAAACTGGATCACGGTTTATAACGGAGCAAGCGTATCAGGCAGAACAGGTCTTGAATACACACAGGTAAGCGGCAGAAAAGCAAAATATGTTCGCTACACAGGCTATGGTAACTCTGTCAATAAATGGAACTCCGTAACAGAAATTGCAGTACTCGGTAATCAAAGATAAAAAATCTTTACGAAAGGATAGATAAATAATGAAAAAAATACTTTCTGTGTTTTTGAGCTTAATCCTTGTTTTGTCAATGTGTTTTAATGTTGTGGTTACAGAAGCTTCATCAGCTTCTGTAACCGTGATAAACAGAAGCACAAATCTTATTGATATAACAGGTGTTGAAGATTATGTACTGGTAACAGTAAAAGATGCGGCTAAGCGACGCCACATAAAATGGAATAATGTTGAAAACACAAGTGTAACGCTGTATCTTAATTCTAACACGCAAACTGTTTATGCAGACAGCGAAACATTTCCAGGGAATACAGTAATAAAAATACCTCAGGATGATCTTACATATATGCAGTTTACTACCTCTGCCAGCAGAGCTGATTTCCAGAAAGTTTCGTTATCCGGAAAAGTGTATTACACAGCTTCCGGAACTCCCAGATGGAATATACGAGGTACTCCGAATATGGATTGCATCATGGCAGATGCTCTTGAAGCTAATAAATGGTATAGATTTGATATAAGTCTTGATATGACTCAGACTTCATCTAATATGACAGTTACATACACTGAAATTCTTTCATCTGAATCTTCTGCTGAAGGTGCTGTTGCACACACAATATCAAAAACATTTACATCCGGTGAAAAGGTAAATAATTTCAGACATTACATCGGTGCGCCAACCGATGCAACTGTTTACTATGATGATATAAAAACAATCCGTCATGAAGCACAGCTTATTAAATCTACCATTAATAAGGTTGGTTCCGATGGCGTTGTAGCTGATGGTCAGAATAAGGTGTCCATTACCTTCAGCACCGAAATTCCAGACCTTACCAAAGATTATGTAAAAATAAATGAATCAGGTAAAGAAGATAATCTTGTAAGCAGCATAGAAATCACAAGTGATGGCACAAACCCTGTTGTTATTGCTTCACTTAGCGAAAATCTGAAAGATTGGTCAGAATATGAAATTACCATTGACCCTCTTTGCTATGGTGCAGGAGCAACTCAGGTCACAAATGGTGGTGCCCCTGAAGCTGTTACCTCGATAAATGGCAGCTTTATAACTCCAAGCCCCTCATTTGGCATGAAAAACCCTGTGTTCAGCGTAAATGCTGAAAACCTCAACGCAAAGGCTCTTGTGGTTAATACATCGGGAACACCTCAGGACACAACCTTCATTTTTTCTGCTTTTGATTCCGAAGGCAGAATTTCTGCAATAACATCCGTCACAGAAGCAGATTTCAATAATTCTCTTGGAGAATATCTTGAGGCTGATGTTTTAGTCAATGCCGGCGAAAGCTTTGATTTCTTTGTTGTTAACGGATGGTCATCAAAGAAGCCTCTTTTTGGAAAGACCTATGCAGTTAACTCTTCAGGTGAAGAAATTGCAAAATCCGCCTTCTCTTCGGGAGAGCCAATGGCAGATAGTGGTGCAGCAATTAAGCTTGGTGAGTTTGATTATGAAAATATTAAAATCAATGTTAGTCTTGATACCAAAACCTCAGCTGTGACAGATGGTATACTTTATGTATATAAAAACGGAGAAAGCTTGTCAGATATTAATTTGCCCGTATATGCAAAGCCTGTATCAACAGCTTCCACAGGCAGACTGACACTCGATATCCTTCTTCCCCAAAGTCTTACCTATGGGCAGTATAAGGCTGAATATGTGTCTGAAGATATCAGCACATCTGAAACCTTTAATTATTATAGCCCCACAGAACTTGAAGCAATTAAAAAACAGGCTATAGCAGATAGCGTGAAGGCATGCACATCATCCGGAGAATTAAAACAGATAATCCTTGGCTGTGATTCTGCCGGAAATATGATAAACAACAACTTTAAATATATAGCTGAAGGCACAGACCTTACTGATTACAGTAGTCTAAATAATAAAGAAAGCTTCTATCTTAATATGCTTTCAATGGTTGGTGGTGTAACAGATTTCAATTCACTTTGCACACTCATTGAAAGCTGTGCTTCATCTCAGAAAGCAAGCGAAATTGCAGCTCATAAGGCGCAGATTGTGGCAGATGCTAAAGCTTCCATTAATGCCGCAGGCTTAATGAAAGTAATCCTTGGTATTGATGACAGCGAGAAAGTTGTCAACAATAACTTTGAGCTTATAAGTCAAAATACTGATTTGTCAGTGTATAACACGCTTAAAAACAAAGCTGCAGTATTTTCTCATATGATTTCCACAGTTAAAAATACCACAGACTTTGCTGACCTTGTTTATCGCTTTGAACAAGCAGCCATCACTCAGAAATCAAGAGAAAATACACCTGCCAGACCATCATCAAATAATTCAAGTTTCGGCGGTTCTTCAACACCCATAAAAGAAACCACCTCTGCTCCACAAACAGGCTCATCACAGCCAGGCACATCAGTTCTGGCTCCAAAATTTAACGATATGTCAGGTCACTGGGCATCCAATTATGTTGATGCTCTCTATGATCGTGGCATAATGAATGGCTATGAAGATGGTTCATTCCGTGGAGAAAATTCCATCTCAAGAGCAGAGCTGGCAAAAACTCTTGTTGAAGCATTTGCTGTTTTAGCAAGTGAAGGAAACACATTCAGTGATGTTTCGGACGACAGCTGGTATTCATCCTATGTTGCTGCAGCCTCCGCATCAGGCATAGTAAATGGCTTTGAGGATGGCACATTTGCTCCCAATAGAGCAGTAACCCGTCAGGATGCGGTATTAATGCTCTATCGTGCAATGTCTCTTGGAAGAAATCTTCCTATTGGCTACACCTTCTTTGCCGACGATCTTGATATTTCCGAATATGCTTCAGGTGCAATAAGAACACTTGGCGACATGGGAATAGTTAGCGGAAATATCGAAAAACAGTTCCTGCCTCTCAATTCAATCACACGCGCAGAAGTTGCAACCATAATCTGTCGCGCACTTGATTATATTGAATCACACTAATAGAAGGGAGATAAGATAATGAAATTAAGTAAAATATTAAGTCTTGTATTATCATTTATATTTGTATTTACATCTGTCATTGCTTGTTTCCCAGGAAGTAAAGCTATGGCTTCCACTATAGAACTTACAGACGATGACATGTTAAACGCTGCAGCTGTTTTAAAAACAATTGTTCCCGATTTTCCTCTTGAAGATAAAGAAGAAACCACCAGAGCAGAATTTGTTGCAGCAGTAGCTCTTGCCCTTAATCTTCCTGTGAATGCAGATAATATATCACCATTTTCCGATGTTCCACAAACACACCCTTATGCTAAACATATTGCATATGCAGCACAGATGGGAATCATAAGTAATGTTGCTCTTTTCTATCCGGATAGCAACATCACCTATGCTCAGGCCATAAAAATTGTTATGGCAGCAGCAGGTTATACCAAAAAAGCAGAAGTATCCGGTGGATTCCCTGCCGGATACCTGAAGGCTGCAAAGGATGCGGGAGTAGGAGATGGTATTAATCTTGGCATTGATGATTCTGTGTCTCATGAAATTGCCACAAAACTTATATTTGAAGCATGCTGCACAGATATGATGGAACAGACATCATTTGGTTCCTCTATAGATTATACAATAACAGAAGGAAAAAACATCTTCTCCACCTATCATAAAATATATATGGTAGAAGGCATCGTAGAGGCAAATCAGAACACAAGCCTTGAAATGGCATCGCAAAGCAGTGCTCCCGGCACAGTAACCATTGACGGAATAAGCTACAAAGCAGATATTTCTGATAATTTAATAGGCAAGAGGGTGCGTCTTTTCTATAATGACGACAAGGCAAAAAGTGTTGTGTGTGCCTATGAAAACGGAAATAACGAAATTAAATACACAGTAAATGACAGTGTGTCACTTTCAGGTCTTACCCTCACAGCATTTCCAGAGGAAAGCCAGAAGGAAGAAAGACACAGCCTTGAGAGTGATTTTAAAGTTATCTATAATGGCAAAGCATATATTGCAGACGATTTTGATTCCCTTCTTAATCCTTCATCCGGCACACTTACTCTTATAGACAATAATGACAATAAGAAAATAGATGTTATCTATATAAGAGAAATTGAATATGGAGTGATAGGAAGTATTAACGCACTTGAAGGCAAGATATATGATGCCTATAGAAAGGGCGGATTTATAGATCTTTCTCAGTCTGATATAAATTATTCTGTTACCGATATGTCGGGTGCAAATATAGAACTGAGCGTGCTTGAATCCGGCAATAAAATAGGATATGTTATATCTGCTGATGAAAAGTATGTTGAAATTATCCTTTGCGACAAAGCAATCGGTGGAACCTACACATCCCTTTCAAGTGATGGCAAAATTGAACTCAATGGTAAGGAGTATAAGCTGAGTCAATACTATACATCCAATGTGAAGTCGGCTTCAAATCTTAAATTAGGGATAGAGGTTATCCTTTATCTCTCGCCTGATAATCAGGTTATCTACATCCAGGAATACACCTCGTCTTTGTCCTACGGATTTTTGGTAGATGTGGCACAAGGGTCGGGGCTAGATAATAGTGTGATGGTAAAAATATATACCGACAAAGGTAATATGCTTGAGCTTGAGCTTGCCGAAAAGCTTGTTCTTGACGAAAACCGCGGAGAAACCTCTAAGTCTGTGATTAAATCATATCTTGATGCAACCGTTGCAAAACCCTATGCCTACAGAGTAATCAAATTTTCTCAGAATGTTGAGGGCAAGGTTAATAAAATCTTCACTGCTACCGATAATTCCGAAGGAACATCAGTTATCTATACTCAGGGAATTTCTGAAGCCAGACCCGTTATTTACTATGATTCAACACAGGTTTCCGGAACGATTTCCGATAACACATCTGTGGCAGTACCCTATGTAACAAGCAGTGTGCGATGTCCGTTTTATTCAAGAGGTGCATTCACTCCATATTTCCATGCCGGAACAGGATGTAAAATTATGCAGATTCCCGTGAGACCTTCACAGTTTGATAATGATGAGAACTTCCGCATACGCACATCTCTGAGTGATGATTATTATAGAACTGCAGCATATGATGTAAACTATGGCGGCCTTGCATCTTTTGTAATGATTTCAACCGATGCATCTGCAGGAAGCATTGGAAAATATGACGATTCGGCCATAATAGAAAGCATAACCACGGGTGTGAATGAAGATGGCGAGATACTGACTATTCTAAAGCTCTACTATGCCGGTAAGTGGGAAAAATACTACTACCATCCCGAAAAAACAAAAATCTCGGCTGAGGCTTCGGGCGGCAATGGTACAATTACCCAGACTGAACTTGCTGATGATTTTGCGCAACATCCCGAAAACTACACCGGAAAAGAGGAAGAAACCCGTAAGTTAATAAACTTAACCATTGATGATTTTGCTCCCGGAGATATCATCAGAATTTCCACGGATTCAAATAATCTTATTGCTGAAATGACGCTGAACTTTGATGCTTCCGAAAAGACGGTTGTTTCAAATCTTGCACAGAGAACAAATAATAATAATGGTAGGTATGTTGAGTATATAACAGGATATGCCTTGAGTGCTAAAGACAGTCGTCTTATTCTTGCAACTCAGCTTTCAATTGATGAGGTGGCATCTTCCGATGGTGTTGTTGGCATATCAAATGCCTATAGTGGAACTCTCACAAGGGGAACAACCGTGTTTGTTAAATTACACCGTGACCGCTCTACAAACGCAGTGAAATCTGCTGAGGTATACACAGAAGCAGACACATCTCCAATTGAAACATATTTTAACTCTGGTAAAAATGCAGATTATGTTGTTTTAAGACAGTATTTCCGTGATCCCTCACTGAATGTGATATATGTAAATATTGATAAGTAGTTCTTAAAAATCTTAATATCAGATATGTAAATAATCTGATGTTTACTTAAAGAACTAATCAAGCTCCTTTTTGTGATAATATACAAAAAGGAGCTTTGCTTTTTGTATATAGTGACAGGGACGGTATCTGAATTTATAAATTTAATAGCTGTTTATTAATTGCATTTTTAGAGAAATGGTAGTAAAATAATATGATAGAATGGATTTGTGTTCAATTGAAAGGGAGAAGGAGTAATGAAAAATTTTATTTCTATTATGCTTGTTTGCATAATGCTTATATCCGCGGCCTTGCCTACATTTGCTTCCGACACAGGTATAACTATGCACTTAAATGGTAACAAAATAGAAGATAGCGGAAGAAAAATTGAGGTTGATAATGGAATTTTTTCTGCAACAACAAGCGGTGCAGGTATTTTTGCTTTGGCTTTTTATAAAAATAGCGAGCTTGTATCTGTTCAGTTTTCGGAGGATAAAGACTTAAGCTCTGCTAAGCTGAATATGGTTGTAGATTCCGATAGTCTTGCCTATGACCAGATAAAAATCTTCCGCTTTGATGAAGAGGGAAAACCTGTCAATACATATAATAAAATTATAAATCCAACCAAAAAAGATGACGATTTGAGGATTTATTTTAATGAAACATTTGATAATAATGAATCAAGATATAGTATGAATGGTTCAAGCGTAAAGATAGAAAATGAAAAGCTTAAAGTCGACGGAAAGAATGTTGGAATTAATGCATGGGATATAAGGTATCCGGAAAGATACACAATAATAGAAGCTGATTTTGATTTGCCTGATAAGGAAGTATGGTCGGATTGCATACTCATTGGGTATTATTCGTCTTCTCCTGTTGCCTTGGTAAGAATGAGAAGTGGCGGAATTTGGGCGGGACATGGCGGTGGTTCTTACGAAGTTCCACACATATCAAAACCGGTCCTGAGAGAGAATTATTTTAAGGACGATGGGAAATTCCATCTTTCCGTTGTAATTGATTTAAATAGTAGAACATATGCTGTGTATGTTGACGGGAAAAAGTGTGATTTTAAATTTGGAGTGAACTATAATACCGATGCATCGGACGATATAAGTTTACCTGAAAAAATTGTTAGTGATGGCTTTTCTGCCAGCATTGCTTACACAAAAGAAAGCATGACCATATATGCCGACAACATAAGAGCATATTCGGGTTATGATTTTTTGGATATAGGTAATGCTATCCCAAATGTTCATAACACGGATATTCAGCCTGATTCTATTGATAATCAGTATTACGGAAGACCATCTGCTGCAGAAATCGCCAAAAGGACAATACAAGCAGGACATCCAAGGGTTATAATAAATGCAGATAAGGTTGAAAAAATAAAGACATCAAATGACGAAAAAATAAAAGCGTGGAGAGAATTAGTAGTTGAAAAAGCCAATGAAGCTCTTAATAAACCGCACATGACATTGCCACAGTATAATCCTGATGATAATAGCCTTGATGATATCCCCGTTGCTCTGGAAACAGTGATGAACTTAGGCCTTGCTTATCAGATAAGCAGCGATGCAGATATAAAACAAAGATATGCCAATAAAGCTTATGACTGGGCAAAAGTTCTTATGGAATTTGAATCTGTTCATGAGGGCATAATTGTGGGTTATAAAAGCGATGGTAAAACACCTATATACAAAAGAATTATGTACGATTGGAACAGTGATTCCTATCTTGATGTGGGTGAGATTTCTACCATTATCTCCATTTGCTATGACTGGATGTATGATGCATGGTCAAAAGAGCAGAAAAAAGAATTTGTTGAATCAATAATGAGAAGCTCCATAGATATAAGCTATAAAGCATATTTCAACCAGCCAATTAAAAATGGCGGTAATACAAAAACAAGCTGGTGGCGTTCCACAAACAACTGGAATGCAGTTTGTAACGGTGGTGTTTTAGTTGCAGCTCTTGCCTTTATGGAGGAAGATATCTACAGATGCTCACGCCTTGCAGAAGGCACAATCAGAGGCTTTGAATATCTCCTTCCAAAATTTGCTCCCGATGGTGCATGGGCAGAGGGAACAGGATATTGGGCATATACCCTCAAATATTTAACCATTGCCTGCTCAACTCTCGAAAACTGCTGCCAAACTCTTTATGGCATACAAAATACTCCCGGTCTTATGAGAAGCCAGACCTATTCACTTGATCTGGAAGGCACAACAGGAACCTTTGGATTTGGTGATGTTGGCGGCGGTGAACACACAAAAGCATCATTTATGTATTACTGGGCAGGAGTATATGATGATCCGGATATTGGTGCAGCAGCTGATTATGCAATGGATAAATTTGGATTTACTCCTGATATATTTGACCTTATATACTACGACTCTGATTGTGTGTCAGGTGATTATGAGAGAACTCTGTCAACCTATCACAAGGGTACTGAGGTTGTAACCTTTGCATCTGGTCATGAAGAAACAGACACAGCAATTGCAATTGTAGGCGGTAAAGGTGATGCCACAAGCCACGACCACTTAGATAGCGGAAGCATTATAGTGGATATGAACGGTGTGAGAATAATAGGTGACACTGGTGCAGAGCATTATGATGCAATCGGGTATTTTGACACAAACAGATTCTGGTATTATAAAGCCCGTCCCGAAGGACACAACATTTTTGTTATAAATCCAGATAATTTATATAAATCAGATAGAAAAACATATTATCACGGTCAGTCAGAACAGGCTGTTTCTGAGGTGGGCGACAATAATTATGATGCTGTAAATCAAAAAGCAACAATGAATTTAACAGATGCATATTTAAGAGATGCCTCAAATGCCAAAAGAACGATTTCTCTTGAGGGTAAAAAGGTTGTTGTAGAAGATGATATCACCTTAAGAAGTGATGGAAACCTTGTAGAATGGTATTATCATTTTAAAGATATTCTGAGCTACACATCAGGTAACAGTACTGTGTATGTATCCAGCGATGAGTATTGCGATATTGAAACAGTTGGAAACAGTGTTATAATAACCTATAAGATTAAATTGAATCCTGATGGTAAAGGTTACACATCACTGGAAACACCCAAAAAATTCAAAATAAGCTTTGCATCGGAAACACCATTTAGCATTGAGGTTGTGGATGCACAAAGGCGTCATAATAATAATATATCTGAATTTGACAAATTAAGAGAAAAAGGCGAATTAAGCTACGATTATTATACATATTATCGTGGACCTGAGTATGTAGACGAAAATGGAAACCCCAAAAAAGATAAATATGAGAAAAACGGCAATGATTTTATAATGGACAAAATTGTTGTTAAAATGGATGATGTATCCGGAACAGTCAAACTCAAAACGATAATTGAAGCAGTTGAATAATTAATGTATAAAGAGGGATAAAAATGGCAAATATTTTTAAACAGAAATTTGGAATTTCAATAGGACTTGTTGTTAAAGACAGAATGGGACTTTTTATGGAAAATGGAATTAACTATATGGAATTTCGTTTTGATAAAACTCCCGACCTTGACTTTGGCAGAAACTTTGTTAAAGAGGTTAAAGCTGAGAAGGAAAAATATGGTTTTATAACCAGAACATGTCACCTTCCATTCCCTGAAGGATATGATCTTTCAGCCACGGATGAAGAGATAAGAAAGCAGGCTGTTGAAAATCAGAAGGAAATTGTAAATATTGCAATGGAATTAAGCCCCGAGGTTTTAGTTCTTCACAATAGCCGCGGCAAGCTTGAGGAATCTGACAGACCGTTAAGAAGAGCAGCTCTTGTTAAATCTTTGAAGGAATTTGCTCCATGGTGCAAAGAAAGAGGACTAAAAATTGCTCTTGAGAATCTTATTCCCGGAAGTCTTTTAATGAGCTCTGATGATCTTGTGAGTGTTATAGAAGAAGTTGGATGCGACAATATTGGCATCTGCTTTGATGTTAACCACCTTTTTGCAGAACCTCATGAAGACTTTATTAAAAAAGCAGGAAAATATATAATCACTATGCATATTTCCGATAACGACGGAATTCAGGAACGCCATTTTGAACCCGGCGATGGAGTACTCGACTGGCATCTTATCTTTTCCGAAATGGATAAATTAGGCTATGACGGAACAATGATCTGTGAGCTTGGCTCAGTTCTTTCAAAATTCCCCGATAGTGTTCCTGTTTTAAAAGAGAAGCTTATTGATGTAACAACAAGATAATAAAAGATTATTACAAACCCGCTGAGAATCTCTATATGGATTCTCAGCGGGTTTGTTTTTTTGCTGTATAGGAATTTGCGTTTTCTGAAAAAGTATGGTAAAATAAAAAGCAAGTCAAAAATGACATAACAAAAAGAGGTCGTGCAAACCTCAAAGAAAGTTATTAAATTTTTGATTATCCGTTAATTGAATTGGTT
>JAZRGM010000024.1:0-25900 GCA_045644205.1 Clostridia bacterium | reverse complement strand
CATCATTTACATCGAAGGTGTAACATTGTTGATGCAAAGCATCACATCATTTGTGCGAAGCACAAGTTCATTTTGTGTCCGCTAAAAGCTAAATGATGTTCAGGCTTCGTCCGAAATAGTGTTGACCGCAAGCGGTTAAATGATGTTGTGTCCTGCGGACACAAACACAAAAAAAGAACGCAATTTGCGTTCTTTTTCTAAGCTGGTGATCGGACTTGAACCGACGGTCTATTGATTACGAATCAATTGCTCTACCGACTGAGCCACACCAGCATATTTTATTCTTATATATTATACAATAATTATTTTTTCAAGTCAACTCCTATAAGTAACAAAATAACCGATACCGTCATATATATATAATATCTTATCAGGGGGTGTGATAATGTGTTTTAAAGCACTTTATAAGAAAATTGCTGTGTTTTGTATAATAGGTTTTGTTGTCGGAATAATATTTGCCATTATTATGCCTCCGATTGTGATTGCAGTTGTAGAAGGTCTCCTCTTGGCATTTTTGTGTATTTGTTATTTTTGCGGATAGTTTATTAATTAAATTGAAAGGATATGTTAATTATGAAAGTTGTTGTCTGGAATGCTCCTAAGTTTTTTAAAGGGATTTTAAAGAAACTATTCAGAATTAATTCATAGAAGTCTGGGTTCAACTGAATCTGTGTTGCAGATATTCACTTTTCAAAAAAACCTCTCTTAAAGAGAGGTTTTTTTTATATAAGGGCTTGTTGTATAATCTTTCCCGCTATATCTTAATTTGGTGCTGTTTGCACAAAGCGAACAAAAATCTGTTGCGTTAATATCAGTTTTAAGCATTGCATTTTCTTTTTTATAGTCGGCAAGCTTGGTTATAATATCAAGAGATGAATTTTCTTTTATTCTGTTTATAAGCTTTCCGCCATTTTTGCCTATCCCCAAAATTCTGATGTATCCGGGGTCTGAATCATAGCATATATCAAGAAGAATACTCATCACATATCTTTTAATCCTGTGAAGTGTGTGTCTTTTGCTTGTGCACATATCAAACAGCTCATCTATAGAGCATGATTTTTTTGCAGAATTAAGAATAAGGTCTCCCAGTCCGTCTTCATATCCTTTAATAGTTTTGAATTTTTCGCGGGATGTGTTTCTTAAAACCCCCAGAATATAGCTTTCAGCATTTTTTAAATCATATAACTCTCCGGTTTCATATAAATCAGCATACATTTCGTAATTTTCACTATTGCGCATCATCCTTCTTATTTCTGAAGCGCTCATATATCCGTCATTTGATGCCTGCCCGTGATAGTCGTTATCTCTTTTGATGCACAGGGGAGTGATGTCAGAATTCAAATTTTGCAGAGCCTTTATATAGCAAATGCCAAGGGTGTTATTGGGCTTAAAAAAATCCTCACTAGCATCCGGCATACATTCGGTAAGTGCTTTTTGTGATGCAGCAGGGTAACTTAATCCGCTATCCAAATTTCTTTTTATAACACTGTTGAATTCATCACTTTCCATAATATTTGCAGCTTTTATTAAGTCTTTGATATTTCCACATTCGCTTCCAAAGGAAATAGCATCAATAATTCCCGATTTATCGAGAATTTCAACTGCACCTCTTGCAAAAATATCGGCAGATTGTAAAACATAATATGCAGGAAGCTCAATAACCAGGTCAGCACCAGCATCAATTGCAGATTTTGCCCTTAGCCACTTGCTTAGTATAGCACATTCGCCCCTTTGAACCATACTTCCGCTCATTATGCAGACAATATTTTCGCATCCATAAAGCTTAATCGTTTCCTGAATATGGTATTTATGACCAAAATGGAAGGGATTATATTCACAAATTATTCCAATAGTGTTAAATTTCAAAAAAATCATCCACTTTCATTAAAAACCTATTGACATTTTAACATAAAATATGTATAATAGTCAATGTTGATTAAAACTGAATATGCATGCACCTTTAGCTCAGCTGGTAGAGCACCTGACTTTTAATCAGGGTGTCCAGGGTTCGAGTCCCTGAAGGTGTATCAAAAGAAACGACAATTTTTTTTGAGAAAGTTGTCGTTTCTTTTGTTTTATTCTCTTTTCACTTTTCTCTCTTCGTTCTTCTCTAAAATTGTCGTTTCCAGATAAAAGATAAGAGAGAATAGATAAGAGAAAAGGTAGTTTTGCTCACGAAAAACAAATTTTATAATGCATCTTTTTAGTTCTGCATATCGCAACCGAATGAAATGAGGCTATATCGAATTTACGAAGCAAATATATCGAACGAGCGTGAGCGAGTATATCGCCAACAAATTTTACGCATCTTTTTTGTTTTATACACCTATTGGATTTTGAATCTTCAAACCTAAATGAGAGTCAGGTGCTCTTTCCTGCTGAGCTAAACAATTCTGGTAATTCTCCCTGCCATCCGATACTTGTGGCAGATAAGAAACGACCTGTCATGCGACAGGTCGTTTCTCCAGCTTTTTCATTGTTGGGAAATATGCAATTAGCAGAGTTATAATTGAAAGTATCCATCCAACCGGCCACACAAGATAAAGGAAGGTGAGGTTGGGGCATAGCGGGAATATACAATAAACCCATACAAATCGTATCAAACACATAAACACCAAGGTTGCAATTGTTGGAATAATGGGCTTTCCGAGACCTTTAAGTGTTCCACCCATAATCTCGTTTATACCACAGATGAAATATGTACTTGATATTATAATCATTTTCTGTTTTGAATAAGCAATAACTTCAGGTGTTTTCGACATAATCGATGATAATTCTTCTGAGAAGAAAGCTGAAAGGAAGCCAAAACTTGCACCAAAAGCAACGGTTATAAGTATTGAGCTTACAACTGTCTTCTTAGTTCTGTCAAATTGTCTTGCACCAACATTCTGTGCCACAAAGGGAATGGTAGCATATGCCGGAGCGCAGGCTATTTGATAAAGGATTCCGTCAAACTGATTGGCAATGGAAATTCCTGTTGTAGCTTCCGGTCCAAAGCTGTTAACAGTTGTTGCTATAATAACATTTGCAAAAGAGTACATCGCCTGCTGAAGCCCTGATGGAATACCTAAATAAAGAATCTGTTTTAATTCTACAAGCTTTATTTTTAAGTTTCTGAGACGGAAGTGTATCTTTTGTGACATTCTTCTTATCGTGATAATTGAAAGGGAGCCTGAAATAAGATTTGAAGCTATTGTAGCAATCGCAACCCCTTCAACTGTTGTATGCAGAACCTTAACGCAGAAAAAGTTGAGTACAATTTTTGTCAGACCGCCAATGATAGTAAAATACATCGGTCTTTTTGTATCGCCTGCAGCTCTTAATATTGATGCACCAAAAGTGTATATCATTAAAAGCGGGGAACCAAGAAAATACAGTCTGAAATATTTAACTGCGTGGGGGAGGATTTCTTCAGGACAGTTAGTCCATCTCAAAAAAATTTCGGCGCAGCTTATTCCGATGATCATAAGGGTCAGCCCACCTAAAATGGCAAACAAAAGAGCTGTTCCCACAGCATCGTCAGTTCTTTTCTGGTCACCTTCGCCAATATGCCTTGCAACAATAATATTTGATCCTGCAGAGCATCCGATAAGCAGCCCGTTGCAAAGAGATATAAGCATACCACATGCACCAACCGCACCAACCGCAGTATCATTTGCAAATTTTCCCAGAACAGTCATGTCTATAACGCTGAACATATTGGTCATAACATGCATAATCATAATGGGAATTGTCATAGAAATAAGGCCCTTCGTTATTGAACACGAAAGCATATCTACCTGTTTGTTTCTCATTCTAAACACCACCGTTATTTATTGCTGTAAACAATACTTCCATCAATAATTGTCATATAAGCATGAGCTCCAATTCTTGTGAGCGGGTCATCATTCCATATAACAACATCACCATCTTTTCCCTCTTCAAGTGAACCAACCCTGTCTGATATTCCGGTTGCTTTTGCAGGGTTAATTGTTATGGCTCTCCATGCTTCCTCAATTGGGAAACCCTCGCTTGCAGCAAGTCCTGCGCAAAAAGCCAGTCTTTCTTGTGGAATAACGGGTGAATCGGTTATAATGCTAACATTCACACCCTCTTCATGTAGCTTCGCGGCAGTTTCAAAGCTTTTGTTCAAAAGCTCGCTTTTAGTTGGTATTCCAAAGTTAGGACCCACAAAAGCACAGTAGTTTTCTTTTCCAAGTTCATCTGCTATAAGATGACCTTCGGTACAGTGATCAAGGGTAAGCTTTAAATTAAATTCCTTGGCAATTCTTATTGCAGAAAAAATGTCATCAGCTCTGTGGGCGTGAGCTTTAAGCGGAATCTCACCGTTCATAACAGGAATCATTGCTTCAAGCTTAATATCAAACGGAACATCCTTTCCGGTTTTTTTGTCATCAGCATATTTTTCGGCTTTAAAAAGAAATTCTCTAAAAAGAGCGGCAAGTCCCATTCTTGTGTAGGGGGATTTTTTGTTTTGCTGACCGTGGAAATTTTTAGGGTTTTCTCCAAAAGCACATTTCATAGCCAGCGGATGTTTAACAATCATATTGTCAACTCTTTTTCCTTTAAGCTTTATTGCTGCAAATGTTCCACCAATAATATTTGCGCTTCCCGGCCCTGTGCATGCTGTTGTAACACCGCCTTTGACTGCAAGCTCTATGGCAGGATCAAAGGGGTTAAAAGAATCTATTGCTCTCATCTGTGGAGTTAGGGGGTCTGCTTTTTCGTTGTGGTCTTTATTTATGGGTTCGTGTCTGTTTTCCATGCCCAAATGGCAATGTCCCTCAACAAGACCGGGGGTAACAAGCTTCCCCTCTGCATCAATTATATCGCAGCCCTGGGGTGCCTCAATATTCTTTGCCACTTTAGTGATTTTTCCGTCATCACCAATAAGAACACATCCGTTTTCGATATTCTTTCCAACTATGGGTTTTATGTACCCGTTTTTAATAAGCAGCATAAGTATTCTCCTTTAATTATCTCTGGGGATAAATTTTCCCATTCTTTTTCCATTGTATATTGAATCCTTAACCACAATCTCTCCATCTAGGATTACATAGTTTAATCCTTCGCATCTTTTATGGCAGTTGGTAAATTCGGCCTTGTCAATAATCTTATCCGCATCAAAAATGCATATATCAGCGTCAAATCCTTCTTTTATAAGACCTTTTCCCTTTAATCCGTAAACACTTGCCGGCATAGATGTCATTTTTCTTATCATCTCGCGGAGCGTTGTTACTTTTTTATCTCTCACATACCTTCCAAGGACTCTTGGGAAGGTTCCTCTGAGCCTTGGGTGGTAAACCTTGTTTTTCCCTGCCACACCGGAATCTGTGCAGATCATCGCTCTTTCATATTTTAAAACAGTTTCAACATCTTCTTCACACATGCTGAAATTGCATATATTAACCTTGTTTTCACTATCGCAAATAAGGTCAAATGCCGCATCAAAGTGAGTCTGACATCTTAGCTTAGCAATTTCGTTTATTCTGAGACCTTCATATTCGGGATGATTTGCGCAAAGAGTAACCTGCAGACAGCTTAAATCTTCCCCCTTGATTTCGGCATATTGCTTTCTTATAATCTCGCAATTTTCTTCGATTTGCAGCATCTTGACAATACCTTTGCCATCTGTTGCTCTCATTTCTTTTGGAATAATTGTTGCCGCAAGGGATGTGCTGGACGCAATGTATGGATAAACATCGCAATATACATCAAATCCGTCTTTGTTTGCCTCATCTATCATTCTTAAGCTGTGGCTCACTTTGCCCCAGTTTTTTCTGTGGGTTGATTTATGATGCGAAAAAACAGCCCTCAGTCCTGTTTCTTTTATAACCATAAGAAATTCATCAATAGCTTCAATAAGTTTAAAACCTTCATCTCTTATATGAGTGCTGAGCATTCCGCCATATTCTTTAACAATATTTGCAAGCTCAATAAGTTCGTCGGTTTCAGCATAGCAGCTTGGTGTGTATATAAGTCCGAAGGAAAGCCCAATGGCACCATTTTCCATGGCATCTTTCAAAAGCTCTTTCATTTTTTCCATTTCATCTGGTGTGGGTTTGCGGTTATCCATTCCCATAACTGCTTTTCTTAAGGCTCCGTGTCCCACAAAAGTCATAAGGTTTGAACCAAATGAAATATTCTTTGCAATATTTATCATAGAGCCAAAGGTTTTATAAACCTTATTTTCTTTTCCAAATCCTGCAATATCTTTAGCGTTTTCATCGGTTATTCCTTTGTATATGGGCGCCGGACTTGAACCACACTGACCGCCTACAGATGTGGTAATTCCCTGTTCGATTTTTTCAATCATGTCGGGAAATGTAAGCATTGCATTGTCGGAATGGCTATGGGAATCAATAAATCCGGGGGTAACAGTTAAACCTTTTGCGTCAATTATATTTTTGCCACCGTCAATATATTTTGAGATTTTTACAATCTTTCCATTTTCAATTGCAATATCAGAATAAAATCCCGGTGAGCCGGTTCCGTCAATTATGCAACCGTTTTTTATAACCAGATCAAACATAGTACACACCCTCATATCAATAAAACTTATTAGCTTATATAATAATACTTTTATCATAATTATGCAATAGAAAAATCAACACTTTATTTGTAAAAATAATAACTAATTAGTAAAAACAAATATATAAGATGCTTGAATATAAAGTGTTTATATAAAAACATTTAACAAATTAGCAAAATATTCTTGAAGTCGGAGAATTTAGGTGATATAATTAGGTTTATATTTAATATGGTAGGTGTTTTTATGGAAATGTTTTATCTGACATTAAGTCAGATGATCACAATGTTTATTTTGATAATTGCAGGATATGTATTAAGGAAATGCAGTATCCTTCCGGAAGACTCTCATCTTACCTTGTCAAGACTCGAAACATATGCCCTTGTTCCGGCTCTGAATATTGTAAACTGGACAAGAAACTGCAACCCTCAGACCTTAAAGGAGAATTCAGTTCTTATTCTCTATGGTCTTGGCGTTATAATATTTGCAGTTGCTCTTGCGTATATTCTTTCGGCTGTGTTTGTGAGAGATGCCAAAACAGATGCAGAAAAATATCAGCGTAACATCTATAAATACGCAATGACCTTTGGTAACTATGGCTATGTTGGAAATTTCATCATCCTCGGTGTATGGGGAGAAGAAATGTTTTTTAAATATTCAATGTTTACTCTCTGCATTGCTTTTGTTTGTTCATCATGGGGGCTTATAATTTTAATTCCCAAAGAAAGTGGCAGGAAAATATCTTTTAAAAGCGTACTCCGCCTGGTATTTACACCGCCTATAATTGCTCTTTTAATAGGTATGGTTTTAGGTCTTTCAGGCCTGGGTTCTCATATGCCGTCCTTTGTTGAAACAGCTCTTTCAAATGCAGGAAACTGTATGGGGCCTGTTGCAATGATTCTTGCCGGCTTTGTAATAGGTGGGTACAACCTTAAAAGCCTTATTATAAAAAAGAAAGTATACATCGCTTCAATATTCCGTCTCATATTAATTCCGGCGCTTTTTGTTATGATTTTGAAATTGCTGGGTGTAAATGAAACAGTTCTCATTCTTGCTCTCATATGCTTTGCAACCCCCTTTGGAATGAATACCATAGTATATCCTGCGGCATATGGCGGCGATTTCAGGACAGGTGCTTCAATGACGATGATTTCAAGCACCATATCGGTTATAACAATTCCTCTCATGTATCTTTTATTGATTGTGTTATAGAAAGGTGATAAAGATGGATTTATTAAAAATTTCAGAAAAATACTATGATGAGATGCTCAATCTTCTCCACGACATTTGCATTATTCCCGCACCATCGGGCTATGAAGACGAAAGAGCTGAGTTTATTTTAAAATATCTTAAATCTCTCGGCATAGAAAATGCTCATATCGATGAAGCCAAAAATGTTGTTTGCACTCTTGGTGAGGAAACAGATGATATAGTTCTTTTTATGGCACACACAGATACAGTTTTTCCATTTGATGTGCCTCTTAACTATATAGACGACGGTGAAAAAATCCACTGTCCCGGTGTAACAGATGATGTTGCCTGCCTTGTTATAATGCTTGCAGGTATTAAATATATGGTTGAAAATAATATAACACCCAAACGCACTCTTATGTTTGTTGCTAATTCCTGTGAAGAGGGCTTGGGCAACTTAAAGGGTACCCGTCAGATTTTCAGCGATTATGGCAAAAGAATAAAACATATGTATACCTTCGATGGCCACTATTCTTATATTGTAAACGATAGCGTAGGTTCTCACCGCTACAAGGTAACAGCCTTCACAGAAGGCGGTCATTCCTTCGGTGCCTTTGGTAACCGAAATGCCATAAATGTTTTGTCAGGAATTATAAACGAAATATATAAAATAGAAGCTCCAAAAAAAGAAGGCAAAAAAACAACATATAATGTGGGCACTATAGAAGGCGGCACAAGCGTCAATACCATTGCCCAGAATGCTACAATGCTTTGTGAATATCGTTCTGATGATGTTGAGTGTCTTGCAATGATGGAGAAAAAATATAATGAAATCTTTGAAAAAGCAAAAGAAAATTGCCTTGAATTAAAGGTTGAGCTTGTCGGTAACCGGCCCTGTATGGATAATATGGATATGGAAAAGCTTAATATTCTTTCCGACTTTGTGTGCAGTGTTCAGGAAAAGTATGGCAAATGCCAAGTCGGAAGAAACAGCGGCTCAACTGATGCCAATATTCCTCATTCATTGGGTATCCCTGCAATATGCGTTGGTGTGTATGTGGGCGGTGGTGCTCACACTCGCGAAGAATGGCTTTTAAAGGAATCCTTAAAGCCAGGATTCGCTATCGGACTTGAACTTATGCTCACAGATGGTGGCTTAATGTAAAAATTTAATAGGAGATGTTAAAATGGATTTGCAGAAATTTTCCGAAGAGAAGTTTGAAGAACTTTTAAAACTTCACAAAGAGCTTTGCCTTATTCCTGCACCTTCTCATTTTGAAGATGAGAGAGCAGAATATGTTTTAAAATTTTTAAAGGACGCAGGCATAGATAATGCTCATATTGATGAAGCAAAAAATGTTGTGTGTACCATTGGTAAGCCAAGTGACAAAATGATTGTTTTTATGGCACACACCGACACCGTTTTCCCGATGGAAACCCCTCTTAACTACATAGACGATGGTGAAAAAATTTTCTGCCCCGGCTCCGGTGATGATACAGGCAGCCTCGCAGTAATGCTCACCTGCATAAAATATATGGTAGAGAATAATATCGTTCCGAATAAAACTTTTATGTTTGTTGCCAATTCCTGCGAAGAAGGTCTTGGAAATCTTAAAGGCACACGACAGATTTTCAGCGACTATGGCAATAAAATAGAATATCTTTATTCCTTTGATTCAAAGCCAAAGGGTGTAACAAATAAAAGTGTTGGTTCCCATCGTTATGAAATAACTGCTTTCACAGAAGGTGGACATTCCTTCGGTGCATTTGGTAATCGCAATGCAATAAATGTTCTTGCAGGAATTATAAACGAAATCTATAAAATTGAAGTTCCTAAACTCCCAAACAGCCGCACAACATATAATGTTGGAACTATAAACGGTGGCACAAGTGTTAACACGATTGCCCAGAATGCTTCAATGCTCTGCGAATATCGTTCAGATAATGTTGAGTGCCTTGCAATTATGGAAAAGAAATACAATGAAATTTTTGAGGCTGCAAAGAAAAACTGCCTTGAGCTTAAGGTAGAACTTGTTGGTAACCGTCCCTGTATGAGTGCAGATATGGATATGGCAAAACTTCAGGAAATAACCGACCGTGCAAAATCTATTCAGTCAAAGCATTTTGGCGTTGATGCAGTAGAAAAATCAGGCTCAACCGATTGTAACATCCCTCACTCAAGAGGAATTCCCGCTGTTGCCCTGGCGGCATATGATGGCGGCGGAACTCACACAAGAGAAGAATGGGTTATAAAAGAAAGCTTTAAGCCCGGTCTTAGAGTTGCAATGGAACTTATGCTTACCGAAGGAGGATTATTATAATGAAATTTACAGCAGCCGGCGATACAGCCATTCAGAGAGTATTAACCGAATATGACGGAATAGACACCGTCAGAGACTTTTTAGCTAAGGGTGATGTTCGTTTCTTTAACCTTGAAACCACAGTAAATAAAGGTTGTTATGCCAACTTTTTCAGCGGCGGCACCTGGCTCAGAACAGATAAAAAGGTTCTTGAATCAACAAAGCTTTTTAATTTCAATATGACAACAGGTGCAAATAACCATTGTCTTGATTATGGTCATGAAGGACTATTGCAGACAATTGAGAATATAGACGCTATGGGCTATGTTCACGCAGGTCTTGGCAGAAACTTAAGAGAAGCATCCATGCCAAAATATTTTGACCTTCCCCATGGAAGAGTAGCTCTCATCGCCTGCACCACAAGCTTTGCCCCCGGAGCGCTTGGTGGTGAGCAGTCCCGTCTTCTTCCCGGAAGACCGGGCGTTAATGGCTTAAGAATTAAAACAACTCTTATGGTAGAAAATGAAGATTTAGAAGCTCTCAAAAAAATTGCTGCCAAAACAGGCATCAACATCAGTAAGGAAGCTTCTATAAAATCAGGTTATTCCAATCCCCTTCCGGAAGGAATATTTGACCTTGGAGAAATGCACTTTGCCCTAAGTGATAAACCTGGTTTAAAGGGTGAAATTGATAAATCCGATATGGCAAGAATAGAAAAGGCAATTGAAGAGGCTGCTTTTTTTGCTGATTATGTTATTGTGTCACTTCATTCCCACGACAGACATTTTGAAGAAAATTTCCTCCCTGCAAAATACATTGAAGACTTTGCTCACCGCTGTATTGACTGCGGAGCTCATGCTATCATAGGTCATGGTCCTCACCTTATAAGACCATTTGAGGTATATAAAGACCGTCCCATTTTCTATTCATTGGGAGACTTCCTCTTAGAACTTGAAAACTGCGAGCTTGCTCCGGAAGATTTTTATTCAAAATTCAATCTAACATCCGATGGCACAATGTATGACCTTTTCAAAGCCCGCACAAGAAACTTTACCTGCGGCCTCCAGCGTCAGCAGGTTATGATGGAATCTGTTATTCCTTTCTTTGAAATGGAAGATGGCAAATTAAAATCTCTTGAATTTATGCCTCTTGAATTAGGTCTTGGAATGAGCCATTCAAAAATCGGACTTCCCCGTCTTGCCAAAGATAATAGCATCCTTGAAAGATTAGCTGAAATGTCAGCACCCTATGGCACAAAATTTGAAATAGGGGATAGAAGAGCAAAATTAATACTTAAATAAATAAAACCTCACATATTGGCTTTTTTATAAAACCATTATGTGAGGTTTTTGTTTTGGTGATATGTTGGAGCTACGCACCAACGCTATATATTTGTCATACGACAAATTCGATATAATTTTGTATACAAAATTCCGATATGATATAAATTCCTTTTCGCGTTGCGAAAGCAACATATCGTGTCAGTTATGACATATCGAGTGCGAAGCACATATCGAAAATTCCGGAGGAATTTATATCGCTGCAAAGTGCTTTTGCACTTTGCACATTACGGTTGTTTTCCGATGTATGCTAAGATACCACCGTCAACATAAAGCACATGACCATTTACAAAGTTTGAAGCATCAGATGCTAAGAACACTGCAGGTCCCATTAAATCTTCAGGATCTCCCCATCTTTCAGCTGGTGTTTTAGCGAGAATGAAGCTGTCGAATGGATGTCTTGAACCGTCAGGCTGTTTTTCACGAAGGGGAGCAGTCTGAGGTGTTGCAATGTATCCGGGTCCTATGCCGTTACACTGAATATTCTGTGCACCATATTCAGAGCAGATATTTCTGGTAAGCATTTTCAATCCGCCCTTAGCTGCTGCATATGCAGAAACAGTTTCTCTTCCGAGTTCACTCATCATTGAGCAGATGTTAATGATTTTTCCGTGACCTTTTTTAATCATAGAAGGAATAACTGCCTTAGACATAATAAATGGAGCATTAAGGTCAACATCAATAACCTGTCTGAATTCTGCAGCTGACATTTCTGTCATGGGAATTCTTTTGATGATACCTGCGTTGTTAACTAAGATATCAATAACGCCAACTTCTTTTTCAATTGTAGCAACTAATTCTGCTACTGCAGCTTCGTCTGTAACATCGCAAACATAGCCTTTTGCTTCGATGCCTGCTTCTTTGTATGCTTCCATTCCTTTGTCAACGAGCTCCTGTTTAATGTCGTTGAAAACAATTTTAGCACCTGCTTTTGCAAAACCTGATGCAATAGCAAAACCAATACCATAGGAAGCACCTGTAACGAGTGCTACTTTTCCGTCAAGACGGAAACTATTCATATCAAACATTTTCTTAACCTCCGTTTAAAATATTTATAAGATTATCTTAAATCTTTTGTTTCAATGTGGTCCATATCGGTGAATTCCTGGTTTTCACCGCACATAGCCCAGATAAATGAATACGCTTTTGTACCAACGCCTGAGTGGATAGACCAGCTTGGGCTGATAACAGCTTCTTCATTGTGCATAATAATGTGTCTTGTCTGAGTGGGTTCGCCCATCATGTGGAAAACAACATCATTATCTTCCATATCAAGATACATATAAACTTCCATTCTTCTGTCATGAGTGTGGCAGGGCATTGTGTTCCAGTTTGAACCGGGTTCAAGCTGAGTTAATCCCATTGCAAGCTGACAGCTCTGCATAACTTCAGGATGGATATACTGATTGATAACTCTCTTGTTACATTCCTCAACGCTTCCGCAGGGAACTTTCTTAGCTTTTGTAATATCAATCTTAACTGTGGGATACTCTTTGTGAGCAGGGCAGGAGCTGATGTAGAATTTTGCGGGGTTTTCGCTGTCACATGATTTGAATACGATTTCTTTATTGCCCATACCGATATAAATACCATCTCTTGGGTTCATTTCATATTCTGTACCATCAATAGTGATAATGCCTTTTCCGCCAATGTTGATGCAGCCCATTTCTCTTCTCTGGAGGAAATAGTCTGCTGCCAGCTCTTTTCCGGCTTCAAGCTTTAATCCCTGATAAACTGGCATAAGTCCGCCTGTTATGATTCTGTCAATGTGGCTGTATACCATTCTCACATTGTCCTTTGTAAAGAGATTGCTGATGTGAAATTCTTCTCTTAATCTTTCTGTTGTGTAGTGCTTAACATCTTTTGAATTAGCTGCGTTTCTAACTTCCAAAGTTTTCCACTCCTTCTTGATATATCTTCCATAAACCTCTATCTGTGAAAGCGCTGCCCATGATAATGGAAGCGACACCTGAGTGAGGTTTTTAAGTATAATATACTCTGTTTCCTTTTTTTCAGGAAGAATAACCTCCTGACCATCGGCAATACCATCAAAATTTCCTGTTATTGTGTAACCGTCGGAAAATTCAAAATCAATTGCTTTCCAATATGTATCGTGAGGAAAATCAGCTCTCAGGTAAATAACCAGCTTTTCAACCTCAACCTTCTGACCAAAGTCAATTCTGTATTCAAGGTCGTCTCTTGCTCCGCCTGCCCATGAATTGTATGGCCATGGTCCGTGACCAACATTCTGAGTGTTACCATCTATGGCATTTCTTTCATAGAAGCAGGGGTCACCTCTTGTAACAAAGTTGGCGCTGGCATGGGGGAAAGATTTTGTTTCTCCGTGTTTGTCGTGAGGGTTGAGAGCAATGTTTCTGTAAGCATATATTTCTTCGTCGTCAAGTTCTCTGGCGCAAAGAATATGCTCGCTTCCTGCAAAGGCGTCCTTGTCATAACCTCTCAACAGACTGCCCATAGGCACTTCAAAGATAAAAGACTTGTTTGGAATATGCACAATGCTTTCGGGAAGCTTTTCATCCAGCTTAACAGCCACAAATTCGCCTTCGGTAATATCAACTCTGATTTTATCACCTTCAGCATATTCACCGCTGTAGCTTATTTTAAGCTTTTTGCCCTGCTCTTTAAATTTGAGATTGCCTTGCTTATCAATAAGCTTTAAATATATCACTTTACACACCTCCTATGATAATATATAAATTAGTATAACACATAAAAAATGCAATTTCTTTGCAATTTTTACTATAATTATTGCATTTTTCACCGTTGTATGATAAAATTAATTTGTGTTATTTTTTGTGAGTGTAAATTATTGTTTAATGGCTCGATGCCATTAAACAATAACAGTGAAGAGAGAAAAGATAAGAGAGAAGAGATTCGGAACAAAGCCTCCAGAGGCGGCTTTGAACCATTTCTATTCACTATTCTCTATTCACTTTTATCTATTATTGTTTATCGCATCGAGCGATAAACAATAATTTACCATTAAACATTTGAGGTGCTTTTATGAGAAATAGAGCAGGAATAATTTTGTGGTGCAAATCCAAGAGGAAATTACTTCTTATAAGAAGAATAAAAAACAACAAAACATACTGGGTAGTTCCCGGTGGCGGTGTAGAAACAGGCGAAAGCTTTGAAACTGCAGCAAGGCGTGAAGTGTATGAGGAAATAGGCTTTATTTCTGATAATATAGAGGAATTTGTAACGATTTATGTAGAGGATGCATGTGAAAAATATTTTCTTGCTACAGTAGATGATACTTTTGAATTTGTAATACAAGGTGAAGAAGCAGGAAGATGCAACGAATTAAACCAATATATACCTGAATGGATTTCAATTGATGAATTAGGGAGTATTAAATTACTGCCATTTCAGTTAAAGGAGCATTGTTATGAACATTTTATTTGATAAATGCACAAAAGCACTCGATTATGCCAATTCAACAAAAACCTATGGGGTTTTCTATTCTGAAAAAACCGATGCCGACACAAATGTTCATGTTCACGAATGTTGTGAAGTGTTTTTCAATGTTTCAGGAGGAAAAAGCTATCTTATAGGTGATAGGGTATATGAGGTGGGAGAGGGTGATTTGTTTATTATAAATCAGTTTGAAGCCCACAAAATAATCTGCCACGAAAACTCTCCGTTCAGACGCTTTGTCCTTGAAATTCACCCGGCTTTTATATATAGCTCATCAACAGAAACCACCGACCTTTCACCTTGTTTCTACACAAGAGGCGATAATGTTTCGAATAAAATCTCCCTGACATCTGATGAACAGGAAAAACTTTTAAACCTTTTTGAAACCCTCAAAAGCCAAAATGAATTCGGCGACGATATAATAAAAAACTCTGCCATTCTTTCAATGCTTGTTTTTATAAACAAGCTTTTTATGGCAAGATGTGAAACGGATAAGTTTAAAAATAATATAGACGACAGGCTTGTTAAAAAAGCCATCAGCTATATAAATGCCAATTTTTCAGAAAACATAAATCTTGAAACAATAGCCGGTGAACTTTATATATCCGTAAATCAGCTCTGCCGGATTTTCAAGAAAAATCTCGGAACCACAGTTACCAAATATATTGCCGGCAAAAGAATTTCCGAAGCAAAAAAACTTCTTAAAAATGGTCACTCTGTTTCCGACACAGCCATGCTCTGTGGCTACCATGACTACGCCAACTTTATAAGAAGCTTCAAAAAAAGTGTTGGTGTTTCTCCCGGTAAATATGCCATACACAATTAAAATGTTATAAATTGAGGCTTTGCTATACTAAAATTTTATATCTATTTAATATTGAAATGCGATTTTTAAAGTGATATAATTTTTTATTATAATTAATGGGAGGTTTTACAAATGTCAAAGATTAAAAGTTTTTTTAATGAACGAGGCATCTCTCTGTGTGCAAAAAAATATTTTGTGGATGCCTTTTCAGCAATGGCGATGGGACTTTTTGCTTCTCTTTTAATAGGCACAATCTTTAAAACTGTTGCTACCCACACCGGCATTGAATTTTTTATGAAAATGAGCACATATTGTACTCAGGTGCAGGGCCCTGCAATGGCAATAGCCATAGGAGCAAGCCTTGGTGCAAGCGGACTTTTGCTGTTTTCTTTATGTGTTGTAGGCGCTTGTGCCAATGAATTCGGCGGCCCTCTTGGCACATTTATCATAACTCTTCTTTCCTGTGAAATAGGAAAGCTTGTGTTTAAAAGAACAAAAATAGATATATTGGTAACTCCAACAGTAGTTGTTGCAGTAGGCGTGTATATTTCATTTTTAATAGGTCCCGGTATAAGCTACATAATGGATATATGCGGAAAAACAATTATGACCTTCACCGAGCTTGAGCCATTCTGGATGGGAATGTTGGTTTCGGCATCTGTGGGAATTGCACTCACTCTCCCAATTAGTTCTGCCGCAATCTGTGCGTCAATTGGTCTTGTGGGCTTGGCTGGTGGTGCGGCAACAGCAGGCTGCTGTGCTCAAATGGTTGGCTTTGCTTTCATGAGCTTTAAAGAAAATAAATGGAGTGGTCTTGCAGCTCAGGGCATCGGCACATCAATGCTCCAGATGGGTAATATCTGTAAAAATCCGAGAATATGGATTCCACCCACACTTGTTTCAATGATAACAGGTCCTTTATCCACATGCATTTTTAAGCTGACAATCGGTGAAGGCAATGCGGTATCATCCGGCATGGGAACCTGCGGTTTTGTTGGCCCCATAGGTCTTGCATCAGCTGAAGGCTTTGGCGGTGGAATGGACTGGGCAGGCCTTGTTCTTATCTGCTTTGTTATTCCCGCTGTCTTAACACCTCTTATATCTCTTGCTCTTAAAAAGATAGGCTGGATAAAAGATGGAGATTTAAAGCTTGATTTGTAAATTATAATTAAAGATTCAATTCCGAAAGGAGCAAAAATATGAAAATCGAAACAAAATGCATACAGTCCGGCTATACCCCCGGCAACGGAGAACCAAGAGTTCTTCCAATCTATCAGAGTACCACATGGAAATATGCTTCCACCGAACAAATGGGCAGACTTTTCGACCTTGAAGAAAACGGTTATTTCTATACCCGCCTTGCCAATCCAACAAACGATGCAGTGGCGGCAAAAATTGCTGATTTAGAAGGCGGCGTTGCCGCTATGCTTACCTCGTCCGGTCAGGCAGCTTGCTTCTATGCAATATTTAATATTTGTAATGCAGGCGACCACTTTGTTTGCTCGTCAAGCGTCTATGGAGGCACATTCAACCTCTTTGGAGTAACAATGAAAAAGCTTGGCATAGATGTTACCTTTGTTGATCCCGATTCAACAGAAGAAGAATTAAATGCAGCATTTAAAGAAAATACCAAATGTATGTTTGGTGAAACAATAGCCAATCCTGCGCTCACAGTTCTCGACATTGAAAAATGGGCAAATATAGCTCATAGCCATAAGGTTCCCCTTATTATAGACAACACCTTTGCAACACCAATCAACTGTCGTCCTTTCGAATGGGGTGCAGATATAGTTGTTCATTCCACCACCAAATATATGGACGGTCACGCAACCCAGGTTGGCGGTGCAGTTGTAGACAGCGGTAATTTCGATTGGGAAGCTGCAGGTAAATTTCCCGGACTCACCACTCCCGATGAATCCTATCATGGCATAACCTACACAGAAAAATTTGGCAAAGCTGCCTATATCACAAAGCTCACAGCTCAGGTTATGAGAGATTTAGGCTCAATTCCTTCACCTCATAATGCATTCCTTTTAAATCTTGGTCTTGAAACCCTTTTCTTAAGAATGGAGCGCCACTGCTCAAATGCACAGGCAATTGCAGAGTATTTAAGCAAAAACGATAAAATCTCCTGGGTTAAATATTGTGGTCTCCCCGGTGATAAATACTATGAATTAGGCCAGAAATATCTCCCCAATGGTTCCTGCGGTGTTATTTCCTTCGGAGTTAAAGGCGGAAGAGAAGCAGCTGTTAAATTTATGGATGGCTTAAAGCTTGCCGCAATCGTAACCCATGTTGCCGATGCAAGAACCTCAGTTCTTCATCCTGCAAGCCATACTCATCGTCAGTTAAATGATGCAGAGCTTGAAGCTGCAGGCGTAACACCTGATTTAATAAGATTTTCTGTTGGTATCGAAAATGTTGAAGATATTATTGCTGATATTCAGCAGGCACTTGACAATATCTGAATAAGAGGTTTTTAACAAATGAAAAATCAGATAAAAGGAACGGTGTTCCTTCTTCTCGCGGCAGTTTTGTGGGGAGCATCCTTTGTTTTTCAGAATGAGGGTGCAGAAATTATAGACCCAATAGCCTTCAACGGATTAAGAAGCCTTCTTGGCTCTTTGGCTTTGCTTCCTGTTATAGCAATTATAAGCATTATAAACAAAAAAAATGGCATAAAAAGCAAACCGTCAAAAGAAGAAAGAAAGCTTCTTTTAACAGGTGGACTTGTCTGTGGTTTAGCTCTTTGTGCAGCAGGAACTTTGCAAACCCTGGGTATAAAGCAGGGCGCAGGCGAATCAGGCTTTATAACCACTATCTATATTGTCTTTGTTCCGATTCTCAGCGTATTTCTTCGTCAGAGAATTCCAAGAAGAGTATGGCTTGCGGTTATGATGTGCTTTATTGGTCTTTATTTCCTCTGCGGAAGCTTTGCATTTAATGTAAATCAGATATATCTTCTTCTTTGTGCCTTTTTCTTTGCAATTCATATTCTGGTTATCGACTATTATTCTCCAAAGGTCGATGGTGTAAAATTATCCTGCCTGCAGTTTCTGGTTGTGGGAATAATCGATAGCATCATTATGCTTTTTGTGGATGTTCCATCCTGGAAAGAAATCGTAATATGCTTTCCAAATCTTGCCTATATGGGTTTTGTTTCCTGCTCAATAGCCTACACCTTCCAGATTATTGGTCAGAAATATATTTCAGCAACCATAGGAGCCCTCTTAATGAGCCTTGAATCCGTATTTTCCGTGCTTTCCGAATGGGCTCTCCAGGGCACACTCCTTGCCCCGCTTAAAATTTTTGGCTGTGTTATAATTTTTGCGGCAGTTGTTCTTGTTCAGCTTCCGGTAAAACAAAAGCAAAACTTGACATAAGCTTATGTTTGCTATATTATAATAGGTAATTAAATATTGATGGGAGAAATACAAATGAAAAAGTTTTTTTCTGAATTCAAAGAATTTGCCATAAAGGGCAATGCTCTTGACCTGGCAATAGGTGTTATCATTGGTGCCGCTTTTAAAGCAATCGTAGATTCTATAGTAAATGACATCATTATGCCATTTATAGGAATCCTTCTCGGCGGTAAAGATTTTTCAGGCATGGCTTTTAAAATCGGTGAAGCTGAAATTAAATATGGCTCTCTGATTCAGACAGCAGTTAATTTCCTGATTGTTGCATTCTGCCTTTTCCTTCTTGTTAAGTTTGTAAATAAACTCAAAGACGGATTTGCAAAAAAAGAGGAAGAAGTAGTTGAAGAACCGGCAGAACCTGTAAAATCCGAAGAGGTTATCCTTCTTGAACAGATAAGAGATGCACTTCAAAATAAATAATTGAAAGGACAGATTATAATGGAAAAACAAAACATCGACTGGGGCTCATTGGGCTTTGGTTACATCAAAACAGACAAAAGATATGTTTCAAATTTTAAAGATGGCAAATGGGATGATGGTTGTCTCACCGAAGATGCCAATGTTGTTATAAACGAATGTGCAGGCGTGCTTCAGTATGCCCAGACATGCTTTGAAGGCTTAAAAGCATATACAACAGAAGACGGTCACATCGTTGTTTTCCGTCCCGACCTTAATGCCGACAGAATGATTGAATCTGCAAAGAGACTTGAAATGCCTGTATTTACCAAGGAAAGATTCCTTGATGCAGTTGAAAAGGTTGTTCTAGCAAATGAAAGCTTTGTTCCACCATATGGCTCTGGCGCAACTCTTTATTTAAGACCATATATGTTTGGCACAAATCCTGTTATAGGCGTTAAACCTGCTGATGAATATCAGTTCAGAATTTTAGTAACTCCCGTTGGCCCTTATTTCAAAGGTGGAGTTAAACCCTTAACCCTTAAAGTATCCGATTTTGACCGTGCAGCACCCCATGGCACAGGCCACATTAAGGGAGGCCTCAACTACGCAATGAGCCTTCACGCTATCGTTACTGCTCATAATGAAGGCTATGACGAAAATATGTATCTTGATGCAGCCACAAGAACCAAAATTGAAGAAACCGGCGGAGCAAACTTTATTTTCGTAACAAAAGACGGTAAGGTTGTAACTCCAAAATCCAATAGTATTCTTCCTTCCATCACACGCCGCTCGCTTATGTATGTTGCAAAAGAATATCTTGGCCTTGATGCCGAAGAAAGAGAAATCGAACTTTCCGAGCTTTCCGATATGGCTGAATGTGGTCTTTGCGGAACAGCAGCTGTTATTTCACCTGTTGGTAAAGTTGTTGACCACGGTAAGGAAATCTGCTTCCCCTCAGGCATGACTGAAATGGGACCAACCATCAAAAAACTCTACGACACCTTAACAGGTATCCAGATGGGCAGAATCCCCGCGCCTGAAGGCTGGATAAAGGTTATAAAATAATTAGATTAAAAATTAACTGCCGGGTGCACTAAGTTGTATCCGGCATTTACCTTTTCATAAACTTAAAGGAGAAATCATTTTATGGCAAATCCAAAAAGTAAAATTTTAGTGTCAGCTTGTCTCTATGGTTTTTGCTGTCGCTACGATGGAAAGTCAAATCTTTTAAAAGACAAAATGTTTATGGCTTTAAAAAATTCCGGCAGGCTCATTCCTGTTTGTGCCGAAGAGCTGGGTGGTCTTTCAACTCCAAGAATTCCTTCCGAAATAAAAGATGGAAAGGTTATTTCGAAAGAGGGGAAGGATGTAACAGCCGAATTTGAAAAGGGCGCTGAGAGAGTTCTTGAAATTGCAAAGGAAAACGGAGTAAGGGTTGCAATTTTAAAAGAGGGGAGTCCTTCCTGCGGAAGCAAAAGAATAAATGATGGCAGTTTCACAGGAACAAAAATCTCAGGTGAGGGGATTCTTGCAAGAAAGCTTATAGAAAATGGGATTCCTGTTTTTAATGAAAACGAAATCCATCTTGCTCTTGTTCTTGCAAATGGTGATCCTAATCACCATCATTAAATATTTTTATCACATTGAGTGATAAAAATATTTAATGTAATAGGTAATAAGGAACAGTGAATAGGTTTGGTTGATTTTCGCTGAAAGGCGAAAATCCTCCTTGTTATTTCTTCCCTGAAATGCGTATAGAACACTGACTATGACAAACAATAATTAGTTTTTGATTCTTAAAAGGAATGATTAAATATGAACGAACAAAACAACACAAAGGTAGAAAGCTTCGATTTAGACCATACAAAGGTTAAAGCACCATATGTGAGAAAATGCAGTGTCTACACAGGTGAAAAAGGCGACATCATAACAAAATTTGACATAAGATTCACCCAACCCAATAAAGATGAAATGCAATCCGATGGACTCCACACTTTAGAACACCTTCTTGCAACCTACCTAAGAGATGGTGACAAGAATTTTGCCGAAGCAATAATAGATGTTTCTCCAATGGGCTGTCGCACAGGATTCTATATGACTATCTGGGGACATTGGGAAGCATCAAAGGTAGCTTGCGAAATTACAAAAGCTTTAGAGCTTGTTTTAAAAGCAGAGATAATTCCTGCCGAAAATGAAATCCAGTGTGGAAACTATCGTCTTCACAATCTGAAGCTTGCTAAAGCATATGCACAAAAAGTATTGGATGATGGAATAAGCGACAAAGTTTTTGCTTAAAAAACAGCAAAAATTTATTTTGGAAAAAGTTTTTAAAATTGAAAAATTTTTCTTGACAATAAATAATTTCTGTGATATTATTATAAATTGCAGTCATATCTGTTTTTGCGGGTTTTTGATTGTGCATAATCACGATTTTTCAGGTGCATAATTGGTTTTAATTATGCACAATTACTGCGTGCGCAGAATTTGTGTTTTATGCGGCGAAGATGTTTTCGGGCATTTTTGCGCAAAAAAAATATATGAGGTGATGGAAACATGGTACATCCTATAAGGCTTGGTAAGAATGAAAGAATGAGTTACTCTCATGTTGACGAAGTTCTTGAAATGCCAAACTTAATCGAGGTACAGAAAAATTCATACCAGTGGTTCATCGAAAAGGGCTTGAAAGAGGTACTGGAAGATGTGTCTCCTATATGCGACTTTTCGGGAAATCTGACTCTTGAATTTAATGATTACTATCTGGATGAAAATCCGAAGTATTCAATTGAAGAGTGCAAAGCGCGTGATGCAACGTACTCTAAACCTCTTAAAATTAAGGTTCGTCTTATAAATGAAGAAACCGGAGAAGTTAAAGACCAGGAAATCTTTATGGGAGAATTCCCTCTTATGACCGATCAGGGTACCTTCATAATAAACGGAGCAGAAAGAGTTATCGTAAGCCAGGTTGTTCGTTCTCCCGGTATCTACTATGCTATGCAGCATGACAAAACCGGTAAAGAACTCTATGACGCAACCGTTATCCCCAACCGCGGAGCATGGCTGGAATATGAAACAGATTCCAACGATGTTTTTTCCGTGCGCATAGACAGAACCCGTAAGCTCCCTGTAACAGTACTTATAAGAGCTTTAGGTCTCAATACAAATGCTGAAATCTTAGAGATGTTCGGCTATGATGAAAAAATTAATATAACATTAGAAAAGGACCTCACTCAGAGCTCTGAGGAAGCCCTTATTGAGATATACAAAAAACTCCGTCCGGGTGAACCCCCAACGGTAGAAAGTGCCACCACCCTCATTAATGGCTTGTTCTTTGATGCTAAGAGATACGATCTTTCCAAGGTTGGTCGTTTTAAATTCAATAAAAAATTATCTCTCAGCGCCAGAATTAAAAATCAGACCCTTTCTAAGCCTGTTGTAGATGAAGAAACAGGTGAAATCCTTGCTGAAGCAGGGGAATGTATTTCTGCTGAAAAAGCAGCTTCTCTTGAAAAAGCAGGTATCAACACAGTATGGGTTAAGGTTGAAGATAAGGAAATTAAAATCTTCACTAATGATATGGTAGATATAAACGACCATATTTCCGAAGAATTAAAAGAGCTTATTGCTGAATATGAAATAAATGAAAAGGTAAAATTCAGTGTTCTTAAGGAAATTCTTGCATCCTCCGATGATAACGAAGAACTCAAAAAGCTTATTAAAGAACGCATCACAGATCTTATTCCTAAGCATATTATCACAGAGGATATTTATGCATCCATAAACTACCATTTGGGCTTAGCTTATGGCATCGGCACAACCGACGATATCGACCACTTAGGTAACCGTCGTCTCCGTGCAGTTGGTGAGCTTTTGCAGAATCAGTTCAGAATAGGTCTTTCCCGTCTGGAAAGAGTTGTAAGAGAAAGAATGACTATTCAGGATCTTGATGCTGTAACACCTCAGCTTCTCATAAATTCCCGTCCTGTTGTTTCAGCTATAAAGGAATTCTTTGGTTCATCACAGCTCTCTCAGTTTATGGATCAGACAAACCCCTTAGCTGAGCTTACTCATAAAAGAAGACTTTCAGCTCTCGGACCCGGTGGTCTGTCAAGAGAAAGAGCAGGCTTTGAAGTTCGAGATGTTCACCATTCTCATTATGGTAGAATGTGTCCTATAGAAACTCCTGAAGGTCCTAACATCGGTCTTATCAACTCTCTTGCATGCTATGCAAGAATAAATGAATATGGTTTCATTGAAACACCCTATAGAAGATTTGATAAGGAAAATCTTAAGGTTACCGATGAAATCGACTATATGACAGCTGATATCGAAGATAACTATTATGTTGCTCCTGCCAGTGAAAAGCTTGCTGAAGACGGAAGCTTTGAAAATGAAAAGGTTATCGTAAGATACAGAGATGAATTCATTGAAGTAACTCCCGATAAAGTTGACTATGTTGATGTATCTCCAAAACAGATTGTATCTGTTGCCACAGCGATGATTCCCTTCCTTGAAAACGATGACGCAACCAGAGCGCTTATGGGTTCAAACATGCAGCGTCAGGCTGTTCCGCTTTTAAAAACCGAATCTCCGATAGTCGGCACAGGTATGGAATATAAAGCTGCAAAAGACTCCGGTGTTTGTGTTCTTGCAAAAGAAGACGGTGTTGTTATAAGAGTTGGTGCAGATGAGGTTCAGGTTCGCGAAGACGATGGCAACATCAGAACATATAAATTCATTAAGTTCCTTCGTTCCAACCAGTCAACCTGTATTAATCAGAAGCCAATCGTTTCAAATGGCGAAAGAGTTAAAAAAGGTGACATCATTGCCGATGGTCCCTCAACCTCCAATGGTGAAATTTCACTTGGTAAAAACATTCTCATTGGCTTTATGACCTGGGAAGGTTATAACTACGAGGATGCTATCCTTATAAATGAACGCCTTGTAAAAGAAGATGTGTTCACATCTATCCACATTGAAGAATATGAATGTGAAGCCCGCGACACCAAGCTTGGTGCCGAAGAAATCACCCGTGATATTTCCAATGTTGGTGAAGATGCATTAAAAGACATCGACGAAAGAGGTATCGTAAGAATCGGTGCTGAAGTTCGTTCAGGGGATATCTTAGTTGGTAAGGTAACTCCCAAAGGCGAAACCGAGCTTTCTGCAGAAGAAAGACTTCTCCGTGCTATCTTTGGTGAAAAAGCAAGAGATGTAAGAGATACATCACTCCGCGTTCCCCATGGTGAAGCAGGTATTGTTGTAGATGTTAAAATCTTTACCCGTGAAAATGGCGACGAGCTTCCTCCGGGAGTTAATCAGCTTGTTCGTTGTTATATTGCCCAGAAGAGAAAAATCTCTGTTGGTGATAAAATGGCAGGTCGTCATGGTAACAAAGGTGTTATATCCAGAATTCTTCCCGAAGAAGATATGCCTTTCTTACCCGATGGCACACCACTTCAGATTGTTCTTAACCCATTGGGCGTTCCTTCCCGTATGAATATCGGACAGGTTCTCGAAGTTCACTTAGGCTATGCAGCCAAAGCTCTTGGTTGGAAAATTGCCACACCTGTATTTGACGGTGCAACAGAGAAAACCATTTCCGAAACCCTCAAAATGGCAGGAAAATCCTTAGATGGTAAGTCAATTCTCTATGATGGCAGAACCGGTGAACCATTTGACAGTCCGGTAACCGTTGGTTATATGTATTATCTCAAGCTCCATCACCTTGTTGATGATAAAATTCATGCTCGTTCCACAGGACCATACTCTCTTGTTACTCAGCAGCCTCTTGGCGGTAAGGCGCAGTTCGGTGGTCAGAGATTCGGTGAAATGGAAGTTTGGGCTCTTGAAGCCTATGGTGCTGCATACACACTTCAGGAAATCCTCACAGTTAAATCCGATGATGTTGTCGGTCGTGTTAAAACCTATGAAGCCATTGTTAAAGGTGAGAATGTTCCTAAACCGGGTGTTCCTGAATCCTTCAAGGTTCTCATTAAAGAACTCCAGAGTCTTGGTCTCGATGTAAAAGTTCTCGATGCCAACGACGAAGTTATCCCGATAAGAGAAAATGACGATGACGATGATGATGTAAACTTAAGAATCAATCTTGAAGGCAACGAAGAAGGCTTCTACGATTCCTATGATTCCGAAATTGATGAAGAAGCAATTTCCAATTCAAACGATGAAATAGAAGATGAAGATATCGAAGAAAATGACGATTTAGAGCCCATCGATGACGATGATGACGACAGCTTTGCCCACATTTTAGACATCGACAGCATGGATGCTCCCGATGTTCTCGATATGGATGAAGAATATATAGTAGATTTTGATGATATTGACGGTCTAGACAGCTCAATAGATTCAATAGATGATGAATTTGGTGATCAATAAGAAAGGAGATAGCTTTATGGCAGCATTTAATGATTTTGAATCAATAAAGATCGGTTTGGCTTCTCCCGAAAAAATCAGGGAATGGT
>JAZRGM010000023.1:0-4499 GCA_045644205.1 Clostridia bacterium | reverse complement strand
GTGAGGCATTAAAGCTTTGAGATGCCCATGAACAATGAAGCTACCAAAGTATAAAGTTTGTTTGCGTACTTTGTATTGAGGGAATTCTGAACACAAACTGCGCTCGGAGAGCCTCGTGTGAATAGGTTTTCGGACAGGAGTTCAATTCTCCTCGACTCCATAAAAAAATACAGGTGCATAGCACCTGTGTTTTTTTATGCATTCGATTAGAGAGAATTGAACTCCGGTAGGCACGAGCGGTCAAACAAAACAGTCCGGGTGACTGTTTTGTAGCAAAAAGGGCGCAGACCGGTACCGAAGCCAAAGGCTTGGGTGGTCAAGCGATTAAGACGCGCAGCGGCTGTGCCCCTTCTCGGTCGGAAATAAAAAATGCACTTACCGTCAGGTAGGTGCGTTTTTTGTTTCCATTTTTTTGTTAAAAAAAGCTGTATTCCCTTAATTCTAGTTTTCTGAGAATACAGCTTTAATTTTTTATTATTTTTAATTTTCTTAGTATCGCTCTTAAATATTTTTTGGCAATTCTTAAATAAGCCTGCCTACATACCTTTTTTGAATATCTCACATATGCTTCATCATTTACTCCAACATACACTCCATCACGATAAAACCCTGTTAAAACACCGATAATGTCTTTATCGCTTATATCCCGTTCAAGGTTTGACCGGTTATCACCGCATATTATATATCCTTTTTTTGTTTTCTTTATTATACGATGCAGGGTGTAGTGGTCATTTCGTCTGTATAGCGGCACATCATATTTTTTTAAAGGAAATTCTGCCTTTTCAATTATAACGGTGTCCCTTCCTTGTCTTAGCATAGGAAGCATACTGTTGCCTGTTGTTTTCCCTATATATACTCCATGCTCCGTAAGTGCTTTTTCAATTCCCTTCATTAAAAATCACCTCATAAGAAGTTTTTGCCGCATCTTTGCTGATATTACATTCTATCAGGTAAAACTCAATATTTTTTATAAACCTATCCAGCAAATCTAAAATCATAAAAAAGTCTTTTGAATTTTCAGGAATATAAATCTGCTTCATAAGCGGCTGTAAAATATCTTCTTTTTTTAATCTGATGCATCTGTTTTCATCCGAGCGTTTTATAAAGCACAGCTTTTTGAGCCTGGTTTTAATATTGGACTGAAGGTTTTCCTTTCCTGCCCAGGGAGTGCCATAGGCATAAACCACATTATCTAAAATTCTTACAAGGGGTTTATCTCCGTTTACATAGACAAAATCATCGCCAAGAAATTCCTTCCAGAGTGACGCGTGAGTACTCTTTCCAACCCCGCTCGGAGCAAGAAATGCAACGCCCACCCCTTTTACATCGGCAACAACACCATGCATAAGAAATCCGCTTTCAGAAATTATAAGCTGAGCAATCTTACGGTATATTGCAAGAAACTCTCCGTATCCCAAATTGGCATTGTCAATATTTATTTCTCTTTTTATTTCTTCATCTGTTGCTGAAATAATATACCAGGCTTTTTCATCTGTTATATAATCCCTGCACATATCCGGCAAATACTCATATTTATTATCTATGCTTATATTCAATTGAGCAATTCTGATTGTAAACATATTTTATATTCCTATCTGTTTTATCACATAATGTCAAAATATTCCTGCTTATTACAGCAGGAATATTTATCATAATTTTATTTACCCACAGGCTCGGGAAATGCCACATCATCCTGAGGCAGGATTATCGGCGGAACAATATGGAGTGATTCCGAATAGCGCACAGGCTCGGAATATCCAAGAATTTCACGCTTACTGGATGCCTGTCCTATTTTTATTTCGTCGCCTTCTGTTAAGTTTACTCTCTTAACAGTAAGCTCATTTTCACTAACCATAAGGGTTGAATATTTTTTACCATTTATAAATATCTTACTCTTCTCTGTAAAGCCCTTGCCGCTTACGCAGAGAATGGTTCCATCGTAGCGAAGGTTTTCAATGACAATCGGAAGGGTTCCCATCTGCATATCTGTTTTGATATAGGGTTTTATTCCGCCAAACTGAGAGTTGGAACCATAGAGCATATCATATGCAAGATAGCTTATATAATTCTGATATGTTTCCTCGCTAAAACCTGATTCACCTGTGCTTTGGAGCTGGTGAAGCTTCGTGAGGTTACCGTTATTATAACCAAGAACCTTCATAATTTCCCCTGAAAGCTCATAGGTGCGAAGATCTTTATCGTTTTTCTCAAGACCGAAGTTATTCCAGGTAACATACTGAGTCATATAGTCGTTGCCCGTTAATAAATCATCCGATTCAATGCCTATTGCGGGAAGATGGTCTCCATAGGCAATAAGAAGAGTTGGCCTACGACGGGCTTTTAGTCTGTTTATAAGTTCACCTAAAAATGCGTCCATTTCGTGAAGCTGATTAACATAATACTCAATAGCACAAATTTCTTCTGGTGTAAATCTTGAAGATTCTATTTTTATTTTATTTTCAATTCCTTCTATTGGCTCAGAAGGATATGCACCATGCCCCTGAACAGAAACTGTCCAGACAAAACGGGGATTATCCTTGGTTACGCCTTTTTCTTCGTTGGTGTAGCTAAGAGCTGTCATAATTTCATCTGTTAAAACCTTATCCTTACACCAGCCATAGTAGGTAGTTTCAAAACCGTGCATATATTCTTTTGACTGAAAACTGTCAAATCCCATATGGGGATATACTTTGTCTCTGTCGTAGAAGTTACCCGTGTGATTATGAATGGCATGAGCTGTATAGCCATTTTCCTTAAGGTTATATGCAATTGATTCACAGGTCTCCTCAAGCATAATGGTCTTATAGGGATATTCTCCGGGGCCAAAATTCTTCATGTTGATTCCCGTCAAAACTTCAAACTCTGTGTTGGCTGTGCCTCCACCAAGAGATGGCACGGAAAGGGTGCCATATGAAAATTTCTCCATTAGCTCCTTGTGAACGGGAGTAGGCTCCTCGGAAAAAGTCATATCCTTAATCTGGGAAGGAACAAGGAAGGATTCAAGCTGAATAAGAATTACATCGGGTTTTTTATTTCTTGAATCGGGAACAATTGTTTCGGGAAGCATTGAAAGAATCTGCTCTGTTTTATCCGTTCCATATTCTGAGGGTTTGTCAATTCCTGTGTCGAGCATACTGCTTGAAAAGCAATAAACAAAACCGTAGTCTCTATATGCCCCGGCAAGGTTTCCAAAATCTTTGGTTACAGCATTAACCTGATGAGCAAAACCTGTTGCAATAAGGGCAGATGCTATAACTCCTGCGATTGCTGCGATATTTTTACCATAGTGAAGCTTGCCGCTGATTTTCGGCCCAAGAATCCATATTGCAACAATTGCAACAAGGAAAACCCCTATTGCCACATATAAAAGAACTCTTTGAGCTTTTGTCAGATACATAAAAATAAGGCTCAGCTTTACAACCTGAAAATCTATTGCACCAAGCGGGGTTACGCGATAGGTTAAAACAACACTGTTTATTAAACCGCATATAAGCCACGGTGCTGAAAGAAGCACAACCCAAAATACTCTTCGCTTAAATAAAAGAGAAAACGACAGCATAAGCATTATTATGAAGGCGTTGTAGAAAAACACAACGGGACTATCGATAACATGCTCTATTGCATCCATAACACTATGTCTGCTCATACTCTCTATTGCAAAATTTTCCATAACAGAGAGTACCGCGAGAAATATTATCGGATGCTTGTCAAGTGATGCTCTTAAAAATCTGAAAACGCTTTTTAGTTTTTCCAAAATATGCACCTTCCTTGCAGATACAACATTCAAAATAATCTATTATAACGCACAAAACCCCATTTTTTTATCATAACTATTATACTACTTTTTTCGAATTTGTCAACTTATATAATATGAATACATTTATTTCTATATTCTATTATATTCTTTTTAACAGCTAGTATTATGAATTTTACTTTTTGATTATTGATTATTGATTATTAATTTTTCATTAAAAAAAGACTTGTCGTTTCCGACAAGTCTTTTTCTACCCCGGCAGCTTCCTACTTTCCCGGGCCGTCACCAGCCAAGTATCATCAGCGTTACAGAGCTTAACTTCCGTGTTCGGAATGGGAACGGGTGTGTCCTCTGTGCCATCGCCACCGAGTTACTCAATACAATATTAGTTTCTATCTTCTCTAAATGCCTAAACTCTATCTATATAATTCCTAACCTTCCTTGGTTAAGCCCTCGGCCTATTAGTATCACTCACCTGAATACATTACTGTACTTACAGCTCCAGCCTATCACCACATAGTCTTTATGGGGTCTCTCTGCTTACGCATAGGATATCTCATCTTAAGGTGGGTTTCACGCTTAGATGCTTTCAGCGTTTATCCCGTCCACACGTAGCTACCCAGCTGTGCCACTGGTGTGACAACTGGTGCACCAGAGGTGCGTCCATCCCGGTCCTCTCGTACTAAGGACAGATCCTCTCAAATATCCAACGCCTGCGATAGATAAGGACCGAACTGTCTCACGA
>JAZRGM010000022.1:0-10610 GCA_045644205.1 Clostridia bacterium | reverse complement strand
GCAAACCTCAAAGAAAGTTATTAAATTTTTGATTATCCGTTAATTGAATTGGTTGTGTTTTTTGTTTGTGGTGAAATGAAAAATCATTAAGAAGAATTAACCAAATTCTTGTAATTTTCAAAAAACGGAGTGCCTTTAAGGTAAAATTGAAGAAGAGTCATTTCATGACCACACTTGCACAAGAGTGGATCAAAATGAAATGACAAGGAAATAGACGTTCTCCAAACATTTTGACGGGTGTGGAAACGTCTTTTTTCTTTGGAAATAAATAAACTCAATCTACCTTCATGGCGGTGATGCTTAGCATAAATACCATAGTAACGAATCATTTTAAAATATTTTTCAGGTATGTGAATAATAAGCTTTTTGATAAAATCAATGGCAGAAATAGTTTCGGTAATTAATTCGTTATCCTCATGACGATTGTAGTGAAAGGTAACATTTTCACCGTCATAGTTATCAATTCTTGAAGTGGCAATAACAGGTCTGCCAAGATATCTGCCAATATACTTTAAAACATCTTGGTTGTTTGTAAGAGTAGGTTTAGCATAAACGTAAAAACCATTTTGGTAGTTTTTGTAAATAAAAGATTTAGTTTTTCTGAAGGATTTACCGATATGAGCTTCCATATAGTTCAATAAAGTAAACTGGAAAGACTTGCGAAGCAGTTCATAATGAAAGTGTTTAACAACACGCCACGGAGAAAAATTGCCGGAGCCACCTTCGGAAATTAACATATGAATATGAGGGTTCCATTGAAGACTACGGCCAAAAGTATGAAGAACACAAATAAAACCGGGGGTAAAGTTTTCAGATTTATTAAGTTTTTTAAACATAAAGAAAACGGAATCTGCAGCAGCTTTAAAAAGAAGGTTTAATAAGGAGCGGTCTTTTCTAAAGAAGACTCGTAATTCTTCGGGGATAGTAAATACACAATGTCTGTGAGAAGTGCGAACGAGTTTAAAGGACATGGAAGTAGAGCGTTTTCGGGAATATAGATTACCGCAAGAAGTGCAAAAGCGGCTTCTGCATCTGAAAGGAGTAACCATCATATGACCGCAATTATCGCAGGCATAAAGGGCATATCCACGCTTGAAGTCGCCACAGTGAATCATTTTATCGACATTCTCAATAACGGTATTACGAATTTTAATACCGGAATTATTAAGCTTATGAAAATGATCAGAAAAAATCTCTTGTAAAATATTCATATATATATTTTACAATAAAATTAACAAAAAGAAAACCTACCCCTCAAGAATGAGGGGCAGGGGTGTTGATGTGCGTGTCAACGCACTTTTTTACTATCTCATCAGAATCTAGAATAATGGTAACGGGCCCGTCATTTAAAAGCTCAACCTTCATATCTGCCCCAAAGATTCCGGTCTGAGTTTTTTTGCCGGTTAAATCATCGCAGATTTTAACAAACTTTTCATAAAACTCATTTGCCATATCCGGCTTTAAAGCATCGATAAATGAAGGTCTCTTTCCTTTTTTGCAGTCGGCATAAAGGGTAAATTGGGATATTGCCAAAATCTCTCCGTCCACATCGCCAAGAGAAAGATTCATTTTTTCGTCTTCATCTTCAAAAATTCTAAGCCCTGTCATTTTTTCTGCCATAGGCTTTAAAAGTCTTTCCTCGTCGCCTTCCTTAAAGCCTATAAGCGCCATAATTCCGCTGTTTATTTTGCCTGTTATCTTTCCGTCAACTGTAACGGAGGCATATTTAACTCTTTGTATAACAATTTTCATTTTTGTCTCCTATAATATAGTATCAAATCCGCATGCGGATTTGTTCCATTTTTACCTCTTCACTATTACTTATTCCCTGCAGTTGCTATTGCTCCTATTTCTGCCTGCATATCGGATATAAGCGCTTCAAAATTTAAAAACAGCTCCTCGGTTCCATCGTCATTTGCCAGGATGGCTCTTGCAATATTGGGAATTGAAAGCTCATCATCCCCAGCGCCATAGCCCGATTTAATTACATCATGACTTTGCGGACTCATATATTCTGCTCCAAGAACACTCAAAAAAGCAATGCCGCCGGGAGTAAGGATTTCTTTCTGTTCAGCACTTGGATATATCGGAAGCTCCGACATTTTGCCTATAAGCTCTGTGTGGGGTGATGGAGAAAAATCTCCTCCGCCACCCTGAAAAAGCGCCGACACATAAATCTTTTCTGCCTCCAGTGAGCCAATAATTGCAAAGCTTGCAGCCACCATTAGAAGCTCTCTTGTGTCTTCTATTTCATTACCCGATTTACCGTCAGATTTAAGCTTATACCAGGATTTAAGCTTTGTCTTGAGCTTTTCGTCAAGAGTAGAATTTTCAATAAGCTCAGTGGTCTTTTCGCATTTTGAATAGCTAAAATCAAAATATGATAACAGGGCGTCCATTCCCTGCCTTTTAACCTGTTCGTTATATAGACTTACAGGTTCTATTATTTTTTCTGCAGTTTCTCTTGCTAAGTCGGCTTCACCGCTCATATCAATAAGGCTTCCCAGAGCCATCTGAACATCGAATCCTGCATAGCAGTCAAAATAAATATATTTCATAGGATTTCTCCCCTTATCTGCTATTTAAAATATCTTCAACCCTTGAAAGACTTGCTTCAACCAAAGAAAGCTTAACTGTTGACAAAAATCTTTCTGGGCATCCCAAAGCCTTCTGATAATAGCTCTGAGCCTTTTCAAGATTTCCTGTGTGTTCAAGAACATAGGCGTAGTTATAAAATGCTTCAATAAAATTTGGTGTGGTTTCTTCAAAAATTTTATCGTAGATTTCCTTTGCCTTTTCATATTCGCCCATTTTAATATATAAAAATCCGAGATTGTCTCTTATGCTTATATCATCCGAATTATATTCCATCGCTTCATCCATAAAGTTCTTTGCCCTTTCATTATCTCCTGAAAGAATATAGAATAATCCAAGGGTCTGATAGAGAACAGTGGAGCGATAGCCTGTGCTATATACGCCTTCCATTTTTTCAATAGCACCGGGAAGGTGGTTTCTTTTCCATAGAATAATTGCTGTGTTGAGATCAGCAGCAAGAAGATTTTTTTCGCTTAGCTTATCTTTATTCTGGTGAATGGTTCCGGCAATGAGCCTTTCTGCCTTAACAAGATGACCGTCTCTTATGAGCATATATGCATAAATGAGAACATCCTGGGGGTTCATTCTTCCGGTTTCATATGCCTTCTCCATATATTTAAAGCCGGCATCGTGGTCGGAAAGATATTTGTTTCTTCCCAGGATTGTGTAGATTTTTGGTCTGAAATATAAAAACAGAGCCATAAAACAAAGCACAGTAACGCCAAAGCCCATGGCTGTGCCTAAATGCTGAAATGACCAGGTTATGGCTATATATGGAATTCCCACACAAATTATAATATTAAATATTTTATTAAGCATAATTTTCTCCTTTTATAGTTTAATATAATGAAAAACGAATGATGAATAATTATGGTAGAAATCCGCTTATTGCGGATTTCTTCATTACCTATTCACTATTCCATATTCACTATTACCTCAAATCGCTCCCCAGAATTTCTTATCAAGGCTTCTGTAGCGGATAGCTTCGGCAATATGAACAGGGGATATATCTTTTTCTCCTGCAATATCGGCAATAGTTCTTGCCACCTTCAGTATTCTTGAATGTGCTCTTGCACTCAAGCCAAGCTTTTCAAACACATCCTTTAAAAGAGCATTGCCTCTTTCGTCAACCCGGCAGAATTCTTCTATCATAGAAGCTGTGAGCTGACTGTTTGAATATATATTGTAGTTTTTATATCGTTCGAGCTGAATCTCTCTTGCTCTTTTAACTCTTTCCTTAATGGTTTTGCTGCTTTCACCCTTTTCGCCGGATGTCAGACTTTCAAATTTTACGCTGCTAACCTGAATATGAATATCAAATCTATCCAGCATAGGCCCTGATATTTTTCCTAAATAGCTGTGAATACTCTGAGGTGTGCAGGTACATTCTCTTGCACTGTCGCCATAATATCCGCATTTGCATGGGTTCATACTTGCCACAAGCATCGCGCTGCTGGGAAATGTTGCCGAGCCTGCAACTCTTGACACAGTAAACATTCCGTCCTCTAAAGGCTGTCTCATGGCTTCAATGGCATCTTTTCTGAATTCGGGGAATTCATCCAGGAAAAGCACCCCTCTGTGAGCAAGGCTTATTTCACCCGGTCTGGGAATTGAGCCTCCGCCTGTTATGCTGACATTTGAAACTGTGTGGTGAGGACTTCTGAAGGGCCTTGTTGTGATAAGGGATTTTCCTCCGCCCATAAGCCCTGCAACTGAATATATTTTTGTAACCTCCAAAGCTTCTTCAAATGATAAGTCGGGAAGGATAGATGGAATTCTCTTTGCAAGCATTGTTTTTCCCGAGCCGGGAGAGCCTATCATCAGGCAGTTGTGAGCCCCTGCTGCTGCAACCTCCAATGCTCTTTTTGCGCTGTCCTGACCTCTAACATCGCAAAAATCTTCCATAAGGTCAAGGTTTTGGGCAAAAAGAGAGTCAATATCTGTGGTAACTCTTTCTATCGGTTTAATTCCGCTTAAATGCTCCACAGCCTCTCTGAGAGTTCCGACCCCATAAATTTCCGAATCTGCAACAACTGATGCTTCTTTTGCATTTTCCATAGGAACAATAAGCTTTTTAATTCCATTCTCTCTTGCTTCCATAGTCATTGGAAGCACTCCGTCTGCCTTTCTTATGCTGCCATCAAGAGCAAGCTCGCCCAAAATAAGATAATCACACACCCCGTCGCACACAAGCTGCCCTGATGCAATAAGAATTGCAATTGTTATTGGCAGGTCGAGATATGCTCCGTTTTTCTTTGTGTTGGCAGGAGCAAGGTTAATAACTATTCTTTTTTGGGGCATGGAGTAGCCGCTGTTTTTAATTGCGGATTTAACCCTTTCCTTTGATTCTTTAACAGCCGCATCAGGAAGACCTACAATATCTATTCCCGGAAGGGCAGAATAGATGTCGGTTTCAACAGTTATAATATATCCTTCAAGGCCGAAAAGCGCCCCTGATATTACCTTAGAAATCATAAATTACCTCCGGAGTTTGCCGATTTTTCATAAAGCCTTAATGGCATTATTATACATAGTATATTTTATTCTAACATAAAATCTTAAAAAATTCTACATATATAACACACTTTCTTTAAAAAATTAAATTATCTATTGACAATAAAATGAAGAATAGCTATAATATTTGTAAGTATTTAATATGGGAGTGTTATGTAGGTGAGAATTATTTCAGGCTCATTAAGAGGCCTAAAGCTTAAAAGCCTGGAAGGCTCCGATACCCGCCCGACTCTTGATAATGTTAAAGAGGCAATCTTTAGTATGCTCTTTGACAGAGTGTGGGATGCAAGCGTTTTAGATCTTTTTGCCGGAAGCGGCGCTCTTGGTCTGGAGGCGCTTAGCAGGGGTGCAAAAAAAGCAGTTTTTGTGGATGCAAATCCAAAAGCCTGCCAGATTATAAGAGCCAATATTGAAAGCGCCCGCATGCAGGAAAAGGCACTTCTCTTTAAGCAGGATGCAAAAGACTATCTTAAAAAAGCCTATGAAAATCAGGAAAGCTATGACCTTATCTTTCTTGATCCGCCATATGCTATGGGGCTTCTGGATGAAGTGATAGAGCTTATAGAAAAATATAAGCTTCTCAAAGATGGTGGTCTTATCATTTGCGAAGCAGACAGCGGCACCCATATAGATATTAAATCCTTTAATCTTTTAAAGGATAAAAAGTATGGCAGAGTTTGTGTTAATATCCTGGAGGCATCATTATGAAAGCGGCAGTATATCCCGGAAGCTTCGACCCGGTTACAAAAGGACATCTGGATATAATAAAAAGAGCAAGCAGAACCTTTGATAAGGTTTATGTTGCCATACTGACCAACAGCTCAAAAACACCCATGTTTTCTCTGGAGCAGCGCCTCGATTGGCTCAGGCGTTCAACAGCCGACATTCCCAATGTTGAGATAGACTGTTTTTCCGGGCTCCTTGTAAACTATTTAGAAGAGAAGAATTCAAATATAATCATCAAAGGCTTAAGAGCTGTGTCTGATTTTGAATATGAATTTCAGATGGCTCTCATGAACAGAAAGCTCAACCCCGATGTTGAAACCTTGTTTATGATGACCAGCGGAAAATATTCATACTTAAGCTCAAGCATAGTGAAGGAGGTTGCCCGCCATAAGGCAAGTCTGGAAGGGCTGGTTCCTGATTTTATGATTGACGAAATCACAGAACTAATTGAGAAAAAAACCCAAGGAGGAAATTAAAATGGCAGATGTTATAGAACTTTTAAGTGAACTTCAGGACATTATCGACAAAGGATTTGAAATTCCATTTGTTAAAAAGACTCTTGTTAACAAGGAGCAGATTTTATCACTTATAAACGATATCAACATTCAGCTTCCCGATGAACTCAGAGTTGCAAAATCTATTGCTGAAGACAGCAAGAGAATTATTTCTGATGCTCAGAAGCAGGCTGATGCAAAGGTTAAAGAGGTTGAACACAGAATCTTAGGTCTTATCGACGAACACGAAATCACCAAGAAAGCTGTTGCAAATGCAAATGAAATCATTGCAAAAGCTCAGAAAGATGGCAGAGAAATCAGACTTGCTTCTCTTAAATTTGCCGATGATATTTTAGAAAAGGTTGAAAACGATTTCAAGGCTGTTAACGATAAGGTTAAGCAGTGCAGAAGCGAACTCAGAAAATAATCTGAAAGTTATATAAGGCTGCAACACAATATTATGAAAAAGCCCTTTAACCTGAGGAAGATACATACAAGTCCTTAGGAAAAGTGCGGCTTTTTCAGGGTATTGTATTGCAGCCTTGTTTCATTATAGCAATGAGTTGTTGTAATAAATAATAATGAATAGTGAATAATTACGGAAGATTTTTAGCCAGGATGAAAATCAAAAACAGTATGGTGGTTATAAAAATGAACAGATTTGAAAATGCAAAAAGAATAGTTATAAAGGTTGGCACCTCAACCCTTACCTATAATGGCGGCGGCATAAATATCCGTCGTTTTGAAAAGCTTGTTAAGGTTATTTCCGACATTAAAAACAGTCAAAAGGAAATAGTTTTGGTAACATCAGGTGCAATAGGGGTTGCCCGCGGAAAACTAGGCTTTGCGGATAAACCAAAATGCGTTAAGGATAAGCAGGCTCTTGCGGCAATTGGTCAGTGTGAGCTGATGAATCATTATTCCCGTGATTTTGCCGCGTTTAATCATAATGTAGCCCAGGTGCTTTTAACAAAGGATGTAACAAGCGACATGGTAAGACATCAGAATGCCCGCAATACCTTTGAGCGCCTTCTGGAGCTTGGTGTTCTTCCCATAGTTAATGAAAATGATGTTATAAGTACAGAGCAGATAGAATTTGGCGATAACGATACTTTATCTGCCACAGTTGCATCCCTTATAGGGGCGGATCTTCTTATTATTTTATCCGACATTGACGGCCTCTACGATAGCGACCCAAGAAAGAATAAAGATGCAAAGCTTATTCCCATTGTTGAAAAAATAGATAAAACCATAGAAGCCCTTGCGGGAGATGCCGGCTCTGACCGCGGCACAGGCGGAATGATAACTAAAATTCACGCAGCACAAATTGCCACAGAAAGCGGCACAGATATGCTCATAGCAAACGGAGCAGACCCAGATGTGCTCTATGATATTTTAGATGGCAAAGAAATAGGAACGCTGTTTGTGGCAGAAAAAATATAAGAAAAACAGGTGATAAAATGGACATCAGAGAGCTTGCAATGAGGGCAAAAAGCGCATCGAGAAGCCTTGTGAGCATTGGAGCAAAGAAAAAGAACGAGGCTCTTGGCGCAATTTGCATATCTCTTGTGGAAAATGCAGACTATATATTAAAAGAAAATGAAAAAGACCTTATAAAGGCTAAGGAAAAAGGCGTTTCAGATGCCATGGCAGACCGCCTGCGCTTAAATCCGGAAAGAATAGAAGCTATGGCAGACGGGGTTAAAAAGATAATTGCCTTAGATGACCCGATAGGTGAAACTCTTGGCGCAAAAACCCTTCCCAATGGTCTTAAGGTTTCAAAGGTCACAGTTCCGATGGGACTTATAGGCGTTATATATGAATCACGCCCCAATGTAACCTTAGATACTGCTGCTCTTTGTCTTAAGGCATCAAGCGCTGTGATTCTCAGGGGAGGAAGCGATGCCTATAATTCCAATAAGGCAATTGCCGCAGTAATGAAAGATGCAATAAAAAAAGTGGGAATAAATCCTGATTGCATCTCCTTTGTTGAAGACACATCAAGAGACACAGCAACAGCTCTTATGAAATTAAATGGTATAGTTGACCTTCTCATCCCAAGAGGCGGGGCAAATCTTATAAGGACTGTGGTTGAAAATGCCACAGTACCCGTTATCGAAACAGGAGTGGGCAATTGTCATATATTCGTTGACAAGTCGGCAGATGCAGATATGGCGGTGAGCATCATAGTAAATGCAAAAACCTCAAGACCGTCTGTGTGTAACGCTTGTGAAAGCCTTCTTATTCATAGTGGAGTAGACAAAGCATTTTATGAAAAGCTCTACAGGGCATTAAAAGAAAAGGGCGTTGAGATAAGAGGTTGCAATAAAACTGCAAAAATGATGAAATGTGATTTTATTGCCACCAACGAAGACTATGCAAGGGAATATCTTGATTATATAATATCCGTTAAAACCGTGGATAGCATAGATGAAGCCATTGAGCATATTTCCCTGTATTCCACAGGTCACTCGGAAAGCATTATAACTAATGACTATAATAATTCTGTAAGGTTTACAAATGAAGTTGACAGCGCGGCTGTGTATGTTAATGCTTCAACCCGTTTTACAGATGGCTTTGAATTTGGCCTTGGAGCAGAAATAGGCATAAGCACCCAGAAGCTTCACGCAAGAGGCCCCATGGGATTAAAAGAAATAACAAGTGCAAAATATGTTATAACTGGAAATGGACAGATAAGATAAATTGAACGGAGGAAGAAAAAATGGAATACGCATTATGGATAGTTCTTATGGTAGCACTCATAATTATTGAAGCAAGCACCTGGGGTCTTGTTTGCATCTGGTTTGCAATTGGTGCTCTTGCAGCGGCAATCTCCAAGCTTCTTGGAGCAGAGCTTTTAAGCCAGATAGTTGTTTTTGTTGCTGTTTCGGCAGTCGCCCTTTTTGCCACAAAGCCAGTTGTTAAAAAATTAAGAGGCAAAGGTAAAACTGCAACAAATGCCGATATGGTAATCGGGAAAACAGGCATTGTTACCGAGGAAATTACAAATGATAAATTTGCCGGAAAGGTTAAGATTGCAGGTCAGGAATGGTCAGCAGTTACAGCTGATGGCTCAGAAATCCCCAAAAACAGCAAAATCACCGTTTTAAAAATAGAAGGGGTTAAGCTTGTTGTTGAGATTGTAAAATTTGCTTCAGTAACCGAAGCATAAAATAATAAAAAGGAGTGTTTTGTATGGTTGTTGTTTTAATGCTTATTGTCATTGCTTTGATTGTTGTTATAAGGAATATAAAAATTATTCCTCAGGCACATGCGGCAATAGTTGAAAGACTCGGAGCCTATCAGTCCACCTGGAATGTTGGCTTTCATGTTAAAATCCCTTTTATCGACAGAATAGTTAAAACAGTTTCGTTAAAGGAACAGGTTGTTGATTTTGCACCTCAGCCTGATATAACAAAGGATAATGTTACTATGCAGATAGACACGGTTATTTTTTTCCAGATAACCGATCCCAAGCTTTTTGTGTATGGTGTTGACCATCCCATAAGCGCTATTGAAAATCTCACAGCCACAACTCTCAGAAATATCATTGGCGATCTTGAGCTTGATGAAACTCTCACCTCAAGAGACACAGTAAACACCAAGATGCGTGCTATCCTTGATGAAGCCACAGACCCATGGGGAATAAAGGTTAACAGGGTAGAACTCAAAAACATTATTCCGCCAAGAGAAATCCAGGATGCAATGGAAAAGCAGATGAAAGCTGAAAGAGAAAGGCGAGAACTGATTTTAAAAGCCGAAGGCGAAAAGAAATCGGCGATTCTTGTTGCAGAAGGTGAAAAAGAAGCTGCAATCTTAAGAGCTGATGCTGTTAAGGAAAGCCACATCCGCGAAGCTCAAGGTGAAGCAGAGGCAATCTTAAGTATCCAGACAGCCACCGCAGAAGGCCTGAGAAGACTTAACGAAGTTAGCCCCACAGCGGCAATAGTTGCATTAAAGGGCTTTGAAGCTCTTGAAAAGGTTGCCGACGGAAAAGCCACAAAGATTATTATTCCAAGCGAATTGCAGGGCGTGGCAGGGCTTGCAACATCTGTTAAAGAGCTAATTAAAGATGAATAAACCGGAACAAACCATATAGTTCTGAAAATGTATGATAAAAAGGGTGCGAAAATTTTATTTTTCGCACCCTTTTTAGGGATTAGGAAAAAATGATTCGGAATGAGTAAATCGAACTCAAAGCAAGATTGTTCCTTGCTTTGAGCGATAGCCCGACGCTGTACAAAAGTACTGCGAGTGGTGAGATTTGCTTATAGCAAAAAG
>JAZRGM010000021.1:0-14289 GCA_045644205.1 Clostridia bacterium | reverse complement strand
CATTTTTTCGCGAATGGAGAGTTCGAAGAAGTTTTTGCAATAAATTCAAAGCAAGACAAGAAAAAAGCACAGGTAATACGCGGTGTATTGCCGAGCATTTTGACGAAGTATTGCGAAGAATTTGCCGCAAAAACCGCACTTAGTTCAAATCTCCGGTGGCTAAGGGAATAGGTAATAGTGAATAGGGAATAAGTAATGTAGCAAAACTCCACGGAGTTTTGCCAAGAAGGACAAAAGATAATGAAAAAACAAGGGCTCACCCCAATGATGCAGCAATATCTGCAGATAAAAGAAGAATATAACGATTGCATACTCTTTTTCCGTCTGGGAGATTTTTATGAGATGTTTTTTGAAGATGCGCAGGTTGCATCGGAAATTCTCGAAATCACCTTAACCGGAAAAGACTGTGGTCTTGAAGAAAGAGCGCCGATGTGCGGTGTTCCATATCATAGCGCACAAGGATATATTGCAAAGCTTATTAAAAATGGAAAAAAGGTTGCAATATGTGAGCAGGTGGAAGACCCGAAGGAAGCAAAGGGCATTGTTAAAAGGGATGTTATAAGAGTTGTTACTCCCGGAACTGCCAATATCGACCTTCCCATCCCTGAGGCAGACAACAATTTTCTTGCAAGCATATACTATCGTGACCATTATTATGCAGTAACCTTTGCTGATGTTTCAACGGGCGAGGTCTATGTTGTTGATGGTAAATATGACTATGTGGAAAACACTCTCGTTGACGCCATTTCCACCTTCCGCCCCTCAGAAATCCTTCTTAATCAGAGCGGAAGAATGATTTGCAGGGATATTGTAGATATGAGAAAGCGATATGAGTTTTTCGATAGCGTCATTCAGGATGAATACTATGAATATGAGCTAAGCGTTGAAGCAATAAAAAATCAGTTTCGCGGGAAAAATCTTGATAGCCTTGGCATAGCCGACAGGGAGCATATAATCCGCTCGGCAGGATCGCTTTTTATCTATCTTGCAAAAACCCAAAAGCGTGACCTTTCCCATCTCAACAGTTTGAAAATATATGAAACCAGCAGCTTTTTAAGCCTTGACATAAGCTCAAGAAGAAATCTTGAAATAACAGAAACCATGCGTGAAAAAACAAAACGAGGCTCACTTTTGGGTGTTCTTGATAAAACCAAAACCGCCATGGGCGCAAGAAGGTTAAAATCCTGGCTGGACCGTCCGCTTATTGATGAGAATAAAATAGCGCTCAGATTGGATGCTGTGGAGGAGCTTGTTAATAATGCTGATGCAAGAGAGGATTTAACAGAAAGCCTTAAAAAGGTGTATGACATAGAGAGAATCATTTCAAGAGTGGTGTATGGTTCGTGCAACGCAAGAGATTTTCTTTCCTTAAAGCAAAGCCTTGATAAATTTCCGCAGATTCGCACAAGCCTGGGTAATATGAATTCTGTGTTTTTAAGAGAAATACACGACGGAATAGACACCCTGCAGGATTTATATCTTTTAATAGAGTGTGCCATAAAAGAAGATGCCCCCATAACAGTTAAAGAAGGCGGCATCATAAAGGAAGGCTTCGATAAGGAATTAGACCGCATAAAAGATATTCTAAACAACAGCACCCACTATATGGCAAATATAGAAGCCGATGAAAGAGAAAGAACAGGAATCAAAAACCTTAAAATAAAATACAACAAGGTTTTCGGCTATTATATAGAGGTTTCAAATTCAAACATAGATAAGGTTCCTGATGATTATATCCGCAAGCAGACTCTTGTTAATGGTGAAAGATACATTACAAAAGAGCTTAAAGACCTGGAAAACACAGTACTCAGCGCCCGCGAAAGGGTAAATAGCCTAGAATATGAAAATTTCCTCGGGGTTAAAGCGGAAATTATGAAAAGGCTCGAACCCCTCCAGAAAAGCGCCAAGCTTATATCTGTGGCAGATGCACTTTGCTCCCTGGCAAATGTGGCATATGCAAATTCCTATGTTAAACCAATTGTCAATTCAGGAAATATAATTAACATAAAAGATGGCAGACATCCGATAGTTGAAAAAGGGCTAAAAGACAGTCTCTTTGTTCCCAACGATACCTATCTCAACACCGACGACAGCCGCTTTTCAATAATAACCGGCCCCAATATGGCAGGTAAGTCAACATATATGCGCCAGACAGCAATAATTGTTCTTATGGCGCAAATAGGCTCATTTGTTCCGGCTTCATTTTGTGAGGTGGGAATAGTTGATGCAATCTTTACAAGGGTTGGCGCATCAGACGATTTGGCATCAGGTCAGAGCACATTTATGGTGGAAATGAATGAAGTAAGCCATATTCTTAAAAATGCCACCGAAAAAAGCCTTATAATCTTAGATGAAATAGGCAGAGGCACCTCAACCTATGATGGACTTTCAATAGCCTGGGCTGTGGCGGAATATATATCCAACAAAGAAAAAATAGGAGCCAAAACCCTCTTTGCCACCCACTACCACGAGCTGACAGACCTTGAAAATACCACAGAAGGTATAAAAAACTATTCTGTTGCAGTTAAAAAACGGGGCGATGATATAACATTTTTAAGAAAGATTATACGAGGCGGCACCGACGACAGCTTCGGCATTGAGGTTGCAAAGCTTGCCGGTGTTCCCGATGAGGTTATAAGCCGGGCAAAAGAAATTCTTGCATCAATAGACAGCGGTGAAAAGCCCGAAATAAATCCTTCCTCTGCAGGCAGTGAATTAAATGAAATCAGCAGCAAGGCAGACGAAATTGCAGCCTTTATTAAAAACCTTGATGTAACCTGCTTAACTCCCATAGAAGCTCTTAATGAGCTATACAGGTTAAACAAAATAGCAAATGAGGAATAATAAATGAAAATAAATGTTCTTCCGCAATCAATAGCCAATATGATAGCCGCAGGAGAGGTCGTTGAAAGACCTGCATCTGTGGTTAAAGAGCTTGCGGAAAACAGTGTTGACGCCGGAGCAAAATCAATCACAGTTGAAATTAAAAAAGGCGGAATGAGCTATATCCGCATAAGCGACGATGGCTGCGGAATAGCACCCGATGAGGTTGCCACAGCCTTTAAGCGCCACGCCACAAGCAAAATAAAAACCGAAGAGGATTTAAATGCTATCTATACTCTGGGCTTCCGTGGTGAAGCTCTGGCAAGCATTGCCGCTGTTGCAAAGATAGATATTTTCACCAAAACAAAGGAAAACAAATTCGGTTATTCGCTTTCCCTTGAAGGCGGAGAAATCATTGAAGAAGATGAAGCAGGCTGCCCTGATGGCACAACTATAATAGTCAGGGATTTGTTTTTCAACACCCCTGCAAGAATGAAATTTTTAAAAAACGATGCCACAGAAACAAGCTATGTCACCGACAGCGTAAATAAGCTTATTTTAAGCCACCCTGAGGTTGCAGTTAAGCTTATTGTAAATGGGAAGGTGAGTGTGGCTTCATCAGGTGATGGTAATCTTATGAGCGCTGTGAGGGCAGTTTTCGGAAGAGACTATATTTCTCATTTAACTCCCCTTGATTTTGAAGAAGGAGGCATAAAGGTGACAGGGTGTGTGGGTTCAAATGCTCTGGCAAGAAAAGACCGTCGTCAGCAGGTGTTCTTCATAAACGGACGCTATGTGAAAAGCAAAATAATTTCTGCTTCTCTTTCCGAAGCTTATCAGAATGTTATGATGGTCGGAAAATATCCTGTGGCAGTTATATACATCACCCTTTCGGGAAATTTTGTTGATGTTAATGTTCATCCCACAAAAACAGAGGTTCGTTTTTCAGACGACAAAAAAATATACAATGCAGTTTTCTGGGCAGTTAAAAATTCTCTTTCTGCCAAAAAATATGTTCCCGAAATAGACCTTGCCAAAAAGAAGGAATATGAGGAAGCGCTAAAGGTAAGAAAAGATATTTCAAAAGAAAAAAACAGCGCTGTTCAGATGGATATAAATCTTCTTAAAGACACCTATACCCAAAATCTTGGCAAAGAGATTTCCAAGGCAAACAGCGAAGATGGAAAAACATCATCTGCGAATGTGCCTAAGAAAACAGAAGAAAAAATAACACAGGAAATAAACAGCCATATTGAAAATAAAAGCTTCTTTTCAATAGATGAGCTTTCATGCTTAAAACAAGACCCGCCTAAGCCTTGTCCGGATGATGAAAAACAAGCAGATATTTCAGTTTTTAAAGAAGAAACAACAGAGCATCATGGATTTAAAGCAGAAAAAAGTGAAGCTTCACCTTTGCCGGATGAAGTTAAACCCCATAACGAGCAGACAAAAATTGACATTGGTATTTTGCAGGATGCTCCCAAAGCCACCGATGATTTTGCTTGCGCAGCTACAAAGCCGGCAAAGCCGATTTTAAGGGCGAATATAGATTTTAAAATAGTAGGCCAGATTTTCGACACCTACATCATAGTTCAGAAAGATAATGAAATGCTTATCATCGACCAGCACGCCGCCCACGAACGACTCTATTTTGAGGAGCTTGTGGAGGAATATCGAAAAAAAACCATTGAATCTCAGCTTTTAATGGTGCCGGTTACGGTTGATTTTGATGCAGTTAAATTTAATCTTGCCATGGAGAATATAAATCTCTTATCATCTCTTGGTTTTGAATGTGAGGAGTTTGGGGCAAGCAGCCTGATTGTGCGCTCCGTTCCCTTTGCAATGCCTGAGGATGAAATAAAAGACAGCATTTGTGAAATTATGGCTTTAATAGAAAAAGGCACAAACGATATTAAAAAGAGCTATATGGAAGATGTTCTTCACACCATGGCATGCAAAAGAGCCATAAAGGGAGGTACCCACCTTGGCACAAAAGAAATGGAAACTCTTTGCGAAAAGGTTTTGGCCTTTGATTCTATTAACACCTGCCCCCATGGCAGACCGATAATGACATCAATGACAAAATATGAACTTGAAAAGAATTTTAAAAGGATTGTGTGATTTCTCATATGAATCTTAAAAACATAGTTATTGCTATTGTGGGTCCCACGGGAGTTGGCAAAACAGAAACCTCTCTGAGACTGGCAAAGCTAACCAACAGCGAAATAATTTCCTGCGATTCGATGCAGATTTATAAAGGCATGGATATTGGCACAGCAAAGGCTACAGCCGATGAAATGAAAAGCGTGCCTCATCATCTTATAGATATTAAAGAGCCTTATGAGGCCTACAGCGTTTGTGAATATGTTAGGGATGCAAAAAAATGTCTTGAAGATATTTTTTCAAGGGGCAAAAATGTTATGCTTGTGGGCGGAACGGGGCTTTATGTTGATTCCTTTATTAAAAATACCGACTACACCGAAACCTCATCTGACGACAACATAAGAAAAGAATTGTCTTTATATGCTTTGGAAAACGGGAACCAGGCTCTTCATCAGCTCCTTTTTGAAATTGACCCCGAAAGTGCGGAGGCAATTCACCCCAATAATGTTAAAAGAGTTATAAGAGCTATAGAATATTTTAGATTAAGCGGAGAAAAAATATCCGACCACAATAAAAAAACAGCTCTTAGTGTTTCACCCTATGATTATGTGTATATAGGGCTTACCAGAAACAGAGACGAGCTTTATGAAAGAATAGATAAAAGAGTGGATATTATGATTAAAGAGGGGCTCATGGATGAGGTGTTTTCCCTGTGGAAAAAAGGATGCACCCGTGATATGACATCTATGCAGGCTCTTGGTTATAAGGAGCTTATTCATTATATCGAAGGAAGATGCACCCTTAATGAGGCAATTCGTATTCTCAAAAGAGATTCCCGCCACTATGCAAAAAGGCAGCTTACCTGGTTTGGCAGAAACAAAAATATAAAATGGATAAACTTAAGCGAAATAAAATCAGCAGATGAAGCTGTCAAATTAGCCTGCAGATATATAGAAAACAAGGAAACGGAGGAATAGGAAGTGAAAAAAACAGTATGGTCCCTTATTGCACTTAGCGTTGCAGTATTTGTTATATTTAATTTAATAAATCTTTTCACCTCTGAAGAAACCTCTGTTATAGCTGAACTCGACACCATGGAAAAAAGCTATAAGCTGGAAGGAATTATCATCCGGAGCGAAAATCAGATTACCGCTTCCACCAAAGACGGAGGAATTCTGGATGTGGCTGTAAGCGAAAATGAAATGGTGAGAAAAGGAAAGCTTGTTGCCACCTATTTTGATTCAAATATAGATGATGAAACCAAAAGCGAGCTTTCAAGAATAAATCAGAAAATTTCCGAGCTAAGTAATGCCACCGACGATACCATAGCCGAAGAAATGAGCAAAAAGGAAATCGAGGAAGAAATTGACAGGAAGATAGAGGAAATTTCCTTTGCCTCCTCCGACAGAAATATGGCTGTTATATCTTCCCTTAAAAACGAGGTAAATGAGCTTGTTGTTCGTAAAAACAACGAAGGTGAAGAACCAATCACGGTAACTGAGCGCTTAGAGGCACTCTATCTTGAAAAGGCAGGCATCGAAAGAAGATATTCCGGTGCCAAATATGAAATCATAGCTCCGGAGCATGGTGTTTTCTCCACAAGGATAGATGGCTATGAGGATATAATAACTCCCTCCATTGCCTACAGCATAACATATTCCGACTATGAAAATGCCAAGGAAAAAAACATCACAGCCGACGACATCAGAAAAAAGGGTGTTTTATGTAAAATAGTTGATAATTCCATCTGGTATGTATCTCTTGTATGCGAAGAAGAGGTTGCAAAGAGCTTTTCTGTTGGAGAAAGGGTGTCGCTTCGTTTTGACGGTGAGAGCGGAGAGGCAAGGGGAACTGTGGAATACATTTCCAAAGAGCAGTCGGGAAAATATATGATAACAGTTTCATCTTCATCATATGCCTCATCCCCGATGTCCAATCGTTTTGTAAGGCTCACGGCTGTAAAGGAAAGCCACAGAGGGCTTAAAATCCCCCTTAATGCCATAAGGGTGAAAGACGGAAAGTCCGGGGTTTATGTTAAAACAGAAAACACTGTAAGATATAAAGAAATTGAAATCCTATGCAAAGATGATAAATATGCAATAGTAAAATTTGACAACACCCGCGCCGGCGCTCTTCTTCTTTATGATGAGGTAATTGTAGGTTAAGGAGCAGAATATGAGCATAAAGAAAAATCTTGAAATTATTAAAAATAATATAGATGCTGTCTGTAAAAAATCCGGCAGAGATACAGATAGCGTGAGAATAGTTGCTGTAACCAAAACCCGCACCCCGGAAGAAATAAATGAGGTTATATCCCTGGGCATTTTGGATATTGGTGAAAACCGTGTTCAGGAGCTTATGGAAAAATATGACAAGGTTAAAGGGGATGTAAGATGGCATATAATTGGCAGGCTTCAATCAAATAAGGTTAAATATATTGCCGATAAGGTCTATATGATTCATTCGGTGGATTCTTTGAAGCTGGCGCAGGAAATAAACAAAAGATGCGAAAAAATCGGCAAGGTGATGAATGTGCTGATTGAGGTAAATTCCGGCGAAGAAAATAAAGGCGGAGTAAAATATGACGAGCTTGATAGCTTTATAAGAGAAATATCTGCCTATAAAAACATCTGCATAAAGGGGCTTATGACTATGGCACCTCTTGGCGCCGATGAACCCACCTTAAAAAAAGTTTTTTCAAATTTATATAATTTGTCAGTTGACATAGCTAAGAAAAAATATGATAATGTTTTTATGGAGGAGCTTTCAATGGGAATGAGCTCCGACTATATGGTTGCAATTGAAGAAGGTGCCACCATAATAAGACCTGGAAGGTCACTTTTTAATTAGAATATACAGACTAAATATACAGAAAGGGGATAATAAAATGTCAAAATTAATGGATTGGGTAAAATCATCAATGGGAATGGAAGGCGATGAATACGCCGAGAACCAGCAGATGGAAGAAAGCTATGAGGAGGAAACACCAAAATTTCAGCAAAGCTCCTATCAGCCCCGTCGCCGCACAATTTCTGAAGATACTGTAAGCTCTGTGCCCAGAAGAAGCAAGGTGGTTAATATCAACACCACAGCGCAGCTTAAAGTTTTTGTTGTTCAGCCCCTCAATTATAACGACGCCTGCGAAATTGCAGAGCATCTCAAAGCTAAAAAGCCCGTTGTTGTAAATCTTGAAAAGCTCGACAAAACAACTGCCGCAAGAATATTCGATTTTTTAAGCGGAGCAGTTTTTGCTCTTGACGGAAGCATGCAGAAGGTATCAAATGGTATTCTTTTAGTTGTTCCCAACACAATGGGAATAATGGGAGATTTCAGCGATGACCTTAAAACTCAGGGACTTTTTGACATTTTTTAAAAGATGATAAATAAAGATAAAATTATTTTTCCTAGTGATGATGATGAAATAAAGCTTGTTATTTCAAAAGCCTGCGACCTTTATACAAAGGCTGAAAGAAGCACAAAGGCTTTCTACACCAAGTTTTTATCGCCCCTTGAAGCATCGGTTATTATGGGAAGATTTCCAAAAAATGAACTTGGCCTGAAGCTTTTTGGCGGATATGACGAAGCTGAAAGACAGATATGCTCTTTCTATACCTATGAAGATGATATAGATTTCCCCATTGCTGCCCTGAGGCTTAAAATAAAAAGCAAAACAGCAAAGCTTTCCCACAGAGACTACCTTGGATCTCTTCTTTCAATGGGGATAAAAAGAGAGGTTATAGGGGATATAGTTGTAGTGGATGAAGGGGCAACAGTTTTTTGCTTAGAAGAAATCGCCGACTACATAGCCGACAACCTTCCAAAGATTGGCGGAGCAGGAGTGGATATTGAAAGAATAGCTTCTCTTGAAGAAATAAGCATAGAGCGGCAGTTTCAAAAGCTTTCTTCAACGGTTTCGTCTTTAAGAGGTGATGCTGTTGTGGCATCAGCATTAAATCTTGCAAGGTCAAAGGCAAGTGAGCTTATAGAAAGAGGTCTTGTAACCCTTAACTACGAACAGCTCAAATCCACAAGCGCCCAGATAAAAAGTGGTGATGTGCTTTCAGCAAGAGGATATGGAAAGTTTAAAATCGTAACCGACGGACACTTAACGAAAAAAGGCAGAATTCATATTGATATATATAAATATGTTTAAAAAAAGTATGTCTAAATTATAAAAAAAGGATGATGCACAAATGATGACCCCACTGGATATTCAGACAAAGGTTTTTTCAAAAGCAGCTCTTGGCTATAAAAAGGAAGAAGTAGATGCATTTATGGAGGAGCTTCTCGGTAATTATGAAGAACTTTATAAGTCTTATAACGAAACCAAGGAAAAGCTTAAATCCATATCAAAAACTCTTGAAAGCTATAAGGGCATGGAAGAAACAATGAAAAATACTCTCATCGTGGCTCAGCAATCGGCAGAGCAGCTCACAAAAGCTGCCAGAACAGAGGCTGAAGCAATCCTTGGTGAAGCAAATCAGAAATCTCAGGAAATAGTTTCAAAGGCAACTCAGAAAATTACAGATACAAATGCACAGTATGAGCTTCTGAAAAAAGAAATGAGAAGCTTTATGCTTAAAACCAAGGCTGAATTTGAGGTTCAGATTAAGAATCTTGAAAAGGCCCAGGGAGAAATTGAAGAATAAAAAAATAGGGACTGTAAAAACTATTGTTTTTTTACAATCCCTATTTTTATTAATATGTGTCTATATATTCTCTTACCCTAAGTTCTATTCCCATTTCGTCTGCAATTTTCTGGCATTTTTCAATTTCTTCCTTTGATATAACATCAACAAGGGTAAATACAACTTTGTCTATGCAGCTTTTGGCATCCCTTGCAAAATCCAAAAGTGCATCGAAGGATTTTTCGCCGAAGCAAGAATTTGTTATTTCACAAAATCTTTTTGCATCGGGAGCATTAAGGCTTATGGAAACTGTGTCGATAAGACCTTTTAATTCATAGGCGGTATTTTTTCTTCCTAAGATAAGGTCTGAAAGTCCGTTGGTATTAAGCCTTATTTTTTTATCTGTTTTTTCTTTTAAAAATTTTGCAGTCTCTATAAGTATATCCATTCTTTCTGTTGGCTCGCCATAGCCGCAGAAAACTATTTCGGAATATTTGTTAATATCAAATCTTTCAAAATCCTTTTTGATTTCTTCCATGGTGGGTTCATCACCTTCAAACCATAAAGGGTCTGAATCCTTAATAACATCGCTGTGGTCTCTTATGCAAAAAACACAGCTGCAGGGGCATTTGTTGGTTATGTTAACATATAACGCTCCGTAGAGCTCATAGAAAATAGTCATTTAAAGTTCTCCTTTCAAAGAGGTTAAGTCACCCAGTAGTTTCTCAAAGCATATTCCGTCGTTGATTTCAAGGCCTAAAGCATATGACATTGAGGTTGCCCTGTGGACAAAGTCTGCGGCAAATTTTGTTGCCTCAAACACATCAAATCCCAAAGCTGAAAGCCCTGCAATAAGCGAAGCAAACACATCACCCGTTCCCGAAAAATACTTTGGCACCACAGGAGTTTTGAAGCTTTTGCATATTCCATCAAAATAAACAAAATTTTCCACCTGTGATTTTGAACGGTGTCCCGTTATGATAACACTTTTAGCACCAAGCTTTGTTATTTTTTCTGCCATTTCAAAAAGCTTTTCCTCCGGGAGGGTTTCTCCGCTGTAGCTTTCTTCCGAAAGAACGCAGGCCTCGGTTATATTTGGTGTAACAATATCTGCCTTTGAAACCAAAAGCTTCATATCATCGCACATCTGCCTTGAATAGGTTGAATAAATCTCTCCGTTATCTCCCATAACCGGGTCAACAATGATTTTTGTTAAGGGGGTTTTAAATTTATCAATAAACCTGAGAACTGCTTCAATCTGTTTGTGGGAGCCAAGAAATCCGCTGTATATGCAGTCAAATTTTAAATTCAGCTTTTCCCACTCCTTGGAAAAATTATCCATACCCCTTGTATAGTCCTCAAAAAAGAAGCTTTCAAAGCCTGTGTGATTTGAAAGTATTGCAGTTGGCATAACACAGCACTGAATACCAAGGGCTGAAATAACAGGCAGAGCAACAGTCAGAGAGCATCTGCTTGCGCCCGATAAATCATTTATTGCGGCTATTCTTTTTATACTGTCCATGCCATCACCTCCAATATGTATATTTTATAAAACTAATGATAAAATGTCAACCTTGGATCCTTCAATATGTTAAATATCACATAGCAAAAGTTTATTTTTGTTGCATTTTTATAAGTTATAATATATAATATAATGTAGCAATTTTTGGGAGGAATATAATCCTTATGGCATATAACAATATATTAGAAGCAATAGGGGGTACACCCCTTATAAAATTAAACAGAATGACCGATGACAATAGCGCTGATATTTATGTTAAATATGAAGGTCTCAATGTGGGTGGTTCTGTTAAAACAAGAACTGCATACAATATGATTCTTCAGGCTGAGGCAGATGGTCTTTTAAATAAAGATACCATAATCGTTGAACCCACAAGCGGCAATCAGGGAATAGGTCTGGCTCTTGTGGCAGCAGTTAAGGGCTACAAGGCAAAAATTATTATGCCCGATTCTGTCAGCGAAGAAAGAAGGAAGCTTGTGCATCACTATGGAGCAGAGGTAATCTTAGTCCATGACGATGGCAACATAGGCGAAGCAATTGAAGAGTGTGTGGCAGTTGCTGAAAGATTGAAAAAGGAAAATCCAGATGTGTTTGTTCCTCAGCAGTTTGAAAACGAAGCAAACCCCGAGGCTCATCTTAAGCACACAGGCATAGAAATTTTAAATGACATAGGCAGAAAAATAGACGGGTTCTGCTCCGGAATAGGAACCGGCGGCACCATAACCGGCATAGGAAAGGTATTGAAAAATGCCAACCCCGAAACAATAATCTGGGCAGTTGAGCCGGAAAATGCGGCAATTCTTTCCGGAGGTTCAATAGGAACCCATGTGCAGATGGGAATAGGCGACGGGGTTGTGCCTGATGTTCTTGATTGCAATATATATGATGAGGTCTGCATAGTAACCGACGAAGAGGCTCTTGAAACCTCCCGTCAGCTCACAAGGCTTGAGGGAATAATGTGTGGAATTTCCAGCGGAACAAATGTTGCCGCTGCAAAACGCCTTGCAAAAAAATTGGGAAAAGGAAAATGTGTGGTAACAGTTCTTCCCGATACTGCTGAAAGATATTTTTCAACTCCGCTTTTTGAGGGAGAATAATATACGCCTGATAGTAAAAAACAGGAGATAAAGCGTATGCATGATGTGTTTATAAGTTATTCAAGCAAAAATGAAAAGTATGCAGTTGAAATATGCCGCCGGATTGAAGAAAAGGGCATTAAGTGCTGGTATGCATCAAGGGATATCCCCCCCGGCGAAACATGGACTGCCTTTATTGTTGATGCAATTCAGTCGGCAAAAATTTTTATTTTGGTTTTTTCGGAAGATTCCAATGTGTCTGACCAGGTTCTGAGAGAGGTATCCCTTGCGGTAGAATTAAAACATACAATAATCCCGTTCCGCATAGATGATTCCAAAATGACTTTAGGTCTTTCATATCTTCTTAAAACTGTGCAGTGGTTTGACGCAAGTGCGAAACCTATAGAGCACAGCATTTCATCTCTTGTTGAAACTGTTTGCTCAAAGCTTGAGGCTGTTAAATCAAAAGAGGCTGACGAAATTCAAAAAACATCACAAGAAAAAGCTGTGGAAGAAAAAGCAGATGTCGTAACTGTTGAAGATAGCACAGAACCCGGGCAAAGCCCGTCTGATGAAGATGATGAATATGATGAATCGAAGGTAAAACGCCTTAAAAGAAAGGTTTTAATGTATACTATCTTATTGATTCTGTCAATATCTGTTATTGTAGTGTGTAGCATAAGCCTTGTAAAGGATGTTATAGATTATATTAATTATGTTCCCGAAATTGAACTCCAAAACATTTCATCCTATAAGGATTGCCGCTACACATTCAACGGTTTTTCAATGTTTTCCAACGATATGGATATGTTTCTTACAGAAGATACAAAAGAAAAGGATTTAAACCTTGTAAAAACAGACACCCTTTTGGATATTGAGGATATTGACTATAGCTACGACAGCTCAAAGGTGGTATCCATTTGTGCAAATAAAAACTCCAATATAATCTATTTTATCGACAGCTTGAAGAATACTGTCAGGATATATGATTATATGAAGGGCGAGTGGCTTGTTAAGGATGACATAAGCTTAAGGATAGAAGAAAGTGAAGATGTGGGCGGATATATCTTCACATCACCCACTATAAATGGCTCCGGTAGTGAAAATGACGAGCTTTGTGCAATGATATATGACTATAGAGATGAAGTTGCCTGCTTCACCAAGATGATTCGCATTACCCCCGGGGGAGAATACAGAGTGAAGGATATCAGTTCATTCAGGCTTAATAATATGATATGCGGTTCAAGTTCTGGCGACGCCATATTTATGTGGGACAAAAATGACAAGATAAAGGTTTTTGATGTTGCAAAGGGAACAGTTCCGGATATTTCTTATGAAGAAATGAAAGAAAAATACTTCCCCTATATAACAGGCGAAAGCAATGTGCTTAGTCCTGATAAAAAGTATCTTTGCCGCACAGAGGATGGTGTGAGTGTGACAAATATAAGTGTCTGTGAGCTTGAAACCGGAAAAATAGTTTTCAAAAAATCTCTTTCAGGCTCAGTCAGAGCATTTTTTTCAAAAGACGGAAATCTTTTATATCACGATGTGCATAATTTCACTCTGACATCCCACAACATAGAAAAAAATGAAAGCAAAGTAATTTTAGACGCTGAGTATTTTCTGGTAAAGGAAGAGAAAACACTATATTCTCCTGTTTGCTTTTATTATTCCGATAAGCTCGATATGTGTTTTTATGGTGTGTCGACAGATATGAAAAATTGGAATAAATTCCGCCTTGTTGCCATTGATACCAAAGGTAATATCCTTGGAAAAAGCGGTGATATAGAGCTTGGATTTAAAGGTTATCTCGGAAAGATGGACATTACAGTAAAAGATGAAAATATATTCTATAAAATCAGTTCGCTAAGTGCCTTTGACGAAGTGAAAGATAATGTAAATACGGTTATCTATCGTGGCAGATATCAAAAAAATAAAGATGGAGAAGTTGAATTTCTCTGGTACTAAAAATAGAAATGGAAAAAATCCGCCCCGGGGGCAATGTCATTAAGTTAAGATAAAGCAAAAAGAATCAAGTTTAGAAATAAGCTTGGTTCTTTTTGTTTTGTAATATTTAAAAATAATTTTTAAAAAGTACTTGACAAATTGCACATTTTGTGCGGTTCACATTAACTAT
>JAZRGM010000020.1:0-49854 GCA_045644205.1 Clostridia bacterium | reverse complement strand
GTGCTCCCTGGCGAAATAACGGCCGTCAGGGAGCTTTTTTATGCCCGGACACAAAAGAATATTGCCTTGTGCCATATTTAGCACAAAAAGGGCAAAAACAATCTATATTTAGTGTCGGAAATAATTTTGTGCCGAGTTTCTTCCTATTATATATGTATAGTGTTTGAATATGCTTCCAAAAGGCGTAGGTTTACATAAATCACAAAAGAGGTGAAAAACCCTCCAAACCCCAGTGTTTTCAGGGGTTTGCGCACTCTTTTGCTCTTGGTTAGCTTGTAAAACTATGGTAATGTTGCACAAAAGGGCATATGCTGGCTTGTACAATATTAACGAAATTTAAAAAAATGTGCCAAAATAGCTTGTTTTAGCAAAAAAAAGCTTGCAAAATGCCTTGATATATTATAAAATGGTTAAGCGTGGCATGACATACGATGATGTGGGAGGTTACCAACTGCGCCCAATGCAGTTAATTTCCACGGAGAATGTCCGAATCGTGAATTCGGGCGGCACGGTCACTTGATATAGGTGTATTATGCCCCGGATAGCTTAAGACGTTGCTTAGGTTGCCGGGATTTATAATGCATTGAGTACGACACACCCGGAAGGGTGTACGTTTTCATGACTGCCGGAATGGCACCAATAATATTAAAGAGGAGGTACTATCTCATGGCTAAAAGTCAGAAAATCAGAATTAAGCTCAAAGCTTATGAACATCAGTTAATCGATCAGTCTGCTAAGAAAATAGTTGAAACAGCTGAAAGAACAGGCGCAAAGGTTGCAGGTCCTATTCCGCTTCCAACTAAGAAAGAGATCATTACTATCCTCAGAGCTGTACACAAATATAAAGACAGCCGTGAGCAGTTTGAACTCAGAACTCACAAAAGACTTATCGACATCTTGGAACCCACTCCCAAGACAATCGACACACTTTTAAAGATTTCTCTCCCTGCCGGTGTAGATATTGAAATCAAACAGGTGTGATTTAAGATGATGCAGAAGAGCTTATAAGATTTCTGCACGGTTGCTGTCTCCATCCTAAGACAGCAGGTCATGTTGGAGCACCTTAAGCTTCAACCAATAACCAAATATAGGAGGAAATGAAGAATGCAAAAAGCAATTTTAGGAAAAAAACTCGGAATGACTCAGCTTTTTACAGAAGACGGCACAGTAATTCCTGTTACTGTTATTGAAGCCGGCCCTGTGGCAGTTATTCAGAAAAAAACAGTTGAAAACGATGGCTACAATGCAATTCAGGTAGGCTTCGGCGACTGCAAAGAAAAAGCCCTCAACAAACCCTTAATGGGCCATCTTGCTAAAGCCGGTGTAAGCCCCAAAAAGCATCTCAAAGAATTCAGACTCGAAGATGACTCTGCTTACAATGTTGGTGATGTTATCACAGCTGAAATCTTTGCAGAAGGTGACAAAATTGATGTTACAGGCATCAGCAAAGGTCACGGCTTCGCAGGTACAATCAAAAGATGGGGAACCCACAGAGGTCCTATGACTCACGGATCCGGCTATCACAGAGGCGTTGGCTCCATGGGCGCTTGCTCAACACCATCAAGAGTTATGAAAAACAAGAGACTTCCCGGTCACATGGGTGTTGAACAGGTTACAGTTCAGAACTTAAATGTTGTTAAAGTAGATGCCGAAAAGAACATCATCCTTGTTAAAGGCGCTGTTCCAGGTCCTAAAGGCGGTATCTTAACAATAAAAGACAGTATTAAAGCGTAAGATTCTAGGAAAGGAGGACTAACACATGCCTAAATTAGCTTTATATAATATGGAAGGAAACAACATCGGAGAAATCGAAGTATCCGAAAAAGTTTTCGCACAGGAAGTAAACAAGGTGGCACTCCACCAGGTTGTAGTTAACTATCTTGCAAATCAGAGACAGGGCACACAGAGCACCAAAACCCGTTCAGAAGTTCGCGGCGGCGGTATCAAACCCTGGAGACAGAAAGGCACAGGCCGTGCAAGACAGGGCTCAATCCGCGCTACACAGTGGATTAAAGGCGGTATCGCTCTTGGCCCCAAGCCCAGAGACTACAGCTACAGTGTAAACAAAAAGCTTAAAAAGGTTGCTATGATTTCTGCTCTCAGTGCAAAATGTGCTGATAACGAAATAATCGTAGTAGATGAAATAAAACTCGATGAAATCAAAACCAAAAAGGTTGCCGAAATGCTTAAGGCTCTTAATGCTCCTGCAAAGGCTCTCATCGTTACAAACGAAAAGAATGACAATGTTGTTAAGTCAGCAAAAAATATCGAAGGTGTTACTACCACATTCATGGGTAGCTTAAATGTTTACGATATTTTAAAACATGACGTTATGGTTGTTACAAAAGACGCCGTAGCCAAAATTGAGGAGGTGTACGCATAATGAATAACCACGATATCATTATAAAACCTATAGTTTCAGAAAAAAGCATGGATCAGTTAGCAGACAGAAAGTACACCTTTAAAGTTGCTATGAATGCAAACAAAATCGAAATCAAAAAAGCTGTTGAAGAAGTTTTCGGCGTTAAGGTTGAAAAAATCACCACAGCAAGAGTGCTCGGAAAAGTTAAAAGAATGGGCGCTACCTCAGGTAAGAGAGCTGATTGGAAAAAAGCAATCGTAAAACTTACCGCTGATAGCAAAACAATCGAATTTTTCGATGGCATGGCGTAATTAATTAGTTAGGAGAGTGAAACGCAATGGCAATTAAAAAATATAATCCCACTTCTCCCGCTCGCAGATTTATGACTGTTTCAACATTTGAAGAGCTTTCAAATGTTGCTCCTGAAAAATCATTGCTGGAACCCTTAAAGAAACACTCCGGCAGAAACTCTTACGGTAGAATAACAGTTCGTCACAGAGGCGGCGGAAACAGAAGAAAATACAGAGTTATCGATTTCAAGAGAAATAAAGATAATATGAATGCTACTGTTCTTTCAATCGAATACGATCCCAACAGAACAGCTAACATTGCTCTTATTCAGTATGAAGACGGCGAAAAAGCTTACATCATTGCTCCCTATGGTTTAGTTGCAGGTGATGTTGTAAGATCAGGAAGCGATGCTGTTATTAAAGCAGGTAACGCACTTCCTATAAAGAATATCCCCGTTGGTACACTTATTCACAACATTGAGCTTTTCCCCGGCAGAGGTGCTCAGCTTGTTCGTTCAGCAGGTGACAGCGCTCAGCTTATGGCTAAAGAAGGCCAGTGGGCTCAGGTAAGACTTCCCTCCGGTGAAGTTAGAATGGTTAGAGTAGACTGCAAAGCTACAATCGGCCAGGTTGGAAACATTGATTATGAAAACATTTCTATCGGTAAAGCCGGCAGAAAGAGACACATGGGTTGGAGACCTACAGTTCGTGGTGTTGTTATGAACCCCTGCGACCATCCCCACGGTGGTGGTGAAGGTAAGTCACCTGTTGGTATGCCCAGTCCTGTTACTCCTTGGGGTAAACCTACACTCGGCTACAAAACCAGAAAGAAAAACAAACATTCCAACAAATACATTGTTAAAACAAGAAAAGGTAAATAATAACATATATAATATAGTAGTTATTTACTTTACGGATATTAAACCGCATTTTGGAAGGAGGTTTATAAATAATGGGAAGATCAGTTAAAAAAGGTCCTTTCGTCGAAGAAAGACTTATGAAAAGAATCGTAGATATGAATAACGCCGGTGAAAAGAGAGTTATCAAAACCTGGTCAAGATCATCTACAATATTCCCTGAAATGGTTGGTCACACAATCGCAGTACACGATGGCAGAAAGCATGTGCCGGTATATGTTAGTGAAGATATGGTAGGACATAAGCTCGGAGAATTTGCTCCTACAAGAACATATAAAGGTCACGCAGGTTCAAAAACCACAAATGCCAGATAATCATAAAATTTTTAAGGTTCTATGAGAGGAGGATTCACGAATGGAACAGGTTACACAGGCTGTAGCAAAGTTAAGCTACGCTCGTATTTCTTCAAGAAAAGTTAAAACTGTTATAGATTTAATCAGAAACAAAAATGTTGGTGAGGCATTAGCTATTTTGCAGCTCACACCAAAAGCTGCTTCCGAACTCGCCCTTAAGCTCTTAAAATCTGCTATTGCAAATGCTGAAAACAATCACGGCATGGATGCAGAAAAACTCTATGTTGCAGAGGTTTATGCAAATCAGGGCCCCACACTCAAAAGAGTTAGACCCAGAGCACAGGGTAGAGCATTCAGAATCAGAAAGAGAACAAGCCACATCACAATAGTTCTTAAAGAAAGAAACTAAATTTTAGTAAAGGAGGTAAAAATCTTGGGTCAGAAAGTACATCCACACGGACTTAGAGTCGGCGTTATCAAAGATTGGGATTCCAAATGGTATGCCGATAAGAAAAATTTCGGTGATAATCTTGTTGAAGATTACGAAATCAGAAAATATCTCAAAAAATCACTTTTCTCAGCCGGTATCGCTAAAATCGAAATCGAGAGAAACGACAATAAAGTTAGAGTTCATATCCACACAGCAAAACCCGGTGTTGTTATAGGCAAAGGCGGAGCTGAAAAGGATAAGATCAAGGCTCAGGTTGAAAAACTCATTGGTAAAAATGTTATCATTGATATTGTAGAAGTTAAAAATGCAGAGGTTAATGCACAGCTCGTTGCTGAAAACATTGCAGCACAGTTAGAAAGAAGAATTTCTTTCAGACGCGCTATGAAGCAGGTTATGCAGAGAGCAATGAAAATGGGCGCTAAAGGTATTAAAACTTGCTGTAGCGGTCGTTTAGGCGGCGCTGAAATTGCAAGAAGCGAACACTACCACGAAGGTACTATTCCACTTCAGACCTTAAGAGCTGACATTGACTACGGTTTCTATGAGGCAGACACAACCTATGGTAAAATCGGCGTTAAAGTTTGGATTTACAAAGGTGAAGTTTTAAATGCTGCCAAGAAAACTGAAGACAAAAAGAGCAAAGGAGGCAGATAATCATGTTGTTACCTAAAAGAGTTAAATACAGAAGAGTTATGAGAGGCCGCATGAAAGGCCAGGCACTGCGCGGTAACAAGGTGACATATGGTGAGTATGGTATTCAGGCATTAGAACCCGCATGGATCACATCTAACCAGATAGAAGCTGCCCGTGTAGCTATGACTCGTTATATAAAAAGAGGCGGTCAGGTTTGGATTAAAATATTCCCTGATAAGCCTGTAACAGAAAAGCCTGCTGAAACTCGAATGGGTTCCGGTAAAGGTTCACCAGAATACTGGGTTGCAGTTGTTAAACCCGGCAGAGTAATGTTTGAAATCGGCGGTGTAGCTGAAGATGTAGCAAGAGAAGCTATGAGACTTGCTATGCACAAGCTCCCCATCAAATGTAAATTTGTAACTAAGGAGGGTGATTCGAGTGAAAATTAATGAAATCAAAGATTTAACAAATGAAGAGTTAAATCAGAAATTAGAAGAACTCAAGGCAGAGCTTTTCAATCTCAGATTTCAGCATGCAACAAATCAGCTCGATAATCCGAGAGTAATTACAGAAGTAAAAAGAACGATTGCCAGAGTAAAAACAATCCTTCGCGAAAGAGAATTAAATCAGAACGATTGATAAGAGAGGAGGAATTTTGAGTGGAACGTAATTACAGAAAAACTCGTATTGGTAAAGTTATCAGTGACAAAATGGACAAAACCATCGTTGTTGCTATTGAATACAATGTAAAACACAAACTCTACAACAAAATTGTTAAAAGAACATATAAGCTCAAAGCTCACGATGAAGAGCAGGTGGCTAAAATCGGTGACAGAGTTAAAGTTATGGAAACAAGACCTCTTTCAAAAGACAAGAGATGGAGACTTGTTGAAATAGTTGAAAAAGCTCAGTAATCCAATTATATAGGAAGGAGAAATTCGCGTGATTCAACAGCAGACTTTATTAAAAGTTGCCGATAACACAGGTGCAAAAGAACTTATGTGCATCAGAGTGCTTGGCGGCAGCAGAAGAAAATATGCAAATGTCGGTGATGTTGTAGTTGCTTCTGTTAAAAAGGCAACACCCGGCGGAGTTGTTAAAAAAGGTGAAGTTGTTAAGGCTGTTATCGTTAGAAGTGTTAAAGGCTTAAGAAGAGCCGATGGCACATACATCAAATTTGACGAAAACGCAGCTGTTATAATAAGAGATGATAAAAACCCCAGAGGTACTCGTATATTTGGACCTATAGCCAGAGAGCTCAGAGACCATGAATATATGAAGATCTTATCATTGGCACCTGAAGTTCTTTAATTAAGGAGGCGAGGTTCATGAAACTTAAGATTCACATTAAAACAGGCGATAAAGTTAAAGTTATCTCAGGTAAAGACAAAGGCAAGGAAGGTAAAGTTCTTGCAGTTGGCGCTCAGAAGAGAACAGTTATCGTTGAAGGAATAAACATGGTTACCAAGCATACCAAGGCAAGAAGAGCCGGCGAAACAGGCGGTATTGTTAAGCAGGAAGCTCCTATTTACGCTTGCAAGGTTATGAACATTTGTTCAAAATGCGGTAAAACCACTCGTATTGCATACAAGGTTCTTGAAGACGGAAAGAAAGTAAGAATCTGTAAGCACTGCCAGGAAATATTAGACTGATAATAAGGAAGGAGGATTTCGCACATGACCAGAATGAGAGCGAAATACGAAGAAGAAGTAAGAAAAGCTCTTATGGAAAAATTCGGATACAAATCTCCGATGCAGATTCCAAAGCTTGATAAAATAATTGTTAATATCGGCATAGGTGAAGCAAAAGACAATGCAAAAGCATTAGAAGCTGCGGTATCTGACCTTGCTATTATCACAGGTCAGAAGCCCGTTATCACCAAAGCAAAAAAATCTGTTGCAAACTTTAAAATCAGAGAAGGTATGAACCTTGGTTGCAAAGTTACATTAAGAAGCGACAAAATGTATGAATTCTTAGACAGATTATTCAACATTGCTCTTCCCCGTGTAAGAGACTTCAGAGGTATCAACCCCAACTCTTTCGACGGCAGAGGCAACTATGCTCTGGGTGTTAAGGAACAGCTTATCTTCCCGGAAATCGATTATGATAAAATTGATAAATTAAGAGGAATGGACATTATCTTTGTTACAACAGCTAACACAGATGAAGAAGCAAGAGAGCTTCTTTCCCTCATGGGTGCTCCGTTCTACAAAGCTTAATGCAGGAGGGTTTTTGAAATGGCAAAAAAAGCAATGGTTTTAAAACAGCAGAAACCACAGAAATACAAAACCCGTGAATATACCAGATGTAATATCTGCGGAAGACCTCACTCAGTTCTCAGAAAATTCGGCATCTGCCGTATCTGCTTCAGAGAACTTGCATACAAAGGTCAGATTCCCGGTGTTAAAAAGGCAAGTTGGTAAAATTTAGTTAGTTAGAATTTAAAAAGGAGGCTAAATAATGCAGATCACGGATCCTATCGCTGATATGCTTACCCGTATCAGAAACGCAAATTCTTCAAAACATGAATCTGTTAATGTTCCTTGCTCTAAGCTTAGAATTGAGATTGCTAAAATCTTAGATAACGAAGGCTACATTGCAGGTTATGAAGTTATAGAAGACGAAATCCAGGGCATCATTAAAATCAACCTTAAATACGGCCCCGGAAAGCAGAAAGTTATAACCGGATTAAAGAGAGTATCAAAACCCGGTTTAAGAGTATATGCAAGCAAAGAAAACTTACCCAAGGTGCTTAAAGGACTTGGCATCGCTATTATTTCTACTTCAAAAGGTATCATGACTGATAAAGAAGCAAGAAAAGCTAATGTTGGCGGCGAAGTTTTAGCATTCGTATGGTAATTGTGGAGGTGTAGATATGTCCAGAATAGGAAAAATGCCGATTGCAGTTCCCGCTGGTGTGGAAATAACAATCGCAAATGATAACACAGTTACCGTTAAAGGTCCTAAAGGTACTTTAGTAAGAACTCTTCATGCTGATATGAAGATTGTTAAAGAAGAAGGACAGGTAATTGTTGAAAGACCTACAGAAGCAAAAGAACACAAAGCTCTCCACGGTCTTACAAGAACACTACTTAGTAACATGGTTACAGGTGTTACAGAAGGTTTCCAGAAAACTCTTCAGATAAATGGTGTAGGTTACAGATGTCAGAAACAGGGCAAGAAACTCGTTTTAAATCTTGGTTTTTCACACCCTGTTGAATTTGAAGACACAGCAGACTACACACTCGAAGCTCCCGATCCAAATACTATCATTGTTAAAGGTATTGACAATCAGATAGTTGGTCAGATAGCTGCCGTAATCAGAGAACAGAGACCCCCCGAGCCATATAAGGGCAAAGGTATTAAGTATGCTGAGGAAGTTATCAGACGCAAGGAAGGTAAGACAGGTTCTAAGAAATAAGAATCGGAAAGGAGTAAAGAAAGATGGTAAGTAAAAAAGACAGCAATGCTGCAAGAATAAAAAGACACTACAGAGTTAGAAAAAATATTTCCGGTACTCCTAACCGTCCAAGACTCAATGTATTCAGATCCTTAAGCAATATCTATGCTCAGGTAATCGACGATACAACAGGCAAAACCTTGGTTTCAGCTTCAAGTCTTGACAAAGAAATCAAAGAGCTTGGTTTTGGCGGTAACAAAGCTGCTGCTGCAGAGGTTGGTAAGTTAGTTGCTAAAAGAGCAATTGATGCCGGCATTAAAGCAGTTGTTTTCGACAGAGGCGGTTATGTTTATCACGGCAGAGTTCAGTCTCTTGCTGAAGGCGCCAGAGAAGGCGGCTTAGAATTCTAAGAAGGAGGAGGAAAAATGGCTCTTATGGAAAGAATAGATGCAGATTCATTAGAATTACAGGAAAAAATCGTTAGTATAAATCGTGTTGCTAAGGTTGTAAAGGGCGGTAGAACATTCAGATTCAGCGTTCTTGTTGTAGTTGGCGACGGCAACGGTCATGTTGGTGCCGGAACAGGTAAGGCAGCAGAAATTCCTGATGCTGTTAGAAAAGCTATCGACGATGCTAAAAAGAACATGATAAATGTTCCCATGGTTAACACCACAATCGCTCACGAAGTAATCGGCGAATTCGGTGCAGGAAGAGTTCTTCTTAAACCTGCCGGCGAAGGTACCGGTGTGCTTGCAGGCGGATGTGCCAGAGCAGTTTTAGAGCTTGCCGGTATCCGCGATATCAGAGCAAAATCACTTCGCTCAAACAATCCTCGCAATCTTGTTAGCGCAACAATCGAAGGTCTTAAATCTCTTAAAGTTGCAGAAGATGTAGCTCGTTTAAGAGGTAAGACAGTTGAAGAAATCCTCGGTTAATCCGGGAAGCGCTGAAATAAATAAGGAGGAATAAAGCGATGGCTAAAATAAAAGTTACTTTAGTAAAGAGCACCATAGGCTGCAAGCAGGATCAGATTGCTACAGTAAAAGCTCTTGGTTTAAAGAAAATCAGAGACGAGAAAACTCACGAAGCTACCCCCCAGATTAAAGGCATGGTAACAAAAGTGAGCCACCTTGTTAGCGTAGAGGAATTATAATAAAAGGGAGGTGCTTTAGGCATGAAATTATTTGAACTCCAGCCCGGCGTTGGTTCCAACAAAGACACCAAAAGAAAAGGCAGAGGCCACGGCAGCGGTAACGGTAAAACTGCAGGCAGAGGTCACAAGGGTCAGAACGCCAGATCCGGCGGCGGTGTAAGAATCGGTTTTGAAGGCGGTCAGATGCCTATCTACAGAAGATTACCGAAACGCGGTTTCAATAATATATTTGCTCTTAAGTATGCTGAAATTAATGTTTCAGACTTAAATAAATTTGAAGATGGCGCAGTTGTTGACGCTGCCGCTTTAAAAGAAGCAGGCATCATCAAAAAAACATTTGACGGTATCAAAGTTCTCGGAAATGGCGAAGTTTCCAAGAAGGTTATCGTTAAAGCCGCTAAATTCACAGAAGCTGCAAAAGAGAAAATCGTTGCAGCAGGCGGAAAGTATGAGGTGATGTAAGGTGTTTAAAACTCTTAGAAACGCATGGTCAATTCCTGACCTCAGAAAAAAGATGCTTTACACCTTGCTCATGATTTTCGTTTTCAGACTCGGTTCATTTATCCCTGTTCCAGGTCTTAACCCCGCAGCTCTTGCAGAGCTTGTTGCCAAAGAAAATTCACTCTTCGGCCTTATGGATGCTTTTTCCGGCGGAGCGTTTAGTAATGCGACAATCTTTGCTATGGGTATTACCCCATACATCAACTCATCAATTATACTTCAGCTTTTAACAGTTGCAATTCCTGCCCTTGAAAGACTTTCAAAAGAAGGCGAAGAAGGCAGAAAAGTAATTGCAAAATGGACAAGAATAACAACAATTATCTTAGCTTTCATTCAGGCAACAGGTCTTTATTTCGGTATTAAAAATGCTGTTTTAGAGCAGAACTTTGCCAGCTATGTAGTAATCGTTGCAACATTCACCGCAGGTACTGCATTTCTTATGTGGCTCGGTGAACAGATTACCGAAAAAGGTGTTGGTAATGGTATTTCCATCATCATCTTTGCAGGTATCGTAGCTTCAATCCCCACAATGGCTAAAAACCTTTTGGGAAGCGTAACACAGTTTGGTGCTCCCTGGTGGACAATCGCACTTGTGCTTGTGTTTAACCTTGCAATGATTGTGTTTGTTGTATTCATCACAGATGCAGAAAGAAGAATCCCCGTTCAGTATGCCAAGAGAGTTGTTGGCAGAAAAATGTACGGTGGTCAGAGCACTCATATTCCGCTTAAAGTTGCTATGGCAGGTGTTATTCCGATTATCTTTGCTATGTCAATCTTAAGCTTCCCCACAACAATAATGCAGTTTACAGGCGAACCCGAATCAGCTTTCTGGCTTGGTTTCTGGCGACTACTGTCTCCATCATCATGGGTATATATTGTGCTCTATCTCCTGCTCATTGTTTTCTTCACATATTTCTACACAGCAATTCAGTTTAATCCAATTGAAGTTGCTAACAATATGAAGAAAAACGGCGGCTTCGTTCCCGGAATAAGACCGGGCGCACCCACAAGCTCCTATATCAGCAGAATACTTTCCAGAATCACCTTAGCCGGTGCATTCTTCTTAGGTATTGTTGCAGTTATTCCGCTTGTTATCGCTAAGATTTACCCATCAATTCAGAGTGTTTCAATCACAGGTACATCACTTCTCATTATGGTAGGTGTTGCACTTGAAACAGTTAAACAGATTGAATCACAGATGATGATGCGTCACTATAAAGGATTTCTTGATTAATATTAGATGAGGTATAGTATATGAAATTAATAATGCTTGGAGCTCCGGGCGCCGGCAAAGGCACCCAGGCCATCATATTAAGCGAAAGATACGAAATACCAACAATCTCAACCGGTGTGATTATAAGAAATGCCATTAAAACCGGAACACAAACCGGGAAAATGGCAAAGGATTACATCGAGAAGGGGCAGCTTGTTCCCGATAGTGTAGTTATCGGAATAATAAAGGAGCGTCTTGGAGAAGACGATTGCAAAAACGGCTTCATCCTCGACGGGTTCCCCCGGACTATCCCTCAGGCCGAAGCTCTTGATGAATTCGGAATTGAGATTGACAAGGTTCTTGATATTGAAGTGCCCGATGAGGCAATTGTTGAAAGACTTTCAGGCAGACGCGAATGTTCAAAATGCGGTGCTACCTATCACATTGCAAACAATCCTTCCAAAAAGGGAGATAAATGTGAAAGATGTGAAGGTGATTTAGTTTGCCGCAAGGACGATGCTCCCGAAACAGTTCTTTCGCGCCTTGAGGTTTACCATTCACAGACAGAACCTCTAATTGAATTTTATAAAAATAAGGGAATTCTTTTTGAGGCTGACGGCACTAAGGGTGTTGAAGCCACAACAAAAGAAATAATATCCGTTCTTGAAGCTTAAGCATTTTGCGGAGGACATACAGTGATTAGTATTAAATCAACTTCTGAAATAGAAAAAATGCGTGCTGCCGGCAAAATACTTTGCGGCACATTCAAAGAATTGGAAAAGCATATACAACCGGGTATCACAACTAAGGAATTGGATAAAATTGCGTATGACTATATCTTAAGTCAGGGAGCAAAGCCGTCATTTCTTAATTATAACGGCTTTCCCGCAAGCATTTGTGCTTCTGTTAACGATGTGGTTATCCACGGTATCCCCGATAATACTAAGCTTAATGAAGGCGACATATTAAGCATTGATTTGGGCGCAGTTTTAAATGGATACCATAGTGATGCTGCAAGAACATATCCTGTGGGAAATATTTCAGACGACGCAAAGCGCCTCATTGAAGTTACAAAGCAAAGCTTTTTTGAGGGAATGAAATATTTAAGACATGGCGAAAGGCTCTATAGCGTTTCGGCGACAATTCAGGACTATGTGGAATCACATGGCTACAGTATCGTAAGAGGCTACTGCGGACACGGTATAGGAAAACAGCTTCACGAAGACCCCGAAATTCCAAACTATGGAAGCTTCGGCCATGGCATAAGGCTCTGCAAGGGAATGACAGTTGCAGTTGAGCCTATGGTAAACCAGGGTAGATTTGAAACAAAGGTTTTAAGTGATGGCTGGACGGTGAAAACCAAAGACGGTAAATTAGCGTGTCACTATGAAAACACTGTTCTCATAACAGACGGTAACCCCGAAATACTCACAATTTGTGAATGATATAGAATGATTAAGGGAGGTTTTATCCTTGGCAAAAGAAGATGTTTTTGAATTAGAAGGCACAGTGCTGGAAGCACTGCCAAATGCAATGTTTATTGTAGAATTTGAAAATGGTCATAAAATCCAGGCTTATATTTCCGGAAAGCTTAGAACTAATTTCATAAGAATACTTCCCGGAGACAAGGTTAAGGTTGAAATGTCACCCTATGACCTGAGCAAGGGTCGTATTACATGGAGAGCTAAATAAGCTTAGAGGCGAAACAGTCGGTTACGCCTATGTATTTTAGAGGAGGTAATAAACATGAAGGTTAGACCATCAGTTAAACCTATGTGTGAAAAATGCAAAATAATTAAAAGAAAAGGCAATATAATGGTTATTTGCCAGAACCCCAAACACAAACAGAAACAGGGTTAATTAAAGCTTATAGCTGAAAAGGTGCGGCTGAACAAAAGCTTCCTTTTAGAGACAAAGATTTTGTCTTATAACTTTTGTAATCCTTTCAGTTATGATATACAATTTTTAAGATATTAAACAGGAGGTGCAAAAAGCTAATGGCAAGAATAGCAGGTATCGACTTACCAAACGAAAAAAGAGTTGAATACGGTCTTACCTATGTTTATGGTATCGGCGTAGCAAGCTCAAGAAAAATTTTAGAAGAAGCAGGAATCAATCCTGATACAAGAGTTAAAGACCTCACAGAAGATGAAGAAAAGAAAATCAGAGAAATCATCGACAGAGACTACACAGTTGAAGGTGATTTAAAGAGACAGGTTGCTCTTGATATTAAAAGACTTATAGAAGTAGGCTGTTACAGAGGCCTTCGTCACAGAAAAGGACTCCCCGTAAGAGGCCAGAGAACAAAAACTAATGCAAGAACCAGAAAAGGTCCAAAGAGAACCATTGCTGGTAAGAAGAAATAATCCGAGGAGGGATAGTTAAGTATGGCTGTTCAGGCAAGAAAAAGTCGTAAAAGACGCGAAAAAAAGAACATTGAACGCGGTTGCGCTCACATCCGTTCTACTTTTAACAATACAATAGTTACTATCACCGATACTCAGGGTAATGCGTTATCATGGGCATCTTCCGGTGGTTTAGGCTTCAGAGGTTCAAGAAAGAGCACTCCTTTTGCTTCTCAGATGGCTGCAGAAACTGCTGCTAAAGCTGCAATGGAGCATGGTCTTAAAACCGTTGAAGTATATGTAAAAGGTCCCGGCGCAGGTAGAGAAGCTGCAATCAGAGCTCTCCAGACAGCAGGACTTGAAGTTAGTATGATTAAAGATGTAACACCGATTCCTCATAACGGTTGCAGACCGCCTAAGAGAAGAAGAGTGTGATTAACTAGGAGGTGTAATAATGGCACGATATACAGATGCAGTATGCCGTCTCTGCCGCCGCGAAGGTCAGAAACTCTTCTTAAAAGGTCAGAGATGTTACAGCGCAAAATGCGCAATAGACAAAAGAGCATATGCTCCCGGTCAGCACGGACAGAGCAGAAAGAAACTCTCCGGCTACGGTCAGCAGCTCAGAGAAAAACAGAAAGCAAAAAGATATTATGGTGTTTTAGAAAAACAGTTTGCTCATTATTTTGAAATAGCAGAAAAGAAAGCCGGCGTTACAGGTGAAAACCTTCTCCAGGTATTAGAGAGCCGCTTCGACAATGTTATCTACAGATTAGGTTTTGGCCTTTCAAGAGCAGAAGCAAGACAGCTTGTTGTTCATGGTCACTTCCTTATAAATGGCAACAAAGTTGATATTCCTTCTTATCTTGTTAAAGAAGGCGATGTTATCACCATTAAAGAAACAAGCAGAAGCCTTCCCAAAATCAAAGCTATTTTAGAACAGACAGAAGGCAGAGCTATTCCAAAGTGGCTTGATCTTGATACAAACTCACTCCAGGCTAAAGTTGTTACTCTTGCTAAAAGAGAAGACATCGATCTTGAAGTTGAAGAACATCTTATTGTCGAATTGTACTCCAAATAATAAGTTTTTCTTCAGAAATGAGATAATTATAGTTTTGAAATGGAGGGTTATATTATGATCGAAATGGAAAAACCCCGCGTTGAGTGCGTGGAAAAAAGTGCCGACGGAAAATATGCCAGATTCGAAGTTGAACCTTTAGAGAGAGGTTATGGTATTACTCTTGGTAACTCCATAAGAAGAGTTTTATTATCATCTCTTCCCGGGGCAGCTCCGATTAGCGTTAAAATCGACGGAGTTCTCCACGAGTTTTCAACAATTCCGGGTGTTAAAGAAGATGTAACCGAAATTATTTTAAACATCAAAAAACTCGTTGCAAAGCTTTATTCCGACACACCGAAAACCGTTTATATCGAAGCTTCCGGTGAGGGTGAGGTTTTTGCAAGAGATATAAGATGCGACCATGAGGTTGAAATAATAAATGGCGATCTTCACATTGCTACACTCAGTGATAATGCCCGTCTTTACATGGAAATTACCCTTGCAAAAGGCAGAGGCTATGTAACCAGCGAGAAAAACAAAGAAAACATTCAGAATGTTATCGGTGTTATCCCCGTTGATTCAATCTATTCGCCTATCGACAAGGTAAACTACAATGTTACTAACACCAGAGTTGGACAGGTAACAGATTATGATAAGCTTACTCTCGAAATTTTTGCTGACGGAACAATTGCTCCTGAAGAAGCTCTTAGTTTAAGTGCAAAAATTTTGAACGATCATATGAATTTGTTCATAGATCTTACCGATGAGATAAGAGATACTGACATTATGGTTCAGAAAGAAGAAAATCAGAAGGATAAGGTTCTTGAATTAACAATTGAAGAATTAGACCTTTCTGTTCGTTCTTTCAACTGCCTCAAACGCGCAGGCATCAACACCGTTGAAGATTTAGTAAGCAAATCTGAAGGTGAAATGATGAGAGTCAGAAATCTTGGTAGAAAATCTCTTGAAGAGGTTGTTGGAAAGCTCAATTCTTTAGGCTTCCAGTTCTCAAAGGAATATGACGAATAATAAGTAGCAATAAGGCTACTTCGGACTTTATATTTTGATAAAGGAGGAATTCTAATGCCCGGTACAAGAAAGCTCGGTCGTGCAACAAGCCACAGAGATGCAACACTTAGAAATCTCACAACTCAGCTTTTAGAATTTGGCAAGATTGAAACAACTCTTGCAAAAGCTAAAGAAGTTAGATGCATGGCTGAAAAAATGATTACACTTGGCAAAACCAATACATTACACACCAGAAGACAGGCTCTTGGTTACATCACAAAAGAAGATGTTGTAACAAAGGTGTTTAATGAAATAGCTCCCAAATATGCTGAAAGAAAAGGCGGCTATACAAGAATTTATAAAATGGGCCCCAGACGCGGCGATGCTGCTGAAGTGGCTATAATCGAACTTGTGTAATTTATAATCAAATAGAAAAACCCATCGCTTAGGCGGTGGGTTTTTTGTGATTCAGGCTTATTGTGAGAATAATTCAGAATGGAAAATTGTTGTTTATCGCTCGATGCGATAAACAATAATTTATGTCCTTATGCCATACTGAGATTAGAACAATTGACAAATAAACACGCAAGTGGTAAAAAGATAATTCCATTTTCATATTTCCAAAGAATACGAATATCCATATTTACGCTCATTTCAAAAACATTGTCAAGCCCTTGCACCTTTTTAGTACGCAAAAATGGATAAAATGGATTCTGAACAAATAATTTTAATTTGTTTGCAACTAATTTTTGTTCTATGCATTAAGCATTTCATCGAATATATCGGCAACAGCTTCAAATTCCTTATCGTCTTCAATTTCAACAAGGTCTTCAAGGTCGTCGGGGTCTTCTTCGCTTGTAACTGCCTTTAAAATAAAATATTCTTCGCTTTCTTCATCAGCAGGAATAAGGGCAATATAGGTTGCGCCTTCGTATTCTGTGTCTGCAATGATTTCAAATTTTACTTCGTTGCCATCTTCATCAATAAGAGGCACAATGTTTTCTTCAAAAATATTTTCTGCCATTTTTATCATTCCTTTCGGTAGTTTAAATTAATTATATACTAAAGATTTTTTAAAGTCAATGCCTGCATCAGATTGGTGCAGGTTATTTTTCTTTTATATGGGAAAATTAAAAAAGAAAAGGGAGTGTAGGTTAAATGCTATTAAAAAGAGCAGCCATCATAAAAAGAATATTTGTTTTTCTTTTTCTTTTGCTTTGTGTTCGTCTGGGACAAATCGGAATAATAAATAGAGATAGCCTTGAAGCTATGGCACAGCTGCAGCAGGAAAGGTTTGTGGAGCTTGAAAATATAAGAGGTGCTATTATCGACAGACACGGAGATAGCCTTACGGGAGCCAAAAAAGAAACTCTTTATCTGGCATCTGACGGAAGCGTAGCAAGAGAAAAAACTAAAAATACTTTTTTTGAATTTGATAAGATAAAAAGAACGCCCCATCTTGCAAAACATCTTATTGGCTACACCTCCCCCGACGGGGAAGGAAAAAGCGGACTTGAAAAGCTTTTTAATGATGAGCTTAAAGAGGATGAAAAAATAAAGCTTTCATATGTTGCAGATGCAGTTGGCTCAGTTGCGGGAAATATTGAAACAACAACTCCAAAATCAAAAAGAAAGCTAAGGCTTACAATAGATAAACAGCTTCAGACTATAGCTGAAAAGGTGATGGATAAGCATATTAAAAAGGGAGCGCTTGTTTTACTCGATGCGCAAAGCTTTGATGTTCTGGCAATGGTTAGCAGGCCTTCTTTTAATGAAGATGCAGTATCGGGTTATGACTTATCTTCAGAAGGTGAGCTTTTAAACAGGGCTCTTATGGGTTATAATGCCGGAAGCGTTTTTAAAATCGTAACCTCTGCCGCAATCCTTGAAAAAGATGAAAACTACACCCAAAGGTATTTTGACTGCCGGGGAAGCTTCACCCTTCCCGATGGGCATAGCTTTGCCTGCAACAAAAAAGACGGACATGGTATTCTTTATTTCCCCGATTCCTTTGCCGGTTCATGCAATTGCAGTTTTTATGTGACGGGATTGGAGGCAGGGGGCGATGCAATAATAGCTATGGCAAAAAAATTTGGCATAGGAAGGTCGCTTTTAAATGCTGAGCTTGAGGAGGCAAAAGGCAACCTTCCTCAAAGAAGCATATATTCTCAGGCGGAAATTCTTAATCTCTCAATAGGTCAGGGGGAAATTCTCATAACTCCCCTGCAATGCGCCGCTCTTGCGGCAACTGTGGCAAATGGCGGAATAAGAAAGGAAATAAATATTGTCAGTTCATTAGATGATGGAAAGAAAAGCAAAAATTTAAGAAAAACAGGAGAAGAAAGGGTTATAAGCGAAAAAACAGCCAGAATAATTGCGGATATGATGCGGCGATGCGTCACATCGGGAACTGCAATAAATGCAAGGGAAAGTAAGGCTTTAATATCCGGAAAAACAGGCAGCGCTGAAAGTGGATGGATAGACGATGGGAAGCCTATGGTTCACGGATGGTTCTGTGGTTTCTTTCCGTCGGACAAGCCAAAATATGCCATGGCAATACTTTCAGAGGGTGGAGAAAGTGGAAGCAGGAGCTGTGTGGCGCCTTTTGTTGAAATAGCAGAGAAAATAATTGAAAATTCCCCTTTAAAAGATTGAATGATTGTGATATAATATAATGGAGTATATATATTATAGTATAATGTTTGGTTTTGCGAATGATAATTCCAATGGAAACAGCTGGAGATGGGAAAATGAACAAAAGAATTTTGACCTATATTTTAACAATAGTTTTATCGGCAGTTTTCCTTTTTGCTTTTGGAAGCTATGCCTCAGACGGAGTTGAGATTTTTTCGGGCTCTGTTAAGACAGAAAGTGCAGAAATTATTTCTGTTGACAGCATAACCTCGGCAAACTTCGGGGAGTTTTCAAGCGAAGTGATTATTTGCACAGCGAAAATCACCTCAGGAAAGTATAAAGGAAACACAGTTGATGTTTATCAGGAATATAATTCTAAAATGCCAAACACAAATCTTGTGGAAGCAGGAGACAGAGTTATTATAAAAAACTATCCCATGGAGGAAAGGGGAATATATTGGGCTGTGGATAGCCATAGAAGAACCTCCGTTCTGATTTTTATGGCGATAATGTTTTTTGCATCAATTATAATCCTTGGAAAAACCAAGGGCTTAAGAACTGTTTTATCCCTTATCTACACCTGTGCCGCGGTGTTTTGTGTGTTTATCCCATGGATATTATCCGGGAAAAACATATATGCCGGAGTGGTTATCGTATGCGGATTTATAACCCTTATGACCTTGCTTCTTGTAAACGGATTTGACAGGAAAACCCTTTGCGCATTTCTTGGCTGCGCAGGAGGGGTTGTTGCGGCAGCTCTTATAACAATTTTGTTTTCATGGATTATGAATTTTTCGGGTTATACCAACGAACATTCCTATTATCTCACATCTCTCCCCCATTCACCTGACCTTTCTGCCATAGCTTTTTCGGCTGTTCTGATAGGGGCTGTGGGTGCTGTGATGGATGTGGCGATGTCGATGTCGTCATCTCTTTATGAGCTGAGTGAAAAGGTTCCGGATATAAGCTTTGGCTCTCTTGTAGCCTCAGGTTTTTCCATTGGCAGAGATATGATGGGTACAATGGCAAACACCCTGGTTCTTGCCTATGTGGGAAGCTCGCTCACCTCGGTACTTCTGATTTTAACTTATTCGGATTCTATATCTGATATATTAAACAAAGAGGCTATAGCCTATGAAATACTCCAGGCAATTGCCGGAAGCATGGGTATTCTTCTTGCAATACCTGTTACCGCTTTTTTCTGCGGAGTGTTTTACATAAAAAATAAGAAATAATATTTATGGGAGGAATTTTTATGAAAAAACTTTTATCTATGGTATTGATTTTTGTTTTTATCTGTGGTTTAATGACGGCAAATGCCGAAGTAAAGCCCGAAGCTTCAGGCTATGTGGTAGTTAAAATCCCCCTCCCTGAAAATATAGCTGACAGAGACAGCTGGAGGGTACGATTAAGATTTAAAGACGGTGAGCCAATAACTCTCTCCGCTTTTTATGATGGTTATGTGTTTGGAACAATTCCTGCAGAATATGCCGGAAGGGATGTTGAAGCCTTTATTCCTGAGGATATAAAATTCACCGATGATGATGATTCTCACTTTGAATTTTTTACAATGGAAAGACTTTCTCAGACGGGAGTTATAAAGGGCAATGAAAAGGGCGAAGCAAAGCCTTTTGACAATGTTACAAGAGCCGAAGCGGCGGCAATGGTCAGAAGATTTTTAAATCTTCCCCTTATTGAAGACGGAGACACCTCTTTTGAAGATGTTGGTAAATCCGACTGGTTCTTTGGAGAGGTTTTATCCTTATATAAAACAGGAATCGTTAAAGGCGACAGCGAAACTCAGTTTTCACCAATGAGGAATGTGAGCCGGGAGGAAATAACTCTTATGGTTATTAGGGCGCTTAACTATGCAGGGCTAAAGTGTCCTCAGAGAACCTCTCAAAACATCATCGACACAGCCTCAGTATCCGATTGGGCAAAGGATGCCTATGAAAGAATTGGTGTGAATTATATTTCCGATTATGACGACACAGACTATGAAAACCCGGTGAGAGTTCTTAATCCTCAAAAGGAAGCATCAAGATATGATGTGGCATATATTTTATATAATTCAGCCAACAGCTGCCAGCTTTATCCGTCGGCTGTGGCTATAGAGTATGGTTTCGACAAAGAGATGCCGGTTATTGATGGTTCAACCTCAACCCATCCCTTTACTCAGTCTGTCTACTCAAGGCTTTTTTATAATGGCCCTTCCCACAAGCTGTATCCTGCAAAACATTCAAAAAGTCATGCCTCGTATCAGCGTCTTATAAATGGTGAGGTGGATATGATTTTTGCATCAGTTTATCCGGCGAGTGATATTTTAGAGATGGCAAAGGAAAAGAATGTGGAAATAGAATTAATTCCAATAGCATATGATGCCATGATTTTCTTTACAAATGCCGAAAATCCTGCAGAAGGTCTCACAAAAGAGCAGATAACAGATATTTATGTTAATAATAAGTACAGTAGTTGGAAAGAGCTGGGCGCGGAAGATGCCACCTTGCATGCATATTGCCGAAACAACGACAGCGGAAGCCATGCCCAGATGGAAAAGCACTTTTTAAATGGAAAGGATATTCACCCTGAGGTAAAAAAAGAAACCTCGATGACAATGTCTAATATTTTAACAGATGTTATGGATGTTAAATACTCAGACCCGGACGGTTATGGTCTTGGCTACAGCATATACTATTATTATCATAATATGGATATGTTTTATAACACCAAAACAGAGTTAAAGCTTCTTTCCATAGATGGCGTAAAGCCAACTGATGAAACAATAGCCGACGGAAGCTACCCCCTTTCCAACAACAGCTACATTGCCTTAAGAAAAGACAGCCCCCAGGATTCTCCTGAGAGAAAGATGGCAGAATTTATGCTGAGCGCTCCGGGGCAGGAGTGCGTTGTAAATGCAGGCTACGGAGCTATCAGAAAATGAAATGATGGGAAAGAGTGCTGCAAATATCCCGGATTGATGAGTTAAACCAAAGAAACAAAGGAAGTGTTATTATGTGGCAAGCATATAATCATATTTTTTTCGGAGCAGAGGTAGTGCTGCTGATAGTTGGAATATATTTATTGTTCCACAGAGTGAGCGTTGTTAAAACCTTTATCTACGGTGCTTTTGTGGTGGCTTTGAATTTTTTGCTATATGCGGTGCCTGTGTTTTATGCAAGAGAGGTTTTAAATAGTGATGCAAGCCTTCTTATGTCTCTTTTAGATTGTGCATCAGCCACAGTAAAGCAGTTTGTGGGCGAAATAAAAACAGAAGCCATAACCGATTATGCCACAATATATCCGAAGTATATTCATATATTCAGTTTTGGTGCAGCTCTTGCTGTTATGACATCCTTCCTTGCCGCATTGGGGCTTTTTGGCCGCCAGACCATCAACAGCATAAAGCTCTTTTACAGAGCCGGCAGGCTGAGCCGGGGAAGCTGTGATGTTGTGTTTGGCTCAGACGAAGCATCAAAGCTTTATGTTAAAAAGCAGAAAAATTCCATTATTGCAGTTGGAGAAGATGAAAAAGAAAAAGCCACAACCCTTATGGAGAGCGGCTTCACAGTTTTGAGAAAGGATTTCTCGGAGGCTTTCTTCAAAAGCAGATATTTTGGAAGAAGTAAAGAATATAATATTATTTTTCCAAACAACAATAATAATTTTATTGAAATCGTAGACACCATCGTTTCATATCTGAAAAGCGGCTGTAGGCTTAGAAATATGTATTTTTATGTTGAGGCAGACGAAGGCTTTATTGAAATCCTTCAGAATAAAATCACAAATCTTGACAAAGAGCTTTCTGAAGAAGGAGTGTTTTTAAGGGAAAGAATCAATTTCTTCAGCCGTAATGAGCTTATTGCCAGAAAGCTTGTGGAGTCTAATCCCTTAACAAGATATATGCCTGAGGATTTCTTTGCCCCCGACAGAAGCATCAAAGAAGAAAAAAAGCTTAATGTGTTTATGATTGGTATAACACCTCTTTCAATGGAGGTTTATAAACAGTTTGTTATAAATAATCAGCTGGTCGGTGAGAAAAATGGAACCTATGTGAGCCATATGGTAAACTACTACATAGCCGACGACAAAAACATCGAATCTCTGTGGTGCTTTGGAGGGCTTAAAAAGGCTCTGGCGGAGCTTTCGGGAAGAAGTGATGATTATTTTGAGCTTCCGGAAATGCCATATAATTTCAAGCATATAAATGTAAACCCTTCCGATGCAGAACTTGACGAAATAAGCGCAATTATAAAGAAGCCGGACAGCTATTCCTTTGTTTTTATCGACAGCGGCAACACCTGCACCAACCTTGAATTATGCAACAGACTCCATCTTCTTATTGGCAACCGTCAGAATAACCGAATCTTTGTGTGTGATCCGTCGTGTCTTGCCACAAGCGGTAATGATATAGTGTCCTATGGTGACATTGAAAAGATTTTTTGCCACGATGTTATAGTTGATGAAAGTCTTTATGACCTTGCAAAAAAAATCAATAAAAGCTACAACGAAGACCTCGACGACAATAAAAAGAAAGAATCGGAAAAAACTCAGGCGGAAAAAGAAGCAGATAGAAAATATGAAAACAAGCTATGGGTTAAGCTTGGATATTTTGATAAATACAGCAACATTTCCCTTGCAACAAATATGAGAATGAAATTAAATCTTCTGGGTTATGACTATGTTAAAGATAATATGGGTATAGGGCTTGACGATGTAAAAAAAGAAAAAATAGCAATTGACCTACCCTATAAGGAATATTTAAACACCGGTAAAGAGCAGGCTCTTCTTGCTCAGGAGCATTTAAGATGGAATGCTTATCACCTTTTAAATGGTTATCTTCCCTTAAAAAAATCAAAGCTAAGCGTAAGATTAAAAACTCAAAAAGAGCTGGAAAAAGATAAGCTTAATAAAGAAACTGCCGACAAAATGGAGCTTTTAGTAAAGACAACAAAGGATGTCCCCTTTAAAAAGCATATCTGCATCACAAGCTATAAGTCTCTTAACGAATTATCTGAAAGTCTTCTGGAATATGCATCCCGGGCCAACCCAAAAGGCGAATATACAATAGAAGATTTTGAATACTATGGAAACGACGGTATGCTTCTTAAAATTATCCACGATTTCCTTGAATCAAAGAAGCACTCGGTTATAACAAGGAATAAAACCGAATAATTAAGCTACTTTAAAGAGGTAATATTTATGAAAAATTTACTCATTATAGACGGAAACAGTATTGTTAACAGAGCTTTCTACGGAATAAAGCTTTTAACAAATAAATTCGGACTTTTTACAAATGGTATCTATGGCTTTTTGAAAATAATGTTTAAGCATATAGACGAAGTAAACCCGGATTATATCTGTGTTGCCTTTGATTTAAAGGCGCCCACCTTCCGTCATAAGATGTATAAGGAATATAAGGCTCAGAGAAAGGGAATGCCTGAGGAATTAAGGGTGCAGATGCCTGTTTTAAAAGAGGTTTTGCAGGCTATGAATATTGCCATTTTGGAAAAAGAAGGCTATGAAGCAGATGATATAATAGGCACAATAAGCCGCATCTGCGATGAAGAAAAAATAAAATGTCATATCTTAACAGGCGACAAAGACGATTTGCAGCTTGCCTCAAATAATACCGATGTGCTTTTAACAGTTACCCGCATGGGCAACACCACGACCACCATCTATGACGATAAAGCTGTTTTTGAAGCATATGGAGTTACCCCAAGGGAATTTATAGATGTTAAAGCTCTTATGGGCGATACCTCCGACAATGTTCCCGGGGTAAAGGGAATAGGTGAAAAAACAGCCTTTGGCTATATTCAGAAATTTAAATCCATTGAAAAGCTCTATGAAAATCTCGATGATGAAATAGTTAAAAAAGCAGCTAGACAAAAGCTTGAAGACGGAAGGGAAATGGCTTTTTTAAGCAAAAAGCTATGCACAATAGACCGATTTGTGCCTCTTGATAGTAAAATAGATGATTTTGAAAAGAAGGAATATAACCTTCCCCGCCTCACAGAGCTTTTTATAAATCTTGAATTCAATGCCTTTTTAAAGGATTTACAATTAGAAGATAAAGAGCAGGCAAATAAAGCTGCAAAAGATGTCATCTGCCTTTATTCTGAGGAGGATGTGCTATCAAAATTAAGCCTTGTAAAAGATGAATTTGTATATAGAATATACAGCGTAAATAAAACCCTTGGTGCCATCGGCTTTGAAACAGATGACAAAATTTATTTTGCAAAGCAGGAGGCAATTGGACAAAGGGCAATTGAAAAGCTGAAGGGCATATTTGAAAATGAAGGCATACTTAAAATATCCAACTATATAAAAGAAGATATGCTTCTTTTAGAAGCTTTGGGTATAAAGCTTGAAAGCTCCTACTATGATATTGGAATTGCGGCTTATGTTATATCCCCGTCAAAATCCTCCTACGACACAGCATCTCTTTCCATGGATTTTCTTTCAAGAGCCATTCCCGATGAAAAAGAAACCTTTGGCTTGGGAAAAGATAAAAAAGACATTCTTTCTGCAGAAGATGGCGCCATTTCTGCCTTTGTTGCAGGAGAAATAGGCTCAATAAAAGACATAAAGGCATTTGAAGATGAAAAAATAGCATCTGATAATCAGACCATGCTTCTTGACACGATAGAAATGCCCCTTGTGAGAGTTCTTGCCGATATGGAAATTGAAGGCTTTAAAATAGACAGGGAAAGCCTCAGGATATTCACAGAAACCATAAGTTCAAAAACAGAGGCCTATGAAAATGAAATATATAATCTGGCGGGAGAAGAATTTAATATTAATTCCACAAAGCAGCTGGGAATCGTGCTTTTTGAAAAGCTTGGGCTGAAAATAATCAAAAAAACAAAAACAGGCTATTCAACCGACGCGGCTGTTCTTGAAAAATTAAAGGGACATCATCCCATAATAGAAAAGATAATTGAATATCGTCACCTTGCCAAGCTCAAATCAACCTATGGCGACGGACTTTTAGCTGTTATAAACGAAGCCACAGGCAAAATTCACTCAAGCTTTAACCAGACAGTTACCACAACAGGCAGAATAAGCTCCACAGAGCCAAACCTTCAGAATATTCCAATGAGAAGAGAAGAAGGCAGAGAAATAAGGAAGATGTTTGTGCCTTCATCTGATGAAAATATTCTCATAGATGCCGATTATTCCCAGATAGAGCTTCGTATCCTTGCCCATATTTCGGGGGATGAAGCAATGCAGGAGGCATTTAGCTCAGGTGAGGATATTCATGCTTCAACAGCTTCAAGGGTATTTGGTGTGGAAAAATCGGAGGTTACTCCCCTTCTTCGTTCAAGGGCAAAGGCTGTTAATTTCGGCATAGTCTATGGTATGGGGGATTATTCTCTTTCGCAGGATCTTCATATCCCCGTTAAAGAAGCAAAGGCGTATATTGAGAGCTATTTTGAAAAATATGCCGATGTTAAAAAATATCTTGATAAAACTGTTGCCGATGCAAAGGAAAAAGGCTTCGTTACCACCCTTTTTGGCAGAAGAAGATATATCCCCGAAATAAATGCATCAAACTTTATGCAGCGCTCCTTTGGGGAAAGAGTTGCAATGAACACCCCCATTCAGGGAACTGCGGCAGATATAATTAAGATTGCAATGGTAAATGTTCACAGAGAATTAAAGAAAAACGGGCTTAAAGCAAAGCTTATCCTTCAGGTACACGATGAGCTGATTATAGAATCGCCAAAATCCGAAGCGGCAAAAGCTCAGCAAATTCTTGAAAAATGTATGACAGATGCGGCAAAGCTCTCTGTTCCCCTTCTTGCAGAGGCTTCCATGGGTGAAAACTGGTATGAGGCGCACTAGTGAAAACGATATAAATCTCTTGCGAGATTTTCGATATGTCAGAAATGACTCGATATGTGCTGTCGCACTCGATATGTCGCTATCGCGACAAGATTTATATCATATCGAGTTTTGAGCAAAGCGAAAAACATATCGATTTTGTGAAACAAAAATATCGAGCAGACTTCCGTCTGCATATCGAAAAAAACGGTGTATCTAAATCGTTTATTGATTTTTAAAACTTCACTAAAATAATTTTAGGGGGTTTCGTCAAAATTTTCCTCTGAAAAACCCTGTAGGCATTGATATGCCTGCGTTTGATGGCTATTCATTTTTTCTTAAAATGCTCCGGAAAAGATTTTTTACTTTTGTTATAATTATTATATACTCCAAAAGAAAGGAAGGTATAATAATTATGACAAACGAAAAATTTTATCAAAACTATGATGTTTTTAATTCAAAGCTTGTGGAAAACTCAAGTTATTCAGGCTTTTTCGAAATGCCCGTTGCTGCCACAAGCAATTTAATTCCGCAAAAACTCATAAGGTTTTCCGATGCAATGGCGAAAACTTGTAATAGCTATGACAGCTGGATTATCTTTTATGAACACGACCAAAAATTTGAAAGAATATGGAACAATCCGCAAAAATATCTTGAAAAGATTAAAAAATTTAAAGGCGTTATTTCTCCGGATTTCAGTATATATCGAAATATGCCGCTAAGTATGCAGATATGGAATGTATATCGGAATAGAGCCTTGTCATCCTGGATGCAAAGTGAAGGAATAGAAGTCATCCCAAATGTCAGATGGAATGATGAAAGAACATATCTTTTTTGCTTTGATGGTGTGGAAAAGAATAAGACGGTAGCTATTGGTACACATGGGTGCATAAAGAAAAAAGATGATAAAGAATACTTTAAAAAAGGCTTAGCACAAATGGTAAACAGGCTCTCGCCTCAAAATATTATTGTGTATGGTGCAGCACCTGATACTATATTTAAACTCTATAAGGATATGGGAATTAATATAATCCCATTTGAGAGCGATTTCTCAAAGTCCAGAAAGCAGGTGATTGCTTAATGGGCGGAGGAATGGCAGGAAATTTCGGAAGCACTGCCGGAGTTTCCGGAGAAAACATATTGGATAGCATCAGTAATTTTCTTACAGCTGCATCACTTATTCCCGGCTTAGATACCTTTACAGATTTGGCAGCAATTCCGGTTGACCTTGCAAGGGGCGATTATGTTTCGGCAGGATTGGATTTACTGGGAGTGATTCCATTTGTTGGAGAGGTTGCGGATACTGCTAAGATTGCAAGGGTAGCTGATAAGGCTGCTGATATTGCTACGGTTACTAAAAAGGTGTCATTACCAGACAAACCTGCGCAAATAAAACATATTTTTGGTAATAGACCGGGACATTTACCGGATACCCCAAGCAACCGAAAACTTTTAACTGACACAGCAAATACACCTAAGTACTATCGTGGTACTGATAGATTCGGCAATCAATGGCATGTTCAAATGGATGAGAAAGGGCGTCAGGTTTGGACAAGAAGTCAAAATGGAAAAATTAACGAAGGTGGTCGTAACAACACGCCGCGTTCGTGGGATGAAGATACTGGACTGAATAGAAATCCGACACCGCGCAATAGAAAATATAAAAGTAGAAAGTGAGGCTGTGAATTATGTTAGTGTATGATGTATTTGTTTTAATGTTTGATGCATTAGATGTAATGTATGATGAAGCTCCTAATGAAATTTTAGGAAATTATTTAAGTGGATTAAATCCATTTTGGTTTAACGATGAGGGGTCGGCAGATCCGGCAGAATATGAAGAATTTAAAGAGGTTTTTTTGAAGCAGTTTTCGAATAAAGAGCCATCACCAGAAGAAACATATATTTTTTGTAAAGATTATCTTAAGTTAAAGGCACCTAAAGAAGTGAATGTAGCATTTAGCAAAATAAATAAAGATGATTGGATATATTCTGCTGAGAATAATGAAGAGTAATATTCTAGTTATTAAAAACATGGAGTAATTATTAAGAGAAAATAACAAGGAGAAAAGCTATGATTGTGGGCTTAACCGGAGGCACAGGCACCGGAAAAACAATGATTTCAGAATACTTTAAAGCCTCCGGCTTTGAGGTTATAGACTATGACAAGGTTACAAGAGAAATATATAAAAAGGGGTCCGAATGTCTTTGTGAGCTTGTTTGTGCTTTTGGAGAAGGGATTCTCACAAACGACGGAGAGCTTGAAAGAAGAAAGCTTGGCTCAATTGTTTTTGCTAATAAAGAAAAGCTTGATATTTTAAATAAAATTGTGTATAAATATATTTTAGAGCATACAAAAAAACAGATTGAAGAAAGCAAACATAAAAAGCTTCTTTTAGATGCCCCAACCCTTTTTGAAGCAGAGCTTCACAGGGAATGTGATTATGTGGTGGGGGTTATTGCTAAAAGAGATTTAAGACTAAATAGAATATGCAAAAGAGACGGTCTCGACAGGGAAAGTGCATTAAATCGCATTTTATCTCAGAAGGATGATGATTTCTACCGTAAAAACTGCCACTTTATAATAGAAAATAATTCAACCCGGGAAGAAGCAATAAAAAAAGCTGAAAAAATAATAAGGAGCATCTGCAAATGAATTTTGCATCGTGGAAAAACTCAAAAATATTCTACATAGCATTTTGCTTAATCGCAGCATCAGCCATATTCTTTTCTTTATTTAAACCGGCATTAAAATGCTTTTATCCTGTTAAATATGTGGATGAAATAAATATGTTCAGCAAAAAATATGGCCTCAGAGAAGAATTTGTGATGGCGATAATAAGTGCTGAAAGTAAATTCCAAAAAGATGCTGTCAGCTTTAAGGATGCCAAAGGACTTATGCAGCTAAAGGAAGAAACTGCAAAATGGTGTATTGAAAAATATGGAATAGAGTCAGATGGCAAAAGCCTATACTTGCCATCCCTTAATATAGAAACCGGATGTGCATATATGCATTATCTTCTGGAAAAATTTGGCGATAAAAGCCTTGCATTAGCGGCATATAACGCCGGGGAGGGTAATGTGACAAAATGGCTCAGAGATTCAAAAAAATCGGGAAAGGATTTTAGAATACCCTTTAAAGAAACCCGGAATTATGTAAGAACAGTTGAAAAAAGAGAAAAGATATACAGATTTTTGTATTATTGATTTAGAAAGGACATAAAAAAATGAACACAAAAGCAAAAATAATAACCAGAGCTTCTCTTATTGCCGGGTTATATATCGTTTTAACAATGGTATCAAATATGATGGGGCTGGCAAGCGGAGCAATTCAGTTTCGCCTTTCCGAAGCGCTAACCCTTCTTCCTGTGATATTTCCTGAAAGCATCTGGGGATTATTCATAGGCTGTCTTTTATCAAATGTTTTAACAGGGTGCGCCATGTGGGATGTGGTGTTTGGTTCTCTGGCAACTCTTATTGCCGCCATTGCCACACAGAAATTAAAGAAAAAAAGGCTCCTTGCAAGCCTTTGTCCTGTGGTATCAAATGCAATAATTGTTCCCTTTGTTCTTAAATATGCCTATGGGCTGGGAGATGCATGGTGGTATTTATGCATAACAGTTGGCATAGGAGAAGCTGTGGTCTGCATGATTTTAGCTCCAATGGTTTTGAAGGGAATTGAAAAGCATATTAAAAAATAGTTTTTCTGCCCTATTTTGTGAGGAAAATTTTAAAAAGCGGAAAGACGCATAAAAAGCGGCTTTGCAAATATAAAACGGGGGGGAAGAAAGAGGTATAGTATGGACATTAAAAAATTTGAAAACTATCTTTACTACAACTGGCTCAAAATTGCCGCAATAGTATTTATTGTGGTCTTTTTTGTGCTAACCCTTATGCAGTGCTCTCAAAGACAGGAAACCGACCTTGGGATAATGTATGTGGGTAAAGAGGTTGTGTCGGAAAAGCTTCCCGGTCTTGCAGAGGAAATAAGAAATGCCGGTGTTACCACCGATGCCAATGGCGACGGTGAAATCACAATAAACACAAAGGCGATAGTTATTCCCCTTTCAAAGGAAAAAATGATTGAGCAGCAGGTTCCGGAGCAGATTCAGGTGGAGATTATATCAGGAGAAAATCTTTTTTATATCCTTGGAAAAGAAACCCTTATAAGCTATGCAGTTGACGAGAGCTTTGCAGATATAACAGAGCTTTCTGAAAAATATGACATTCCTTCGGAAAAATGCCTTGCCTATGAAGACGGAAGCATATATGCAATTCCGGCAGACGGTCACCCTGTTTTATATGAACTTGGAATCGAAACAGAGGGAATGTATTTCGCTTTGCGCAACTATCTTGAAAAAGACAGCGAAAGCCCCAAAAACCTTAATGCTAAAAAAGCACTTGAATATATTTTAGAGAGGAAAAATTAAAAATGAAGATTAAAGCAGATAAGAAAAAACAAAAGAAGAATGGTAGATTCACCCAGAAGCAGAAAAACTATATTGCAGTTGGAGTTATGCTGGCTGTGATTGTGGCAATTGTTCTTGTTGTTATCTGGCCATATATCACTCCACCCTATATTAATCCCGGAGAATATGGCAGCCTTGGCTCGCAGCAGATGGAAGATGTAACAGAGGAAAACTTTCTTGATGTGATAGATAAAGACGGTGCAAAAAAAGTGGAATTCACCATGACCGATGGGCAGAGCTTTGTGATAGAGGTGTATCCCAAGGTTGCTCCAATAACTGTTGAGAATTTTCTCTCCCTTGTTGAGGAAGGATTTTATGATGGACTCACCTTCCACAGAGTCATCCCCGGTTTTATGGCTCAGGGCGGTGCTTTTGACCCTGTAAATCAGGGAAATGACCCTGCAGGAAAAATCAAAGGTGAATTTTCCTCAAACGGAGTGGAAAATAATCTCCGCCATTTCAGAGGTGTTGTTTCCATGGCAAGAACTTCCGAGCCTGACTCAGCAAGCTCACAGTTTTTCATCTGCTATGGCAGGCAGCCTCATTTAGATGGTGACTATGCCGCCTTTGGCTATGTGACAGAAGGAATGGAAACTATTGACAGCTTTCTTTCAGAAGGAACCGATGCCAATGATGTTCCATTAAAGGAAGTAAAAATAAAAAAGGCTGAAAGAGTGGAGTAAAATGGAAATAAAAAAAGGCAGATACCGCCACTATAAGGGGAATGAATATGAGCTTTTGTCTTTGGCAAAACACAGCGAAACCCTTGAAGAAATGGTGGTTTATAAAGCTCTTTACGGTGATGGTGACATCTGGGTAAGACCTGCATCTATGTGGAACGAGGAAATTATTCTTGCAGATGGAAGCAAAACAAAGAGGTTTGTTTTGGTGGAGGAAATATGAATAAAGAATACGAGCAGTTAAAAAAACAGCTTAACTATCATAGCCACAGATACTATGTTCTCGATAATCCCGAAATAACCGATGCCGAATATGACAGGCTTATGAGGCGTCTTATTGAGATGGAAGAAAACGACCCTTCTTTAATAAGCCCCGATTCCCCAAGCCAGAAAATAGGCGGGAAGATTTTAGATGGCTTTGAAACTGTGGAGCATAGGGTGCAGATGCAATCTCTCCAGGATGCCTTCAGCTTTGATGAGCTGAGAAGCTTTGATGAAAGAGTTAAATCGGCTCTTGGGAAAAATGCCCCCTACTGCGTTGAAGAAAAAATCGACGGTCTTTCTGTTTCTCTTGAATACAGAGATTCTCAGTTTGTGAGAGGTTCAACCAGAGGCGACGGAAACACAGGAGAAGATGTTACCGAAAATTTAAAAACTATTATGTCTATTCCCCTGAAGCTTTCAGTTCCCGTTAGCTATCTTGAAGTAAGGGGCGAGGTTTTTATGCCCAAAAAGCAGTTTGAACGCTTAAATGCCGAAAGAGAATTAAACGGTGAGCAAACCTTTGCCAATCCGCGCAATGCCGCCGCAGGCTCTCTTCGACAGCTTAATTCGGGCATTGCCGCAAAAAGAGGACTGGATATTTTTGTTTTCAACATCCAGCAGATAGAGGGATATGATATAAATTCCCATCTTGAAGGCCTTGAGTTTTTAAGAAAAGCAGGCTTCAAGGTTATTTCAAATCAAAAAGAATTTGTAACCATTGATGAAGCAATTGAAGAAATAGAAAAAATCGGAGAAAAAAGGCAGAGCCTTTCTTATGACATAGACGGAGCTGTTATAAAGCTTAATTCCCTTGCCGACAGGATTTCCCTTGGCTCAACTGCCAAAACACCAAAATGGGCGATTGCCTATAAATATCCTGCTGAAAAAAAAGAAACCACAATAAGAGACATTGTGGTTCAGCTGGGAAGAACCGGGGTTTTAACTCCCAATGCCGAATTTGACACAGTCACCCTTGCCGGAACCTTTGTCAGCCGTGCTACCCTTCATAATATGGACTATATAAGAGAAAAAGACATCCGCATCGGCGATAAGGTCATTGTTTATAAAGCAGGCGACATTATCCCTGAGGTTTTAAGCGTTGTAAAGGATAAAAGAGATGGCAGCGAAAAGGAATTTAATATGCCTCTTTTCTGCCCGGTTTGCGGTGCTTTGGTTAAAAGAGACGAAGGAGAAGCAGCCTATCGCTGCACAGGGGCTGACTGCCCCGCTCAGATAGAGCGAACAATAACACACTTTGTGTCAAGGGATGCTATGGATATAGATGGTATGGGTTCCTCCATAGTTTCAAAGCTTCTGGAAAGCGGACTTATAAAAAACAGCGCCGACATATATTATCTTAAAAAGGAAGATATTGCCGCAATGGACAAGCTGGGGGAAAAGAGCAGCGAAAACCTGATTGCCGCAATTGAAAAATCAAAAAATAATGACTTGTCAAAGCTTTTATATGCTCTTGGTATAAGGCATATCGGTCTTGGTGCGGCAAAGCTTATTGCCGCAAGGGTAAAAAATATTGATGCTCTTTTTGATATTACCGAGGAAGAACTCACCGATATAGACGATGTGGGAAGCATAATGGCAAAAAGCGTTATAGATTATTTCTCCCAGGAGCATGTAAGAGATATGATTGAGAGAATGAAGGCGGCAGGTGTCAACACAGTATATACCGCTCAGGAAGCTCTCGGAAATGTTTTTGAAGGAATGACGGTTGTCTTAACAGGTACCCTTTCTTCAATGGGAAGAAAAGAAGCTGCCGACATTATAGAGAAAAACGGTGGCAAGGTTTCAGGCTCTGTTTCAAAAAAGACATCTCTTGTTATTGCAGGAGAGGAAGCTGGCTCAAAGCTTGATAAGGCAAATGCTCTGGGAGTAAGAGTTATAGATGAAGAAGAGTTTTTGAGAATGATTATTTGACAAGTATGCATAAAATGTTGTATAATTCATATGATTATACATTTGGAGGTGAGCCTGTGCCAACAGCAGCAATAATAACCAACAGAAAAAAAGACCCCAATGGACTATACACAAAAAAAGTGGCAGATATTTTAAAAAGAAAATACACGGTTTTATTTGACAGCGACTATAGCGAAGATAATATTTATAAGATGTTTAAAGAAAGCGATGTTGCTGTGGTTCTTGGCGGCGACGGGACTCTTCTTAGCGCATCAGATATGGCAAGCAGCTTTGATGTGCCGCTTTTGGGAATTAATCTTGGTCACCTGGGATTTATGGCAGATGTTGAAGAAAAAAATATAGAGGAATCTCTTAATACCTTTCTTGACGGTGGCTACAAAATAGACCGCAGATTTATGATAGATGCTTTCATAGAAAAGAAAGACGGTTCACGGCTTACCATTTCCGCTTTAAATGACATAGTTGTCACAAGAGCTTCCTATCAGAGAATGGTTGCTTTTGATATAAAGGTTAATGGAGACAATCTTGCCACCTATCAGGGTGACGGACTTGTGGTTGCCACACCCACCGGAAGCACAGCCTATTCAATGAGCGCAGGAGGCCCTGTTGTAGACCCGTCTTTGGAGGTTTGCATCATAACCCCCGTCTGCCCCCACACAATGAGCTCAAAGCCGGTTATTGTTCCCGGTCAGGCGGAAATACAGATAGATTTCAAATCTACCTTCGATGATAAAGCCATGCTTACTGCCGATGGAAAAGAAGGCATAGGTCTTTGCGAGGGAGATGTTATAAAAATAAAAGGCTCCGAAAGAAAGCTAGGCCTTATAAGACTTTTAAACAGAAGCTTTTATGACATACTTAATTTAAAGCTTCAGGGATAGGAGTAATACATAATGATAAAATCTGAAAGACACGAAAAAATTCTTGAACTCATAAAAAATAATAATGTTTCTACCCAGTCCGGAATGACAAAGCTTTTAATTGAAGCAGGCTTTGATGTTACTCAGGCAACGGTCTCAAGAGATTTGCAGGAATTAAGAGTTATGAAGGTGCTTCTTCCCGACGGAAGCTATAAATATGCTCCGTCTAAGGAAAAAGACATAAGCATCGGAGATAAGCTTGAAAACATTTTGCAGCACTGCTTAACGGGAGTTGACTACGCTCAGAATATTGTTGTTTTAAAAACAATGTCCGGTGCAGCTCAGGCTGTTGGGTACGCTCTTGATTCATTTGTGTGGGAAGAAATTCTCGGCACAATATGCGGCGACGACACTATTATGGTCGTTGTGAGAAATGAAAAAGGGGCAAAGCAGTTTTGCAATAAGCTTTCAAAGTATATCCACTAGAGGAATGATATTATGTTAAAACAGCTCTACATAAAAAATGTCGCTGTCATAGAAGAACTGAATATTGATTTTTTTAAAGGTCTTAGTGTTCTCACCGGTGAAACGGGTGCAGGTAAGTCAATTATTATTGATTCTATTGGTCTTTTAAAGGGCGACAGAGGCTCAAAATCCATTATCCGCTCAGGGGAAGAAAAAGCAAGGGTGGACGGTGTTTTTGATGCAGATATGGAAACCGCCCAAAAAATTGCCGACATCCTTGGCACCGAGCCGGAAGAAGAAATAATTATTTCCCGTCAGATTTCATCCGATGGAAAGAATACCGTCAGAATAAATGGTGTTCCTGCAAATATAAATATGCTGAGGGAAATCGGCTCTTATCTTGTTAATATCCATGGTCAGCACGACAATGTGTCGCTGCTTCAGCCAAAAAATCACATAGAGTTTCTCGATAGCTTCGGCAAGGAAGAAATTTCGCCTGCTTTAATGGAATATAAAAGCTATTTTGCAAAGTGCGCAGAGCTAAGCGATAAAATATCTGCTATCGACACCGACGACAGAGAAAAGCTCCGCAGAAAGGATATGCTCCAGTTTCAGATTGCAGAGCTCGATGAAGCTTCTCTTGAAATCGGTGAAGATGAAAGCCTTATGGCAAGAAAGGCAGTTTTAGATAACAGCCAGAAAATTTGCGAAAACACCCGCCGCGCCTATGATGCCATCTATGGCTCAGATTCCGGCACAAGCTACGACAGCTTGTGGGAAGCGATAAATCTTCTTGAAAAAATAACCGGCTTTGATGACGAAATAGACAGCGTATATGATGCACTCTCAGATGCCGCCGATGTGATAAACGAAAAAGCAAGAGAATTAAGAAGGATAAATGACTCTCTTTCTTTTGATTCGGAAGAATCAGACGCAATTGAAGAAAGACTTGAATTAATAAGTACACTAAAAAGAAAATATGGCAAAACCATAGAAGAAATAACAGAGTTTCACCAAAGAGCACGGTCAGAGCTTGAAGAAATTGAAACAAGCGACGAAAGGCTGACATCTCTCAAGGAAGAACTGGAAAAAAACAAAAAAATATTAAAAGAAAAAGCAGAAAAGCTTTCGCTTCTCAGAAAAAAATATGCCGCAGCTCTTTCGGAAAAGATTATGGCAGAGCTTAGTGAATTAAATATGGAAAAGGTTCAGTTTGGAACTCAGTTTGCCGGGCAGGAAAGCTTTAAATCAAATGGATGCGACGCGGTTGAGTTTACTGTAAGAACAAATGTGGGCGAGGAGGCAAAGCCCCTTGCAAAAATTGCATCCGGCGGTGAGCTTTCAAGAATTATGCTTGCAATAAAGAGTGTTTTAAAAAATTCCGATCCCATAGACACCTCGGTCTTTGATGAAATCGACACAGGCGTCAGCGGTGCTGCAGCTCAGAAGATTGGTGAAAAGCTAAAGAAAATGGCTGGAAACTCACTCGTTCTTTGCATAACTCACCTTCCCCAGATTGCCGCTCTTGCCGACAATCACTATCTTATAACAAAATCCGTTGAAGACGGAAGAACCCACACAAAGCTAAAGCTTCTTGATTTTGACCAAAGAGTTGATGAAATAGCAAGAACCCTTGGCGGTGCAACTGTTACCGATATAACAAGAGAAAATGCACGCCAGCTTCTTAAAAACAAATAAAAGAGGAAAAAGAAAATGGAAAAAAGCTTTGAAAGACGCGATAAACACAATTATTATCTTGATATTGCAGAAACAGTTTTGGAAAGAGGAACCTGCCTTCGAAGAAACTATGGTGCTATCATTGTTAAAAACGATGAAATCATATCCTCGGGCTATGTTGGCGCGCCGAGAGGCAGAAAAAACTGCATCGACCTTAAGTATTGTATGAGAGAAAAGCTCAATATCCCAAGGGGGGAGCGCTATGAAATGTGCCGCTCTGTTCACGCTGAGGCAAATGCCATCATAAGCGCGAAAAGAGACCAGATGATAGGTGCTTCTTTATACCTTGTTGGAAAATATTTCGACACAAAAGTGCTGGTTGCCGATGCCACCTGCTGCTCAATGTGTAAAAGAATGGTTATTAACGCAGGAATAAAAGAGGTCATTGTAAGAGTCAGTCATGATGAATATAAAATATATAATGTTGACGACTGGATTAGCTTCGATGAATCTTTAGAGGGCGTATTCGGTTATTAATCCGGAATAGTTTTAAAAACAAAGGAGGAATTAAAATGCTGTGCAGAGTTTGTAAAAGAGAGCTTGGAGATAATGCTGTCTGCTCATTTTGCGGAGAGGACAACACTCCCTATATAGAAGCTGCAAAGGAAGAAATTGAAAAGAAATCTCTTTCTCAGAAGGTTCATGAAAAAACAGTTGAGAAAAAGATGGGCGAAAGAGAAATAAAAGCACAGACTGTTGCAAAAGTTAAATCAAAATACAGATATGACAAAAAGAAGGTTATAAGATTCTATGTCTGCGTGGTTGCAATCATAGCTGCAATCGCAGTTGCGGTAAGTCTTCTTATTCCAAATAAGGAAAAAGAAGAAATCCCCACAGGTGAAACCCTTTTCTCATCGGGAATGCTTGGTGTTTCTTCAAAGGGAGAATGGGGCTTTGTAAATATTGAAGATCCTTCGTTTTTTGCAATTGTTCCTCAGTTTACCCATATAAGCGACTACCACGGAGAGGTGGCAGCTATTTGCATCGACGGAAAATTCAGCTTTATAGATAAAGTGGGAACTCTTATATGTGAGCCTACCTTTGATTCTGTTGGGCAGTTTGGTGAAAATGGCTATATAGCTGTTGAAGAAGACGGAAAATGGGGTTATGTTGACATCAATGCCCAGTATGTTATAGAACCAAAGTTTGCCACAGCCCAGGGCTTTGGTGAGAATGGTATGGCGGCAGTTTCTGTTAGCGGAAGCTATGGCTACATAGGCGAAGACGGTGAATATACCATCGCTCCCCAGTATGATATGGCTCTTTCTTTTGGTGAAAATGGTCTTGCTCCTGTTAAGACAGACGGAAAATGGGGATATATTGATGAAACAGGCACAGCCTTTATCGAACCCAAATATGAAGAAGCCTATAGCTTCGAAAACGGATATGCTGTTGTTAAACAGTATGGCGACTATGGTCTTATCGATTCCGAAGGAAAAATGGTTATCACCCCTCAGTTTGACGAAAGATTCTCCTTTGATTCCGACCTTGCCCTTGTTAAATCCGGCGAAAAATATGGCTATATTGACATAACAGGAAGCTACAAAATAAACCCACGCTTTGAAGCTGCCGGAAGATTTGGCTCAGCAGAGCTTGCCTATGCCCAGAGAGGCGACGGAAAATACGGATTTATTGATAAAAATGGTGATTATGCTATAAAGCCTGTTTATGAAGGTGCAAAAAATTTCTCAATGGGCCTTGCTCCTGTTAAAAAGGATGGTCTCTGGGGCTATGTTGATGCCGAAGGAAATGAAATTATAGAAGCAAAATATCTTGAAGCTTCTGAATTTTATGCCGATGGCTTTGCATGGGTGAGAAATGTTGATTCCAGCATCAGTATCATAAACACCGAAGGCAAAACAGCTATGCTTGAATCTGCAGCAGCAATAGATAATATATTAAGATAAAGCAAAATTCTTTTGCTGATAATCTGAAAAGGAGGCAGAATATATGAAATACTGTCCCGTTTGTAAAAGAAAAGCTGAGGGAAGGGTTTGCTCTTTTTGCGGAGCTGTTTTAGAGCTTGAGGAGCATTATAGTCTTAACCCTTATGAGAAAAAGGAAGAAACCGCCAGACTACCGCAGAATCTGGCAGAGCAAAAAGCTTCCGCCCAGCCGAAAAAAAAGAAAGAAACCCCAAATGAAAAAAAACCACTTATTATTGCGCTTTGCGTGGTTCTGGTGATTATTGCGGTTCTGGTGGGTGTGATAATTTCGGTAAGCTCTGATATACGCGAGGAAAAAGAAATTGCCCGCACAAAAGGCACAATTGAAGAGATGAACTCCAGAGGCGAGAAGTATATGAAATCCGGCAACTATGAGGAAGCCGAAGAACTGTACAAAGAGCTTATGGAAACTACCGACGATGACGAAGCAGAAATAATCTATAAGATTCTTTATAACTACAATATGGCAATCCGCAAGCTTGATGACTATAATGTGGAATCGGCAACAAGGTTTTTTGAAAAAATTCCAAAAGAATATGAAGACTATCCTATAGACGATGATATAGAGTATTTAAGCGATGAAATAGCACGCTTCCAGACAGCGTTTGAGATTTTTGAAAGCATTGAAAACTTTATTTCTGATGACAACTATTCTGCTGCAAAGGAAGCAATAGAAATTCTTGATGAGGAAGCTCTGAGCAAGGAAAATAAAGAAAGACTCAATGAAATCAAGAAAGAAATAGAAAAAAGAGAAAAAGAAGAGATAGTTCTTTCCGAGCATGATGCAGAAGACCTTTTAAGGGGATATTGCGATGCAATGATAAAGGCAATAAATGAGAATAATTTTGATGCTGTGGCACCCTATATATTTAAAAATACCGAAATGTATGCCCAGCAGAAGAGCCTTGTGGAAAAATGCAATGCCGAAGGAATAAAGGAAAAGCTCAGCTCCTTTAAGCTTGAAAGCCTTACTAAAAAGCTTGACACCGTGTGGGAAGCAAAGGTTAAAGAGAGCGAAATCATAACATATGCAAATGGCGAAAGCAAGGAAAAAAGCTTTAGCTGGACATATACGATAGAATATATTGAATCGGAGTTTTATTTAACAGGAATAAAATAAAACAAGGCTGAAAAATCCTTTACGGTTTTTTCAGCCTTGTTTATTAAAAATCCGCCTTTTGGGCGGATTTTTTCCTTACTTATTCACTATTACCTGTTAGTTATTCACTGCTTTTTTCCCGGAGCATTTTTACATCTCCTATTCAAGCTCTTGGGTGGGCCTTGTTGTATACCTCTCTAAGCCTCCCATGAAACATCTTTGCATACATCTGAGTTGTGGAAGCATCCTTATGCCCAAGCATTTCCTGAATAGAAATAAGGTCTGCCCCGTTTTCCATAAGATGAACAGCAAAAGAGTGTCTGAGGGTATGGGGAGTTATGGATTTTCTTATCCCTGCCTTTGCGGCATATTCTTTAATAAGCTTCCAAAGTCCCTGGCGTGACATAGCTGTGCCGCCGCTGCAGCTTACAAAAAGAGCTGTTTCATCTTCCTTTGCCATCATAGGTCTTGCCACACCGATATAGCTTTTCGCGGCATTTACTGCAGGTTTTCCAAGAGGCACAATCCTTATGTCATTTCCCTTTGAACAGCGGATATAACCGAGGCTTGTATCTATATCGGAAACAGAAAGGGATATTAATTCGCTTACCTTCAGCCCCGAAGCATACATTATTTCAAAAATCGCCTTATCTCTTAAACCTCTTGCAGATGAGATGTCGGGTGTTTCAAGAAGGGTTTCAATTTCATCTCTTGAAAGAAACTGCGGAGATTTTTGCTCCTTTTTAGGAGGTACAACATCTGCCGCCGGGTTTTTTGCTATGGCATTATTTGAAAAAAGGAAGCCATAAAGCGATTTAAGAGATGCAATAGTCCGCATAACCGATGTATTTGCCCTGCCTTCATCCTGCATTGAGAGAATATAGGTTAAAATATGATTTCTTGTGGCGGAAATAATGTCGATTCCGTCTTTTTCTATAAACGAGGAAAAGCGTGCAATGTCTCTTTTGTAGCTGAGAATGGTGTTTTGTGAAACACTGCGCTTGTCCTGCAAATATTTTTCAAATTCATCTGTGATAAGTCTATTCATAAAAAATCTTCTTTCGTAATCAATTAAGGAGCCTGAGGCACACAGGCGATAAAGCCGCTTCAAGAAAGCTTACCATGCATAAAAACAGATATATAATAAAAATTTTGCTAATGTGTGCAAGGTGTTTTCTGCCTTTGTCCTGATATGTGAGCTTTTTTCTTTGCTTAAATAATATAAACGGATGCTCCAGACATTCGCCAAAGAGCAGAAATAGTGCCGGAAGCGATAAAAACAAAGGGAAAACAATTGCCCATATGCTTGCGCCGATTCCCTTTAGTCCAAAGAGCCTTATAAGAAACATAGATGTGAACCCTGCGGAAAAACCCTTGAAGCATATAAGGAGCAGGGTGGCGGGGAATAATATGAAAAACGATGATGAAATGCTTATAAAAAAGCAGTATTTAAAATTCGTTATAAGCCCGTTTTTAAAAATCACTCCAAAACCTTTTTTTGCATCTGCAAGAGATGTTATGTATTTTGCAACATCCTCGGCAATGTCCTTTTGAGCACCAAATGCAAGATATATTCCAAAAAATGAAGCACATAGCCATAATATAAAGGAGATAGTTAAAAAGAGCTTGTGGTTTTTTATATATTCTTTTAAAAAATTCATATCCTCACCCTACAAAATAATATGCAGGAGAGAATTCTTTAATGAAATTATTTTTCCTTTGCCATTTTCTTTGCTTTTTCTGTGCAAGCGTCAACTGCTGAAATCACAGCGTCGCGAAAGCCCTTGTTTTCAAGCTGAGCCACAGCTTCAATGGTTGTTCCGCCCGGTGAGCAAACCATATCCTTTAATTTCCCCGGATGAATGGCAGAATCCATCATAAGCTTTGCGCTTCCCAGAACTGTCTGGGCAGATAAAAGATATGCTGTTTCCCGGTCTATGCCATTTTTAACAGCTGCATCAGAGAGCGCCTCCATAAACATAAACACATATGCCGGCCCGCTTCCGTTGATGGCTGTGCAGGAATCAATGAGGTCTTCTTTAACTCTGGCTGTTTTTCCGCAGGAGGAAAATATTTTCTCTGCACTAGCTGTGTCATCTTCGGTACAGTTTTTATTTGATGCCACAACAGTCATACCCTCTAAAGCTTTGAGGCAGATATTGGGCATAACTCTCACAGCCCTGATGCTTCCGAGAACTTTTTCTATTCTTTCCAATTTAAAGCCTGCAGCGATAGAAATATAGAGTTTTTTTTCAAAGTCTTCAGTTGACTTTATTTCTTCAAGAACTGCTTCCATGGTGTTTGGCTTTACTGCAAGCACAATGGTCTGGCAGTTTTTGACAATATAATCCATTGAGACAGCCGAAACCCCCAGAGATTTTATATCATCAGATATTATTTTGTCGCAAACAAAAATATCTTCTTTTTTGAAATTGCCGCTTTTTATCATTCCGGAAACAATGCTTGAGCCCATATTTCCGGCACCAATAAAACCTGTTTTCATTCTTTTCATCTCCATAAAAAAGCAGGATGAGCCTGCACCTTTGTCGTAAATTCCTATAAAGCAAAAACTACCCTGCCGCTTTGGCAGAGTAGTCACATTATAGCATATGGATATTGTGAGTGTAAAGGATAAATTTATAAAAATTAAATATTATGTAAACTATGTATAAAAAATGCACCATATTTTTGGGCATTTTAAAGATATTTCGAAATATTTTGTCAACAATGAGAGGTGAAATATCCTTCTAAATCAAGAAAATATTTATATCTTTCGCAGTTTTTAGGAGCATCGGGGTTTTTTTCGGCAGAGAATTTGTCCATTCTAAGTCTTTTTGCAAGGGAATCATCCTCCATATCGGAAACAATATATTTCACTCCGCCCAAATCTGCCATGTTAAGAAGTGATTTTGCAATTGAAAATTCAAGCATCATCCCTTCGTATTCCTTTTTAACTGCAATTTTTCCTAAAATACAATATCCGTTGCAGGCAACAATCTGCCCTGCACCAAGAATTTCGTCTTTATCTTTTGCCGCCATAATAACAGCTTCGGGATAAAGGTCAAATCCAAAGTCTTCAAGTCCTTCAAGTGAATCACATTTTTTAATTTCTATCATAATGTATATCTCCTATAATTTTATTAAGATTATAATATCATTTTATGCTCGTTATGTAAAGGGAAAAATGGGCTGACCTCTTGAATATTTTTGAGTTTTGTAGTAATATAATAATGGATGTGTATGCAAATGATATACACCGATTTTGTTTTACGGAAAGAGGAAATTAAGATGGCAAAATTTTATTCAATGGAAATAGCAGGCTGCAAAAGGGATTTGGAGCTTTTTAAGGTTAATGACAATCTCTACATAGCTGCTTTTATTATTTTTGGTGATGTGGAAATAACAAAAGCCGCAGCAAGAGAGCTTTTAAAGAAGGCTCCCGAGTATGATATTATGATAACTGCCGAAAGTAAGAGTATTCCCCTTGTTTATGAAATGGCTTCCCAGGCAGGAGATGACAATTATATCATTGCCCGCAAGGCTGCAAAGGTCTACATGAAAAATATCGTTACCACAGAGGTTAATTCCATAACCACCAAGCACACCCAGAAGCTTTGCCTTGGTGAAGATGATGCAAATGCCCTGAGGGGAAAAAGGGTGCTTATTGTTGACGATGTTATAAGCACAGGCGACTCTTTAGAGGCAATAGAGCATCTTGTTAAAAATGCAGGCGGAAATATCGTTGGAAAAATGGCTGTTCTTGCGGAGGGTGCTGCTGCAGAAAGAGACGATATTATTTTCCTTGAAAAGCTTCCCCTTTTTGACGGAGAAGGAAATATTCTGGAATAATAAAATTAGTTTGAACATAAAATGAGGTAATTCCATGTTATACACAAAAAGCTTTCAGAAGCTTATAGATGTTTTCAGAAAAATGCCCGGAGTGGGTAATAAAAGTGCTGTAAGGATGGCATATTATGTATTGTCAATGTCTGATGAAGATATTGAGGATATGACAAAGACCATAACTGAAGCAAAGGCGAAAATCTGCTATTGCAAAATCTGCCAGAACACAGCCGAGCAGGAAATATGTGAAATATGTCAGAGCTCAAAAAGAGACAAATCAACTATCTGTGTGGTGGAGCAGCCAAAGGATGTGGTGGCTCTTGAAAAAACCAGAGAATATTATGGCAGCTATCATGTGTTGCATGGATGCATTTCTCCAATGGATGGCATAGGCCCTGAGGATATAAAGATTAAAGAGCTTTTGGAGCGTGCCGCAGATGAAACCGTTAAAGAGGTTATTCTTGCAATAAGCCCCAATGTTGAAGGTGATGCCACCTCAATGTATATTTCAAAGCTTCTAAAACCCTTTGGCATAAGAGTTACCCGCATAGCCTACGGAATCCCTGTTGGGGGCGACCTGGAATATGCTGACCAGGTGACTTTGGCTAAGGCTATTGAGGGAAGAAGGGAAATGTAGATAAAGATAAAAGAGAAGAGATAAGAGCGAAGAGAAAAGGTGCAAAACCGCAGGCGGTTTTGAATATATAATTTCGCCTTTTGCGTTCCAGACTATTTTTACATTCACAGCGCTGGGAGCAGAAAAAATTGTTTGGAATGGGCAAACCGAATCGAAGAGTTACCCGAAGGTGTACAAAGGTACATCGAGGGTGAGGTTTGCACATAACAAAAACATTATATTATAGAAAATATCCAATAGCGAAAAATTCAACATATCCATTGAAAAAAACGAAGTTTAGGGAATTTATTTTTTTTATATTTATTAAGTTTTTGTGATCCGGACTATTTTTACGCTCACAGCCTTGACAATTTTTGTCTTTATATGTATAATATAAAAAGTTATGCTAAGATAGACTTAGCATTTCTTTGTTTTTCATCATTGCCATCTCATTTAATGCCGAGTCCGCCGGCGTAGGAAAATAATCAGAGCGGACAGAAAGATAGGTAAAAAACATGGCAAAACCAATAATACTTACACCCGAAGGATTTGAAAAGCTTGAAAAAGAGCTTGAATACTTAAAGGTTACCGGCAGAAAAGACATTGCTGAAAAAATCAAAATAGCCCGCGGCTTTGGTGATCTTTCGGAAAATGCAGAGTATGATGCTGCAAAGGATGCTCAGGCAGCAATGGAAAAAAGAATAGGTGAGCTGGAAGAAATGATAAAAAATGCTCAGGTTGTGGATGTTGATGCAGTCGGCACAGATACTGTAAGCATTTTATCAAAGGTAACAGTTTATGATGCTGATATGGAAGAAGAAGAAACCTACACCATCGTTGGCACAACCGAAGCTGATCCCGATGCAAATAAGATCTCCGATGAATCCCCCATCGGCACAGCGCTTCTTGGCAAAAAGAGGGGCGATGTGGTTACAGTTGAAACCCCGGGCGGTTCATTTGAGCTTAAGATAATTGAAATCAGCAAATGATAAGCTTTTAAAAAATATCCAAGGAGGAAATCGCGAATGAGTAATCAGGAAATGCAAAACACAGCTCCCGAGCTTGAACTCAATGAAATATTGAAAGTTCGCCGCGAAAAGCTTGCAGAGCTTCAGCAAAATGGTATGGACCCTTTTGAAATCACAAAATTCGACAGAAGCCATACTTCTTCACAAATCAAAGATAACTATACCGAAGAGGAGCGTGAAATTACCAAACGCGGCTCCGAGGAACCTGAAAAAATAATGGCAAAAATTTCTTCTTTAGACGGAGAAAATGTTGTTGTTGCCGGAAGAATTATGTCTAAAAGAGGCATGGGTAAGGTAGGCTTTCTCCATATTGCCGATATGGAAGGTCAGATTCAGGTTTTTGTTAAGAAAGATATTCTTGGCGAAGATGAATACAATCGCTTTAAAAAGCTTGACATAGGCGACATCGTTGGTGCCCAGGGTGAAGTTTTCACCACTCAGACAGGTGAGATTTCTGTTCGTGCATCAAAGATTACCCTTTTATCAAAATCACTTCAGCCCCTTCCTGAAAAATTCCATGGTATGACAAATACCGACCTTCGCTACAGACAGAGATATGTTGACCTTATTATGAATGCCGATGTTAAAGACACATTCATCAAAAGATCAAAAATCATATCTTCAATAAGAAGCTATCTTAATGGACAAGGCTTTTTAGAGGTGGAAACACCTATGCTTGTTTCAAATGCAGGAGGCGCTGCTGCCCGTCCTTTTGAAACTCATTTCAATGCTCTTGACGAAGATTTTAAATTAAGAATTTCTCTTGAGTTATATTTAAAGCGTCTTATTGTTGGCGGCTTGGAAAGAGTGTATGAAATAGGCAGAGTATTCAGAAACGAAGGTTTAGATACCCGCCATAACCCTGAATTTACCCTTATGGAATTATATCAGGCCTACACCGACTACCACGGTATGATGGATTTAACTGAAAATCTCTATCGTCATGTTGCTATGGAAGTTCTCGGCACAACCAAGATTGTTTATAATGGCATTGAGATGGATTTGGGCAAACCCTTTGAAAGAATAACCATGCTCGACGCTGTTAAGAAATATTCCGGTGTTGATTTTAACGAAATTAAATCAAACGAAGAAGCAAAAGAAATTGCAAAAGCTCATCATGTTGAATATGAAGAACACCACACAAAGGGCGACATTTTAAATCTCTTCTTTGAAGAATTTGTTGAAGAGCATCTCCTTCAACCAACCTTTGTTATGGATCATCCCGTTGAGATTTCACCACTCACAAAGAAAAAACCGGGAAATCCCGACTATGTTGAAAGATTTGAATTCTTTATGAATGGCTGGGAAATGGCAAATGCTTATTCCGAATTAAACGACCCCATCGACCAGAGAGAACGCTTCAAAGCTCAGGAAGCCCTTTTAGCTCTTGGTGATGAAGAAGCCAACACCACCGATGAAGACTTTATGAGAGCTCTGGAAATCGGTATGCCTCCAACGGGCGGTATCGGCTTTGGTATTGACCGTATGTGTATGCTATTAACAGACTCTGCGGCAATAAGAGACGTTTTATTGTTCCCAACAATGAAGCCGTTGGATAACAAATAATCAAAAAAGTGCAGTAAAATAGTGGGTTTGACGAATTGACAGAATTAAAAAATACGCCAATTTACGCCAAACTTACGCCATAATATGCAAAAGGTTATGCACTAAATAGGAACCTTAACTATTAAACTCCTTGCAATGATGCTGTTGCAAGGAGTTTTTACAAATAAGCATATAGGAGATAGAAATGGATAAAAGAGTATTTTGGAAAATGTGTAAACAAAAATTCAAAATTATGCAAAATGGATATTCAAAATTTAGGAAAAGCACCTTCAAGGCATATTATGAAGAATTTTGCATTTTGGAAGGATATAATGATTTTTCTCATGAACTTGGAAGAACTATGGATGGATACATTCCCCAACCTTCAAAGCCATATTTGCAATTTGCACTTTTACGAATACACGAAAAGTCCATAAAAGTGTTTAGAGAAGCAACCATACTTATGGAAAATGGTTCTGCATCTGGAGCAATGGCACGTTGGAGAACCCTTTTTGAGTTATCCGTTGTTTCAAAAGTTTTACTACAATATCCGGAATTATCAGAAAAGTATATTCATTATTCGAAGATTGATACATATAAAGTTTATAAAAAATTGTATGAATATAGGGATAAGTTAGATTTAGTTAATTACAATTTTGATAACTTTGAAGAGATAGAGCAAGAATATAATTGTGCCAAAACAACCTTTGGCTGGAACGGAAAAAATAGTTATGAATGGGCATTAAATGACGATATAAAATCTGCAAATTTATTCGAATTATCAAAAGCTGTTGGATTAGAACATTTTTATGCCTATATAGATGAAGCCCATATGTATAATCATCCTAGCACAAGATTTTTATTAAATGATCGTGGTGCAAAGGCGTCGAGCGAAGAAGATATTAATTATTTGTTTTCTCCTTTCGAAATGCATTTACCAATGCAATTAATTGTCTCTTCGCTTCATCAAGTAAATTGTTCTGCCATACTTGGATATGCACAATTAGAAACAGCTGACCAAGAACAGATGAAAAGATTTTTAGAAACAAACGCAATGTTCCCTGAAACAATAATTGATATTGTCACAAAAAAGAGTAAATAAAATTTAGAGTCGTATCAGAAATGGTACGGCTTTTTTGTTTGCAAAAAGGAGGTCATAAAATGCAAAAACTAAAAGGTAAATTTACAACTATACTCAATAAGATTATTACGGATAAAAGGATCAGCGGAAACGAATTTAAGATACTGTGTTATCTCTGTATGAGGTCAGGTGATGACAACTCCTGCTTCCCTTCTCTTGATACCATTCATCAGGATACAGGTATTGGTCTATCTACTGTCAAAAACGCAATACCCAAGTTGGTTGAGTCAGGATACATAATCAAAGTTAATCGCAAAAAGAGTAACGGATGTTCCACATCTAATCTCTATCGGTTGACGAACAAAGTGCTTGAATAAATGGTGGTTATTTTTTGACTTAGGTGGTGTGAAAAACGGCTGCAAATAATACTAAGTTAATAATATAGGGTTATTGGATAAGAATAATATAGGCAATAAAATAGTGTGATGATTTAATTGATTGGCACCTCTTACAGAGATTTGCAAATCAATTATTTTTTATTCCAATAACCCTGAAAAATATTGGGCACGAAAATTTGAGATTTTTCCCAGACTTGGTCTGGGGCAAGCATAGCGTCCGGCTGTCTGCCTGCCGCGAAGTGCCTCCCTGAAGGTGCTTTTTTCTCGGGCAGAAGCCCGGACCCACTTACTATATTTTTAAGTTAGGAGAGATTTATATGAAAGACAACAGAAGAAGAGATACGACATTGACGATAAGAGTTACGGAGAAAGAAAAGCAATATATAAAGAAGCGTGCTAAAAAAGCAGGCCTCAGTGTTACAGATTATATAGTCAGACTTTCTCTCGAAACACCTATATTTATTCCGGTTAATATGCAACCGTTTTTATTGGAACTCAAGCGCATCGGAAACAACATTAATCAGCTTACAACAAAGGTAAATTCTAAGGTTTTTTCGTCGTATAATTTCCGTGAATTTATCGATGCAATTGAAAAATTAACTGAACGAATAGGTGACGTTGGGAGGAGGAATTGATGGCGACATTAAATATAATTTCTGAAACAAAACAAAGCCCGAGTGCAATGCGAGGTGTTATCAATTATTGTCTCGATGAAAAGAAAACTTTTGATATAAATTCTGGCAGAAAACTTATCACCGGAGTTAACTGTATTGGTGAAAAAGCTTACACAGAATTTATGACAACCAAGGCAGTATATCATAACGAGGGCAGGGTGAATTTTTATCACTTTTCTCATTCCTTTTCTCCCAAAGAAAAAATCACACCTGTCGAGGCTCATGAGGTAGCGATTGAGTTCGTAAAGAAAGCATGGCCGGGGCATGAGGTTTTGGTTTGTACACACATGGATGAGCCTCATTTGCATTCAAATATTGTTGTTAATTCTGTAAATTTTGAGAACGGTACAAAGCTTCATTTATCACCAAATTCACTCAAGGTTTTGCGAGATTTAAATGACGAAGTTTGTATAAGTCATGGACTCTCTGTTCTGCCGCCTTATGAAAAAGGTCGCAAAGGTATGTCTACAAGAGAGTACCGAGCTGCCGAAAAAGGTCAGAGCTGGAAGTTCAGGCTTATGAGTGATATTAAATATGCGATGGAACGGAGCGGTAACCGTGAACAATTTACAAAAGAAATGGCAAAACAAGGATACGAAATGAGGTGGACCGATGAAAGAAAAAGTATAACTTTCACTTGTCCAAACGGAATGAAGTGCAGAGATATTAAACTGCACCACGATAAATTTTTAAAGGAGTGTATTGAAAATGAATTCAAGATTAGAGAAGAACTTACAAATGGATCCCAAACTGGAAGAATTAATGAACAAGAACTCGAAACATATGGCAGAGTACGACAACAGTCAATTGGAACTGAAGGTGTATTCCATACCAGAGAAACAGAGGTCAACGGAACTGAAAATGATACAGGATATGGTAGAATTCCAACCGGAGCTGTACATGCTGATAAAGACTCTGGCTACGAAAACAGAGATATCGAATATGTCGAAAGCGATGCTACAGAATCTGCTGAACGAGAACCGGAGTATCATGAGCAACCTGATATCAACGAATGCGACTACCGTAGCGAAGATGGAGAATTTGTTGCAACAGGATGGGAAGATGAGAGACGAATATATTTCGAAATTCTCCAATGCTCTGGACAAGGAAGCGAACAAGCTGAGTCAGACGAC
>JAZRGM010000019.1:0-8441 GCA_045644205.1 Clostridia bacterium | reverse complement strand
TTACTGTGCCGTCTTCTGTAAAAAGCTGAGTCATTCCGAGTTTCTTTCCTAAAATTGCTTTTTGCATTCTTCATTTCCTCCTATATTTGGTTATTGGTTGAAGCTTAAGGTGCCTCAACATGACCTGCTGCCTTAGGATGGAGACAGCAACCGTGCAGAATCATTAAGCTTTCTGCATCACATCTTCAATCACACCTGTTTGATTTCGATATCCACACCAGCGGGAAGAGAAATCTTTAAAAGTGTGTCGATGGTTTTGGGAGTAGGTTCTAAGATGTCGATAAGTCTCTTATGAGTTCTGAGTTCGAACTGTTCGCGGCTGTCTTTATATTTGTGTACAGCTCTGAGAATTGTTACGATCTCTTTCTTAGTCGGCAGTGGAATAGGACCTGCAACCTTTGCACCTGTTCTTTCAGCTGTTTCAACAATCTTTTTAGCAGACTGATCGATTAACTGGTGCTCGTAAGCTTTAAGCTTGATTCTGATTTTCTGACTTTTAGCCATTGATAGTACCTCCTAACATAAAATAATTTTTTGGTGCCACATCGGCAGTCGAAAAACAGTACACACATCCGTGTGTGTCATACCTTCTCATTTTTAAATCCCGAGGCATACTGCTCCCGGGGCATAAAAATACACTTGGTATTAACTGTGACTAAGCCGCCCGGATTCAATGATTCGGACATTCTCCATGGAAATTCACCGCATTTAGTAGCGCGGTAGGTAACCTTCCACTTCATCGTATGTCATGCCACACTAGGCTAGTTTACTATATTTGCCGCTATTTTGCAACAGTAATATTTACCTAAAGTTTCAAAAAAATGAGTTTTTTCAAAACTTTGTTAATTTTTAACAGTATACCAAGTGGTTTTATTATTGCTTTTATTTATTTTAACGAAAAACAAAGGCGTTAAAACCCGCCAAACACCCATGAAAGCTATGTTTCAGCCGATTTTTCAAGAAAATTTTCCTAAAAGCGAATAAAAAATCGTAAAACATATACAAATTGCACAACAAAATTGTGTGAAAATGTGCCAAAAAGCATATCTTGTGTTTAGTATTTCTAATTAATACATTATCTTGTATAAAGTGCATTTATGCACTACGAGAAACGGGAAACAAGTGAAGAGATAAGAGAGAATAGAGAAGAGAAAATGTTGAAATCCGCCTGTAAGGTCGGATTTCTTCCATTTCTATTCACTTTTCACTATTATCTTTTCTCTGATATTTCATTCTATTTGCCCACGCAGAAAGAATGAAATATCCTGTCCACAACTTCTTCGCTGACTGTAAGCCCCACTATTTCGCCAAGAGCAGATATTGCATCCTCAATATCTATAAAGCAGGTGTCGGGGCTGATACCCATTTCTATTGAAGAAATTGCCGACAAAAGAGCCGCTTCTGCTTTTACAAGAGCATCTCTGTGGCGGGCGTTTGTTATTATATCAGAATTATTTTCTATTTCACCAATTTCAAACATTTCCTTTATTGCAGCTTCAAGCTCACAAAGGCCCTGAGAGGTTTTAACCGAAAAGCTTATCACCCTGTCAAAACTTTCTTTTAATATATCTTCATTTTCAAGGCTTGCCTTGTCGGATTTATTTATAAGAGCAATGCATTTCTTCCCTGCAAGGCTCTTTATTATTTCTTTGTCGTTTTCATCTATGCCGGATGCTGCATCAGCCATAAAGATTATAAGCTTTGATTTTTCAATATAATCTTTTGAAATTTTAACACCGATAGCTTCTATTTTATCATCGGTTTCTCTTATTCCGGCTGTGTCGGCAAGGTTAAGACTTATTCCGCCAAGAGACACACTCTCTACAATGGCATCTCTTGTTGTGCCTTCAATATCTGTTACAATTGCTTTTTCTTCTCCTGACAAGAGGTTAAGAAGGGAAGATTTTCCAACATTTGGTTTACCCACGATAGCTGTGGCTATACCATTTTTTATGATGCTTCCGGCTTCTGATGTGGCAAGAAGCTTTGAAGCTTCGCTTTTTATGGATTTAAGCTCATTTAAAAATTCAACATCGGATAATGGCTCAAGCTCTTCGTCGGGATAATCAATAAGCACCTGCACATGAGCTATAAGAGCTAAAAGGCGTTCTCTTAGCTTATTTATCTTTGACGAAAGCGCTCCGCCAAGATGATTGACCGACACACTTTGCTCAAGATTTGTTTTTGAATTAATAAGGTCTATAACAGCCTCAGCTCTTGCAAGGTCTGTTTTGCCATTTAAAAATGCGCGTTTTGTAAATTCCCCTCTTGAAGCATTTTGTGCGCCTGCCTTTAAAACCTCTTCAAGAATTCTCTTTGTGGTAAAAAGGCCACCGTGGCAGTTTAGTTCAACTGTGTCTTCACCGGTGTAGGTGCGGGGTGAGAGCATAACCGACACCAAAACCTCATCCAGAACCTTTCCATCACTTGACAGGATGTGACCGTGGTGGATTGTGTGGCTGGGGGAAGCGGAAAGCTTTTTTCCCGACGATGCTTTAAATATCTTATCTGCAATAGCCACAGCCTCGCTGCCGCTTATTCTTATTATAGATATTCCGCCGGTACCGTAGGGGGTAGAAATAGCAGCAATCGTAGAAAACAAATTCATAAAACACTCAACTCCCTTTTGGGAAACAGAGAAAAGATAAGAGATAAAAGAGAAGAGAAAATGTGGAAATCCGCCCTGAAAGGCGGATTTCTTCTATTTCTTTTCGCTATTGTCTTTTCACTATTCTCTTTTCACTAATTTTATTTTTTAAGTGCTATAACTACTTTTCTATTCACGCCCTGACCTATGCTATAAGTTGTAACAGTTTCGTGGTTTTGAAGTGCAGAGTGAATAATGCGTCTTTCATAAGCATTCATAGGCTCTAAGGTCTGGTTTCTGCCTGTGCGCATAACTTTATTTGCAAGCTTGCCTGCAAGCTCTTCCAATGCAACATTTCTTTTTTCACGATAGTTTTCAGCATCGAGAGAAACCTTTAAGAAGGATTTGTCTCCTCTGTTAACAACAAGGCTTGTGAGGTGCTGAAGAGCATCTAGGGTTTCGCCTCTTTTTCCGATAACGATTCCCATATCGGGGCCGGAAAGATTTATTTTTAAAATTTCTTCGTCTATTTCAGATTCAACAGTAACATCTTCGTTTGTGATTTCAAAAATTTTATTTAAAAAGTCGGTAGCTCTTTTTTCGCTGTCGGGATTATAAGTAACCTTAACAACAGCATCCTTACCGCCAAGACCTAAAAATCCTTTTGAACCTTCTTCAACAATTTCTATTTCAACTTCGCTCTCATCTACACCGATTTCGGCAAGTGCGAGGCTAATTGCTTCTTCTTTTGTTTTAGCTTTCTTTTCGATTATCATTTATTTTTTCCCCTTTCTTTTTCTTCCTGCAAACTTTGCTTCTCTTTTTTGGGCAAGGAGTGCTTCCTGTGCTGAAATTTCATTATCCATTTTCTTTGAATAGTGACCATTTAAAAGAACAGTTTGTCCGATTGAAAATATATTTGATGCAACCCAGTAAATACCAAGAGCCGCAGGGAAGGTTGCTGTTATCCACAGAGTGAATATTGGCATCATCCAGGTCATTGTCTGGCCCATTTCGTTGGCGTTGGGTTTTGTGTCTTTCTGATCAGGAGAAAGAATTCTCTTTGGTTTTTCCTCTTGTTTTTCTTCTTTTTTATTTTTGTTCATAAGCATGGTGATTTTTGAAGAAAAATATGTTGTAACCGCAGCAAGCACAGGAATAATCATTGCAACTGCAAACCAGCCTTCGGCATTTGGATTGGCTGAAAGGTTGAGACCGAAGAAATCAAAATCAATAAGATTTGCTTTTTCTGCAATCTGAATCTGCGCCATGGGGTTTTTATTGGACATATCAATAACAAACTGATTGCCCAAAGCTCCAATTGCCTTGTCGGACATATGAAGCATATAGGTAAGAGGGCGATAGAGAACTCTGTAGAGAGCAAATAAAATAGGAAGCTGAATAAGCATAGGCAAACATCCGCCCATAGGACTTATGCCATACTCTTTATAGAGCTTCATTGTTTCCTGACTGAGTTTCTGCTGATCGTTTTTATATTTTTCCTGAAGTGCGGCAATTTTTGGCTGCATTGCCTGCATTTTTGTCATTGATTTCTGCTGTTTGAGACCTAAAGGCAAAAGCAGAAGCTTTACAACCAGTGTAAAGATGATAAGTGCCCAACCGTAGTTGGGAATAAGATTATAAATCCATCCCAGAAGATAGCCTATCGGGATTTTTATAATATCAAAGAAATCCATATTTCCTCCTATTTAAGCGGATCATATCCTCCGCTGTGAAAAGGATGGCATTTTAAAATTCTTTTTCCAGCAAGATATGTTCCCTTTGCTGCTCCGTATTTTTCAACTGCCTGAAAAGCATATTCAGAGCAGCTTGGATAAAATCTGCAGCAAGGTTTTTTCAAAGGCGAGAGATGTTTGCGATAGAAGCGAATTAAAAATAATAACACTTTCTTCATAGCAGACCCATCTTTCTTAGTGAATAGTCAAAAGCTTTAAGAGTTTCTTCAAAGCTTGCCTCTGTCATCTTGCTCCGTGCAACAACGATGATGTTGTGGCCGGTTTGAAGCTCATCCTTTCGCGCACTGTAGGCCGCGCGAATCAGCCTTTTTATTCTGTTGCGGCAAACCGCCTTTCCTATCGAGGCGGACACAGTTATGCCAAGCTTATTAAAGGACTGACGGTTACTATACGAATAACAAACAAGACAATCCGTCACAACTTTTGCGCCTTTTCTGTAAGCATAGCGAAATTCCCGGTTGAGCTTAACTGTATTTTTCATAATTTAAACTCCTTACGAGATATTTTTTATAAGTGGCAAAAAAGACCACCCGAAGTGGTCTTAAAAATTTAGAAAATCAAAAATTAAGCGGAAAGAACTTTTCTACCTTTTAATCTTCTGCGAGCTAAAACCTTTCTGCCGTTAGCTGTGCTCATTCTTGCTCTGAAGCCGTGAACTTTGCTTCTGTGTCTAACATTTGGCTGATATGTTCTCTTCATAGTGATTACACCTCCTTAGAATTCAATGACCTTACGCCATTTTATGACTTTATGTCATCGCAGCACTCAATTTCTCTGCCGCAGAGAAATCTGCACCGTCAAAATACATTTGCAATGTCTGATGGGCAAAAAACCACCCATAGACTAAAAACCATTACGATTATATACTAACACTTTGCGTTTGTCAACAATATTTTTTGCAAGATGTCAAAAATTCCACATTTTTGTTAAACTTTTTCATCTTTTTCTGCTTTTGATATGCAAAATATTATAAACTATCATCAATTTCTTTTATACAAGCTGTTATATCCGGCAAACTTTTCACTTTCTGCCGACATTATCTGCTCTTTTGTAACTCTGTATGCCCAGTTGCCCTCTGCCTTGCCCGGAGTGTTGAGACGGGTGTCGGCTCCATAAAGAAGAATATCCTGAATGGGAACTATAACAATTCCTGCAGCGGAGGCAAAAAGAGTGCGGATTATGTGGTCATAGCCTTTGTCCCAGTCGCTCTCGGTATAGCCGCAGTATTCAAGAAGGCGTTTCCTGCTTTCTTCATCCATTTCCCACACATACCCCAGAAGGGTGTTGTTGTCGTGGGTGCCTGTGTAGGCAATGCAATTATTATGATAATTATGAGGAAGATGGGTTGAGTCGCTGTTATCTAAAAAGCCAAACTGCATAACTCTCATTCCGGGAAAACCGCTTTTTTCAACAAGGCGGAACACCTCCGGTGTTATAAGCCCCAAATCCTCGGCAACAATAAGCTTTTGACCGGCTTTTCTTTTTATAGATTTTATAAAATCCATTCCAGGTCCCTTTATCCACTTTCCTTCCCTGGCTGTGGCGGCGTCTTTTGGAACAGACCAATAGCTCTCTATCGCTCTGAAATGGTCAATTCTTATTCCGTCAAAAATTTCAAAGCTTGCCTCTATCCTTTCCTGCCACCAGAGATAATTATCTTCTTTCATTTTCTTCCAGTTATAAAGAGGATTGCCCCAGAGCTGACCGGCCTCACAGAAATAATCAGGCGGAACCCCCGCCACAGCTTTCATTAAGCCGCCCTCGTCAAGCTCAAAAAGCTCCTTATTTGCCCACACATCGGCGCTGTCGTAGGAAACATAGATTGGAATATCACCTAAAATCTTTATCCCCTTTGAATTAGCGTAGTCTTTTATTTTTTTCCACTGTGAGAAAAATTCATACTGAATAAACTGCCATGCAAAAAGATTATCTTCATCATATCCCGAAATATCCCACTCATTCCACGCTTTATAATCATTTGCCATCTTTAATGCCATAAACTCGCAAAATCCGGCAATGTGGTGGTGAGACAAAATAAATTTTTCTATTTTTTCTTTTTCATCTGTGCATCTTTCCGAAGCCTTTTTTAAAAGAGCAAATCTCTCCTTTGAAAGTCTTTCATATTCGCAGCTATAGGGAGTTTTCTGCTTTGCACTTTTGAGCTCATCGGCTGTGATATACCCCTTTTCAAAAAGAGTTTCAAGGCTTATAAAATAGGGATTACCGCCAAAGGCTGAATAAGATTTATAGGGCGAATTACATTCATCAACCATGCAAAATGGCAAAACCTGCCACCAGCTAAAGCCCGCCTGCGAAAGAAAATCGACAAATTCTATTGCTTCTTTTCCAAAGCTTCCGCAGGAATAATCTCCCCAAAGAGATGATATATGCATTAAAATTCCGCTTTCTCTCTTCATCTGCGTTTCCTTTCATAATATCGGTTCCAGTAGGTTTTCAGGCTAAAACTGCCGGAATTCCACAAAACATTTAACATTATCCACATTTTTGCGGCTTTTTTACTATTATATACACATTTTTATCATGCTTTTCCTTCAATAAGAAGCTTTTCCATTTCCTTTATTGCAGCTTCAAGCTGTGTGTCATTTTCTATTTCAACATCAAGCTGAGAAAATGTTACGCCCTCAGGCAAATCAACCTCAACATGGGGCGAAACACCTTTTTCGTGGATACATTCTCCTGATGGTGTATAATATTTTGCAGTAGTAAGGCGGAGACCTGTTTTATCGCCAAGGTCAAATACCGACTGAACCACGCCTTTGCCATAGGTTTTCTTTCCAACAAGAACTGCCTTTTTATAGTCGCGGAGCGCCCCTGCAATAAGCTCTGATGCGCTTGCACTGTTTTCATTTATAAGAAGACACATCGGAAGCTCCAATTCTCCCTTATGAGATTTATACTCCTTCTCTTCACCGGATTTGTCGCGGACTGTGAGAAGTGTGCCTTCGCCAAGAAGGTAATCACCGATTGCAACTGCAGTATTTAGTGCTCCGCCGGGATTTGAACGAAGGTCGATTATAAGACCTTTCATGCCCTTGGCTTTCATATCTTCTATCTGCTTTTTAAATTCCTTGTAAACATCGCTCCCAAAGGACTGAAGCCTCAGATAGCCTATGGAATTCTGAAGAAATCTTGAAGAAACAAAAACCTGCTTTATATCTTCAATAACAATGGTCAGCTCCATTTCGTGAGCATTTCTTTCCACAGTTATCTTAACAGATGTGCCGACAGGGTTTTTCTTTATGGCAGACACCGCATCATTTAATGCCTTTCCGCTGTATGCTTTGCCATTTATCTTTGTTATTATGTCGCCTTTTTTTATTCCTGCTTTATCTGCCGGAGAGCCGGGCTGAACATTTCCAACCAGAATGCGGTCATTTTCATTTGAAATAGTAACGCCTATTCCTTTGTAGTCTCCGGAAAGTCCGGAGGAAAATTCCTCGTATTCCTCTTTATTAAAAAAGGCTGAATATGGGTCGCCCAGGCTTGCCACATACATATGAAGGGCATTATCCATAAGCCACTCATTGGAATATGAACCCATATAGTTTTTGCCTATAAGATAATCCATCTGTGCAAATTTTGCATAGTTTCTTCCGGTTACTGTGTCCGACAAGGTGCTGAACACAAGATTTCCTGTGGGAGTGGTATAAAATACGGTTGTGATTAAAAAAACGCATACCGCAGTTATTAAAGCTGTTAGAACTATAGGTTTTTTCTTCATTTTCATTCTCCTGAAAATATTTGCTGCAAATAGCAATAATCTTAGAGCAGGATTTATAATCCATAGCATGTGTTTTAATTGTAAGATAAATTATTGTTTACCGAACTCAATGTTCGGTAAACAATACAGTGAATAGTGAAGAGTGAAGAGTGAAAAGTGAAGAGGTATGGAAGATTTTCGCCAAAGGGCGAAAATCAACCTAACTTATTCACTATTCATTATTACCTATTACTTTAATTATTGTTTATCGCATCGAGCGATAAACAATAATTTATAGCATTTAGGATAATACTCCAATGGCTAGCCACCGAAGATTCGAACTAAGTGCGGTTTTTGCGGCAAATTCTTCGCAATA
>JAZRGM010000018.1:0-3226 GCA_045644205.1 Clostridia bacterium | reverse complement strand
AACCTCAAAGTCTTGAAAATAGAGATTTTTCAAGGCGGAAGCTTTTGGTAATACGAGGTATGGCAAAAGCGACAACGAAGAAAAAGCCTTTTTTCAAGACTTTGAGGCGCGTTCGGATAGTACTCCAATGGCTACCCATTCACCGCTTCTTTTTATATCTGCAATTTCCATATTGTTTTTTTCAAAGGCCTCTTTAACATCATCTGTTCTTTCTTCGATTATTCCTGAGCATATAAACACCCCGCCCGGAGCAATCAGCTTTTTAACTGTTGGCAAAAGAGCGATTATAACATCTGCCACAATATTTGCAACTATAACATCATATTTTCTAACACTTAGTTTTTCAAAAAGCTCTTTATCGGTTAAAATATCTCCTGAATAAACAAGATATTTTGATTTATCAACATTATTGAGCTCCGCGTTTTCATAGGCAACATGCTCGCAAGCCGGGTCAATGTCAAGCGCATAGGCTTCTTTTGCACCAAGAAGAAGGGAAATGATGGAAAGAATTCCGCTTCCGCAGCCTATGTCCAGAACTGTTTTCTCTTTGTCTATGGCATCTTCAAGATATTCAATGCAGAGCTTTGTGGTGTGGTGGGTTCCTGTGCCGAAGGTCATTCCGGGATTTACTGTAAATATTGTGCGGCTTGTTTCGCCCTCAAATTTTTCCCACTGAGGCTGAATAAGAACTTTTTTTCCGATTTTTGTGGGTTTAAAAAATTCCTTCCAGTTGTTTGCCCAGTCTTCTTCGTTAATTCCTTCTGTTTCGGTTTCAAGTCTGCCCCATCTATTTTTGGTATCTGCAAGCTTTAATTTTTCAAGCTCTGCTAAAATTTTTGCAATAGTATTTTTTGCTTCGCTGTTGTTTTCTATGTATATCTTAACCTTGGTTTCGCCGCTTTTTTCTCTAAGAAGCTCGTCGTCAACATAGTCCCAGTATTTTTTATTTTCTTCCAAAAACTCCTTGAATTCCTGCTCGTCTTCTATTTCTGTTCCTGTTATGCCTAGTTCATAGAGCATATTGCAAACAGCTTCTATTCCTTCATTTGATGTAAATATCTTAAAGATTATCCATTCCATAAAAATAAAATCCTCTCAAAAGTATTGTTTTATATGGTTTATTATACTTAAATTTCCATCTGTCGTCAAGGCAGGAAAAATTAAAAAATAAGCCTTATTATTACTTTACATTAAGTTTAAAATATGATATTATATATATGTTATAAAAGACAGGCTATGCCCGAAAGGAATTTATATAAATGAGCAAGAGAAACGAAGTTGTTTTGTCGCCTCAAGAGGTGGAAAAGCAAAAAGATAAAATACTTGAAATAAAGCATCTTTTAAGTGGCAGAAAAAATAAAAAAGCCTTTGTTGAAACCTATGGCTGTCAGCAGAATGTCAGCGATTCGGAAATCATTATGGGAATGCTCCGTGAGATGGGCTTTGAAAAAACAGATGATAAAGAAACTGCCGATATAATCATTTTCAATACCTGCGCTGTGAGAGAAAATGCAGAGCTTAAGGTATATGGAAATCTTGGAGCATTAAAGCATCTCAAAACCAAAAAACCCGATTTAATAATCGGCGTTTGCGGATGTATGATGCAGCAGGAGGAGGTTTCCAAAAGAATAAAGTCAAAATATAAGCATGTTGACCTTGTGTTTGGAACTCATTCTCTCTATAGCTTCCCTTCTCTTTTATTAAGGGTTGTAAAATCAGGCTCAAGAGTTGTCGACCTTATTGATACCGATGGCCACATAGCTGAAGATTTTCCCGTTGAAAGGCAGGAAGGCCCGTCGGCATGGGTGTCGGTTATGTATGGCTGCAACAATTTCTGCTCATACTGCATAGTACCCTATGTGAGAGGCAGAGAGAGAAGCCGCGAAAAGGAAGCAATATTAAACGAGGTAATGCTTCTTGCTAAAGAAGGCTACAAGGAAATAACCCTTCTGGGGCAGAATGTTAATTCCTATGGTAAGGATTTAGATGAAAAAATAGATTTTGCCGACCTTTTAAATGAAGTGTGCCGGATAGATGGCATAGAAAGAGTCCGCTTTATGACAAGCCATCCCAAGGATATAAGTGATAAGCTTATTGACACTATGGCGTCAAATGATAAAATATGCAAGCAGCTCCACCTTCCTTTCCAGGCAGGAAGCAATCGCATTTTAAAGCTTATGAACAGAGTCTACACCAAGGAAGAATACCTTGAAAAAATAGAAAAGGTAAAAGCAAAAATGCCCGATATTACCTTAACCACCGATATTATAGTGGGCTTTCCCGGTGAGACAAAAGAAGATTTTGAGCATACTATAGATGTTTTGGAAAAGGTAAGATACGATACCATCTTCTCCTTTATCTATTCAAAAAGAGGAGGCACTCCTGCAGCCATTATGGAGGACCCCATCTCCATGGAAGAAAAAAAGGAAAATTTCAATCGCCTGCTTGATGTGCAGGACAAAATCTCCTATGAAAAAAACAAAGCCTTAGAGGGAAAAATAATGAAAATTCTTGTTGAGGGCAAAAGTAAAACCGACGAAAGCTTTATGACAGGAAGAACCGAAGGCGGCAAGGTTGTTAATTTTAAAGCAAGCCCCGAATTGAAGGGACAGTTTTTAGATGTTAAAATCACAGAGGCAAAAACCTGGTCTCTGATGGGTGAAATAATAAAATAAATTTTGAAAGGAAAATAAAAATGGACGAAATACTTCAGAAAGCAAAAGAACTTGGAATAATGATTGCCGAAAGCGGCGAATTTGAAATGCTTAAAATTGCAGAGGAAAGACAGCTTGCCGACCCCGAAGCACAAAAGCTTATGATGGAATATGCAAATAAAAGAGATGAACTCAATAGAAAAGCTTCTTCTCCCGATATTTCAAAAGAAGAATTTGAAGAAATAAGAAAACAGATGCAGGAAGAATTTGAAAAGCTTTGCGTTAATGAAAACATAAAGGCTTATCTTGATGCCAACTCTGCTTTTTCAAATCTTATTAATCAGGTAAACAGCATAATAGGCTATTTTGTTAAGGGCGGCGAAGAAAGCGGCTGCAGCGGCAACTGTTCGAGCTGTGGCGGATGCCATTAATTAGCCACCGGAGACTCGAACTCAGCACGCTCTGCATTCGTGAAAAACCGCATCTTTTTTGATTGTCAAGCTTGAAGGGCGTCAGCCCATCTGCGCTTTCCGCACCAAAAATCTGCATTTTTTCGCGAATGGAGAGTTCGA